>JBEVIH010000144.1:0-29287 GCA_040510815.1 Xanthobacteraceae bacterium | reverse complement strand
CGCGGCGCATTACTCATACGCTCGCGGAAAAGGCCGAGCACATCACGCGCGCGCTCGGAAATGCCGGCGACACGATGATCGAACCCCTCGGCGATCGCGGCGGCGATCTGCTCGACCGCCTCGAGAAGGCCAGCCAGGAAACCTCGCAGGCGATTTCCGTGAACTCGTCGCCGATGTGGTCGGTCTTGAAGTTGAGCGTCGCGGTCAGGCGATCGGTCGCCTGCGCAATGGCCTCGGCGGTGTTGGAGCCGGTCGATTCCAGGCGCTCCAGAAGATCGCCGCCGCGCTCGCCGAGCTGCTCGATCATGTTGTCGCCGGCGTGGCCGAGCGCGCGGGTGATGTGCTCGCCTTTCTCGGCCAAGGTCATGGTAATGCGGCGCGCCGCGTCGTTGACCTGCTCGGCGACCAGCTGGCTGATCTGCGAAATGTCGTTCGACAGATCGAGATGCACGCCGTTGATGGCGTCGCGGACCGACTCGGCTTGGCCGACGAGGGTGTCGCGTTGGCTGCCCAGGTCCTGCAACAGCGCACGGATGCGTACTTCGTTGTCGTTGTAGGCGTGTTCGAGCGCCGACACCTCGTTGGCGACCAGCGTCTCAAGCTCGGCGGCGCGCGCGAGCGCGCGCTCGATGCCGTCGCCCATGGCGGCGACCTCGCGCCGGATCGCCTGGCCGACGGTGACGATCGACTCGCGCGCGACCGTTTCCGGTTCGGCGAGCCGCATGGCGACCTCGGCCATGGACTGGGTGATGAGCCGCAATTCCTGCGACCGCCAGGCCATGTGTGCGAGCACGTAGAAGAAGATGATCGGGGCAAAGAAGATGGCGGCCATCACGCCGAGCACGGGGGCGGTCAGGCCGGTCGGGCCGAGCGAAGCCTTGAGGTCGGGGAGGTACATCCAGCCGAGCATCAGCCCGGCCAACACCCAGACCACCGCGAACACGGTGGCGACGACGTAGGAGGTGCGCGCCGGCCGGCGTTGCAGCGAGCGCAGGATCTGTCCGATCGATTCCCGGTCGTCATTGGCGGGGCGGCGCAGCGAGCCCTGGTCCTCGGCGCGGCGAACCTCGTCGTCGAATGTCTCCTCCTTGACGGCGGCGGTGCGCACGGTGCGCCACGGCTGCTCCGGCGCCGGTTCCTCTGGCCGCGTGCTCACAGGCGCCGACGGGATGATGGGATCGGGCGGGGTATCGCGCACGCTGAGCGCATCCTGGATCGCCGACAGGGCCGCTTCCGTCGGATCCTTCATCTTCTTCGGGGTGTTCGCCATATCGGTCGTCGCCTCGCATTACGCTGGACCAGAGCCGCGGCAGGGAAGCCCCGACCGCGTCACGAGCGCGTTAGCCCTGAGATCCCCCTCGGATCCCCCAGGCAGCCGGCAGCAACGCGCCGCACAGATATCCCACTGCCGCTCGGTTATCCTATCGGCTTGGCAGAACAAAGGAAACCGCTTGTTAAGGTCTCTTTAATCATCGTTAACGCACCGGGCGGCCAATTTCTGCCGATCTGACCGCAGCTTAGTACGCACAGCCCGATCGAGGGCATCGGTGGCTGGGCGGCGCGGCTGGCGCCCGGAGCATCTTAATCCGCCGGCGGGCGGGGCGGCGCAGCTCGACCTGCGTCAAAGTTTCTCGGCGATGAATTTCAGGATTTCGGCCGCCTGACCGTTGATGTCGGCCGCGGTTCTGCCGCTTGCCCCCCTGTTGCGCTCTTCCTCCTCGGCGATCGCCCTGGCGACCGCCTCATCGAGCATGGCCCTGACCACGTCGTCGCGCGGGATGAGGCCCTGATTGATGAGAACCCGAAGCATCACGAGAGTCGCGCTCAGCGCCGCGTGCGCATATGCCGCGTCCTGGAATTTTGTCATTTCACGATTTCCTGGCAGGCACAGCTGCAAGCAATGGTGCGCCGATCCTCATCGGCAAAAGCGCTTCTCCAACCGCCTGATTGAGCATCGGGACGATACGCTTTCGCAGCTTTTGCCGCAAGGCAGCGCGAGAACCTGCCGGCGAGTTGGATTCGCCAAGGCGTCGGCCGTGATCTCTGGAGCACCATGTCCCGAAGCCGAGAGAATACCGCGACAGAGAACACGGTTCGCCCGGAAGTATTCTCCACTTATTCGTCGGGCTGGGTGTCTGATGGCGGTGTCGGTCGAGAAGCGCGGCGCTTGGACACTCGCAAGCCCATCAGCTCGGCAAGGATTGTCTTCTCTCCTGCAAGAAATTGTCGGCCGCGCTCTGCGCTCAAATAGGTCCCGTCGACCAGCTCCAGCAGCTTCAAACGATTTATGATCTTGTAGTGACCGTAGAGGTAGCGTGGGTTGAGTGTCTTGCCGCTGCCTTCCCAGATCTTGCGCGCCAGCCTGCGCACATCGCCCGAGAGCCGTTCATTGATCCAGTGATCGGGATTGGCCCAATCGATCGAGTCCGGTTGGGTGTTGGCCAGCTCGAATATGGCATTCATCATGTCCCGGACGCGCTTCGCCGACTCCCCGTCCAGCATGCGGACTGCGTGTGCGATTTCGGTATAGGTCGGGGCGCGCGGCGCTGGGGCGATCGGAGGGCCCAACGATTGAGGCATGAGGAACCTTCAGTGCAGCGGCATCGCCGGCGCGTCCAAGACTTGAAAGTCGTGTTTGAACCGACGCTGATTCGCACCCGGCTTGTAAGGGGAGCAAAGCGACAGGTTGTCCGCAAGAGTATCCGCGCCCGCGTCAGTGTCCGCGCAGCCGAGGATTTTCCATTTCTTGCCCGCAAGGCGCGGCAATACTTTCGATTGGCTAATATCTTATTCCTATATCTTGTTGGGTGTTGTGTCGGAGCCTGGTCCGCCACCAGCCATGATTGCCGCCATGCCCTTGGGCCCGTACCAGACCGTGACGGCAAAGCAACAGTCCGCCGCGAAATGAGCGGGCACGCCATCAAAATCTTGCATTGCCCATAACGTCCGACAAATATTCGACGGTGTAAGACAGCGAACGCAGCACCAGGCTCGGTCACGCCTGCGAGGTGCGAGACCCGTAGTTGGGTTGCGTCGCGAGAGCGTAAGTACGGTCATGTCGTCGTATGTGAAATATTGCCGCGAACAAGCCGCCAAGTGTGCGCGGCGAGCCACCCTAGCGAGCTCACCCGAAGTGGTCGCCCATTTTCGGAACCTGGAGCAGCGTTGGCTCAAGTTCGCCGACAAGGCGGATGGGAAGGGTCCGGACGCCGGCCCGTCGCGAAAAGCGCCCGCGTCGATGAGTGCGCTGCCGAGCGCGGGATAGACCTGCGGCTGGCCTCCTCACGGCCGTGCCGGCCGATCAGGTGGCGGCGCGACGCGATCCGCGGCGGGCGGAGCGATCGTCAACGCAGACGGCTCCCGCCAGCGCCAGCGCAGCCGCCAGCAACATCGCGAGCCGAATGCTCTCCGCGAGCGCATCTCGGACAATGCTCTCGGTTACCTGACGGTCATCTCCTTGGACCGCTGCCAGCGCCGGCTCGATGACGAATTTTCCGCGCACCCTCGACCGCTCGTTTCACCTGGAAGACACCGTCTGCGTTGTCAGCCGATGATCGAGCGTCCGATTGAAATCGTTAAGCGCGATAGCGACGAACAGGGCCACGGCAAGAAGGCTTGCGACCGAGGCGACCGCGTTGTTGACCCCGGACGCCACGCGATCCCAAGATGGTCGCGACCAGGATCCAGACCCGGTTGCTTGCGATGCAGGTCGGATCCGTCCGAACTGCTCGGATCGCTCCGTCATCGCATGGTCGTGCTCTTGGGTTGATCACGCGCCGTTCATCGCTTGCCGCATCAAACTCGCCGGCACGCCCCCAAGCCGCGAATGATCCCTGGTGCTAGGGCATCCTTAACCACAACCGCATTGAAACGCGACCCGGTGGCGGCCGCCGCCGCGCATTTACCGGGCTTTGGGCGCTAGCCCGTCAAGCTCGCCGGCAACGGCACCAGCCCGGGAAGGTTCACATGCCGGCCGCATTGGCAAAGCCGACCAAGCAAAGCTCCACGCGGCCGACCGAGCCGGCGATCGACGTTGCCCACCTGGAGCGCATGACATTCGGCGAGAAGGGCCTCGAAGGCGAGGTGCTGCGGCTGTTCGATCGGCAAGCCGGAATGCTGCTTGCGCGGATTCAGGCGGCGTCGCCGGAGGCGGTCACCAGCTTCGCCCACACCCTCAAGGGCTCGGCGCGCGGCATCGGGGCGTGGCAGGTGGCGAAGGCGGCGGAAGCGGTCGAGCTTGCGGCGGGTGTCGGCGACGCAGCGGCGCTCCGCGGCGAGTTCAAGACGCTTGCCGCTGCGGTCGCAGCGGCACGGGCGGCGATCACCGAGCTTTTGCGCGCGCCGGTGACGCAGCGGCGGTCCTGAAGCCATCCGGTGGCCGCCGGGCAACGCCTCCGCACTGAGCGTTTCGCGTCGCAAATAGGCCGCAAAGATCGGCAATGCCCGGGATATCGGGCGGCTCGGCGCGCGCAGGCGCGATTGATGCCTTTGGCTGCCAGTTGCAACCGATCCTCAACAGAATATCCTTGCCCTCGGACGGCGTTGCGCCGGGGAGGGCCATGCGCCTGAGCTTCGATTGGTGCCACCGGCTCGCCCTCGTCGCCGCGATCGCGGGCGCGGTGCTGGGTGCGCAAGCGGCCAACGCCCAAACCCGGGTCGCCCTGGTGATCGGCAACGGCGCCTATCGCCACGTGCCGGTGCTGCCCAATCCGGCCAACGATGCCGGCGACGTCGCGGTATCGCTCGAGCGCCTGGGCTTTTCGGTGCGCCGCGTCACCGACGCCACCTTCGACGACATGCGGCGGGCGCTGATCGAGTTCGGCCAGCGCGCGCGCCGAGCCGAGATCGCCGTGGTGTTCTTCGCCGGCCACGGCATGGAGATCGGCGGCGAGAACTGGCTCATTCCAACCGATGCCGAATTGAAGACCGACCTCAACGCCGAGCACGAGGCGATCGCGCTCAAAAGCATCCTGCCGATGGTCTCGGCGGCGTCTAAGCTCGGGCTCGTCGTGCTCGACGCCTGCCGCAACAATCCATTCGCGGCCAAGATGCAGCGCACGGTGCGCACGCGGGCGGTGAGCCGCGGCCTCGCCTATGTCGAGCCGAGCGGCAGCGTGCTGGTCGCCTATGCGGCACGCGACGGCACCACGGCAGCTGACGGCATCGGCCGCAACAGCCCGTTCACGGCCGCGCTGCTCGCGCATCTGGAGACGCCCGGGCTGGAGATCAATTTCCTGTTCCGCAACGTCCGCGACGACGTGCTGCAGGCCACCCAACGCGAGCAGGAGCCGTTCGTCTACGGCTCGCTGTCGAAGGACGCGATCTACCTCAAGCCGCCGGCGGCGGGCGCCGCCGCGGCTGCGCCCCCGGCGGCCGATGAAGTAATGTGGAGCTTCCTCAAGGACACCAGCGACGCCGCCGCGCTCAAGCGTTTCGTCGAGCAGTTTCCGGCGAGCGCGCGGCGCGGCGACGCGGAGCGCCGCATGTCGGCGCTGGCGGTCGAGGCCGCCAAGGCCGCCGCGGCGGCGCAGGGCGACCGTCGCGAGATCGCCCGTTCGCTGCAGCTCGAGCTGCGGCGGGTGGGCTGCTTCGACGGCGCCATCGACGGTGAATTCAGCGACGCCACGCGGGCGGCGCTGCGCAATTTCGTCAAGCTTGCGGCGCTGCGAATCCCCGACGATCTCTCGCTCGATGCGGTGAAAGCCGTGCGCGCCTTCGACAAGCGGGTGTGTCCGCTGGTATGTCAGGCCGGCGAGCGCGCGGACGGCGAGCGCTGCGTCCGCATTGCCTGCCCCTCCGGCCAGGTGCTCAAGGACGGCGCCTGCGTTGCCGAGCGCGCCCCGAGTCCCGCCGCCCGTCCCGGCACGCCGGCGCCGAAGGGCGGCGCAGCCGCCAAGTGTTTCACCTTCCAGGGCCGGCAGTTCTGCGAGTGACCTGAGACGCGAGATGAGTTCTGCTGGTGCAAGAAGGCGGGCGTTCTGGTCGATGCTGTGGCTGCCGCTGCTCTCGGCGCCGGCGTCGAGCCAGGCGGTCACCTTCGCCGAATTGGATGGCGCCCTGGTCGAGGCGCTGGTCGTGCATCAGCAGGTCCTCCGTCGGGAAGGGCGGGAGTTTCCCGCCCGGCTGGAAAGCGACCTTACGCTGCTGATCGGTCCCGGAGACCAAATTCAGCGGACATGGACGCGCACAATCCACACGCCGCGCGGGAAAATCCAGGGCAAGCCACAAACGAACTTGATCAAGCTCGAGCGGACCCGCGAGTTGGGGTCCATGGGCGGTGGCCACGGTGTCGTCGTCTTCGGCGACGGTACGCTGACCTTCCTCCGCACCTTGAAGGGAGGTGCGCTCAAGCGAGACGTCGCGTTCACGCGTGGCGCGCAAGGATTGGCCTGCATTGCGACCGAAGCCTTTGTGCGCGAAAGCGGGGTAGGTGCCATCTTTTTCGATTCCTCCATCGACGGCGTGCCGATGATCGTCGTCAGCGCGAAGCAGATTTCATCGACCTGTCGGGTCACAACGGGCAAGGCGGCCACTACGCAATGACGCACGCGCAGAACGCCGGACACCGCAAAACCGCGCGGACGGTCGCGCCCGCGTTGTTGCTGTTGACCATATCGGCGCCGGCATGGGGCCAGGCGGTGACCTTTGCTGAGCTGGACGGCTCCCTGATTGAGGCGCACATCGTGCGCCAGCAAGTTATCCGGCGGGAAGCCAAGGAGTTTCCGGTCCGCATCGAGAATAATCTTCAGCTCGTCATCGGGCCCGGCGACAAGATCCAGCAGACGGTCACTGCGACCTCCCATACTCCGCGCGGCATCAAGCGGGGCGAAACCCGCACCAGCTTGCACACACTCGAACGCCCCCGGGAAGTCCGGTCGCAGGGTGGCGGGAATGCGCTCTACGTGTTCCTCGACGGAACGTTGACCTTTCTGCGCACCTATAAAGGCGGCGCCTACCGGCGAGCCTTCGCCTTCGGCCGCGGCAAGGAAGGGCTCACTTGCGCCGTGACCGAGGCGTTTGCCCGCGAGGATGGCGTGGGTGCAATCTCTCTGGATTCTTTCGTCGATGGCGTTCCGACGATCGTCGTGAGCTCAAAGCCATTGTCATCGAGTTGCCGAATCGCGGCCGGCAGGCCAGCCGCCATGCAATGATGATGCCTGCTTGATGAGGGTGCCATGACTGCGCCGTTCCGACCCACGCGATTGATGATCGCGCTCGCTCTGACGGGCGTTTTCGCCGACGCGGTTTCCGCCCAGGAGCAGCGGGGAGCTTGTTTCGACGTTCTTGCGGGCCCTGCCGAGATGAAGCCCGCCGGCGCAATTCTCCTCAACCGGTGCAATGGCCAGACCTGGATACTGGTCAGGACCTATCAGGCGCCCGCGAAGGGCAGCCCCGGACACTTCGTCTACCGGTGGAGCGCGTTGGCGAGCGACGGCATCGAGCCGCGGCCGCGCAGCGGCGAACCGGCGGCCGCGGCTGGCGACAAATGCTTCACTTTCCAGGGGCGACGGTTCTGCGAATAGCGCGAGCGGCGCCAAGCAAATCGGCGCTGGCCCAGGCTGCCCGGACGCTATATAGGGAGCCGCCCGGCCGCCGCGCCGGCCCGCAGTTCCTTCCGTTCCGATGGTCAAGATCACCTACATCGATCACCCAGGCACCGCCCGCACGGTCGAGGGCGAGATCGGCTCGACCGTCATGGAGACGGCGATCAAGAACGGGATCCCCGGCATCGAGGCCGAATGCGGGGGCGCCTGCGCCTGCGCGACTTGCCACGTCCATGTCGACGAGGCGTGGCGGTCGGCGGTCGGCGAGCCGTCGCCGATGGAAGAGGACATGCTCGACTTCGGCTATGACGTGCGGCCGAACTCGCGCCTCTCCTGCCAGATCAAGGTGACGGCCGAGCTCGACGGCCTGGTGGTGCGCACCCCTGAGCGGCAGGCCTAGCGGGATCGCGCATTCTGCTCTTTTCCCGTTTCGATGCTCCGGCTACACAGGCGCCGACCAAATCATGCCGCCCCTCGGCTGGAAGGAGATATGACTGAACCGATCAAAACCGACGTGCTCATCATCGGCGCAGGGCCGTGCGGGCTGTTCGCCGTGTTCGAGCTCGGCCTGCTCGACATGAAGGCGCACCTGATCGACATCCTCGACAAGATCGGCGGTCAATGCGCCGAGCTCTATCCGGAAAAGCCGATCTACGACATTCCCGGCGTGCCGTATGTCACTGCGCAGGGCCTGGTCGACGCGCTGATGGCGCAGATCAAGCCGTTCGGCGCCAATTTCCATCTGCAGGAGATGGTCGAGAAGGTCGAGAAGATCGGCGATCCGCTGTTCCGCGTCACCACCGACCGCGGCAAGGTGTTCGAGGTCAAGGTGGTGGTGATCGCCGCGGGCGGCGGCTCGTTTCAGCCCAAGCGCCCGCCGATCCCCGGAATCGAGCAATACGAGAGCACCTCGGTGTTCTATGCCGTGCGGCAGATGGAGGCGTTTCGCGACAAGCGCATTCTGATCGTCGGCGGCGGCGACAGCGCGCTCGACTGGACGCTCAACCTGGCGCCGCTGGCGAGCCACCTCACGCTGCTGCATCGGCGCAGCGAATTCCGCGCCGCGCCCGACAGCGTCAACAAGATGATGGCGCTGGTCGGCGAGGGCAAGATCGACTTCGTGCTCGGTCAGGTGTCGGCGCTGGAAGGCGAGGGCGGCCGCATCGCCAAGGCGATCGTCAAGCGCAACGACGGCTCCAACTTCGAAATCGCATGCGATGCTATCCTGCCGTTCTTCGGACTGACCATGAAGCTCGGCCCGGTCGCCGATTGGGGCATCGAGATGAAGGACGGCGAATATGTTCTGGTCGACACCGCGACCTTCGAGTCGAGCGTGCCCGGCATCTTCGCCATCGGCGACATCAACTGGTATCCGGGCAAGCTCAAGCTCATCCTCTCGGGCTTCCACGAGGCGGCGTTGATGGCGCAGAAAGCGCACCGCTACGTCTTCCCGGACAAGCGGCTGGTGTTCCAGTACACGACCTCCTCGTCCAGCCTGCAGAAGAAGCTGGGCGTGGCCTGAGCGTTCGGTGTCGTCGAAGCAGGGCGCGCCGAGATCGACGAGATGAAAAGATACCCCGGGGCGGTGCCCCGGGGTATCGATTGCCGACAGATCGAGAGCGCGCGCGATCAGAAGTTGGCGAAGACCGCGCCACCGCCGAACCGGTAGTTCACGCCGGCCTTCACGGTGTGAAGGTTCTGCCAGATGTTCGCCGTTGCGGTCGCCGTGAACGGCCCGAATGCAAACGGGAAATTGAAGGTGTCGTGGCCGAAATCGATGTACTCGTATTCGATCTTGGCCGACCAGTTTTGATTGAGCGCGTATTCGACGCCCATGCCGAGCAGCACCCCGAACCGGGTCGTATCAACTTTGCTGCTGATGCCGCCTCCGGGCGAACGGACGCTGTACTCGCTGTCGGCCCAGGCGACGCCGCCCTTCACGTAGACGAGCGCTTTGTCGATGGTCACGCCGAGGCGTCCCGCGAGCGTGGCGACCCAATCGGTCTCGGTCTTGCAGGCCAGGATCACCAGGCAAGGCGTCGTGCCCTTGAGGCCGGCGCCGCTGATTTCCCCCTCCACGCCGAGGACGACCCAACCCATCTGCCAGTTGTAGCCGACCTGCCCGCCGCCGAGGAATCCGCTCACTCCATGCGATGAGATCGGGAACGCCCCGCCGCCGAAGCCGCCGAGACCCCCAAGACCGATGCTGGTCAACTCCGACTCGACGTTGCCCCAACCGGTTCCGATATGGACGCCGACGTAGAAGCCGGTCCAACCCCACACCGCCGCCACCGGCGGCGGCGCCTTGTAGACGTGCTTGGCCGGAAGGTCTGCCGCGCTCGCCAACCCGCAGCTCAACAGCATCGCTGCGGCCGCCCCGATGATTTGACGCTTCATAGTTTTCTCCACCGTCTCACTGTTGTTGCGCGGCAATCCTCGCCGACGCTTTTGAGCGGCGGAACGCTACAAGGTAAGGCTCGGAAGTGCTGTCACCCGGGGCCACATACTGCGCTACCGATAACTTGCCGTTGTTGGCCATAGCAGGTCGTTGGCACTAGGGATGGGGGTAGCTGCAGGGAAGTACGCCACCTATGGTAATTTGCCCTGAAAAACAGTTGCATCCGCAAGCGTTTTTGGAGGCTCGTGATGGCACGGCGGCCACACCTGGAACCGCCATCGTCCACCCCAATACGCGGGCCGATGACGTCCAGACGGTCGCGTTTAGCGCGAGAACACGGGCAATTGCGGGAGGAGCGATTTTTGCGGCGGCGGCAGCGGCTCGCTGCGCACCGGCGCCGGCAGCGCCAGAACCTCGCGCAGCGCCGGCAGCGCGGCATCGGCCATCGCTGCATGGCCCTCGGCGGTGGGATGGATGGCGCCGCCGTAGACCGCGGCGAAGATGCCCCAGATGGCATCGTGCATATCGGCCGGCTGCAGTACGGAGGGCAGGCCCTCGGGATAGGTCATAGCGGTGAAATAGCTGTCGTTGGCGGTCCGCACCCAGCGCGCGCGCGGTGCATAAGGGCGGAACTCGCTCGCCGAGAGGCCGCAAGCCATCGGGTCGGTGGCGGCCTGCGCCGGGCTCTTCTGGAAGCTCTCGCCCTTGGCAGAGAAGCACTGACGGTCGAACGGGGGATCATCGTCGGAGCGCGCGCAAACGCCGTGTGCGGCGAACGCCGCTTGATGGCCGTCGACGAAGGTCATGCGCTCGGACGATGGGTCGCGGCAGAACTTCCCGTCGTCGCAGCGTGCGAGCGCCCTGATCCCGGGCAAGAAACGCTGCGCAACGAACTCCACGGCCTGGCGCAGGCGGTCGGCATCGGCGCCGAAGGCGGGATGCACGTCGAAGCCGTCGCGCCCGCCGGGACACGGCGTGTCGGGCGCCGCCAGCGCGGGATTGCCGTAGGTCACGAACACGACGCGCGCCAGGTTGCCGCCCAGCAACGGCTTGAGCGCGGAACGTACTTTCGCGAAATTGCCCGGCAGCTCGCGATCGAGCACCTTTTGCGCATCCCCGACCGAAGCCATCGCGCCGCCGCGGTTGAGCAAGGCGCGTTCCGTCGCCGCTTCGACGATGACGTCGGCGATCAGGCCGGAAAAGTGAATGTCGTTTGCCCCGATGGTGAGCAGCACGGCGTCGAGCGTGCGGTCGGCGCGCTGGCGCTGCGCCAATGCCATGATGTCCTTGAGCTCGGCCATCTGGCTGCGAACCGATCCCGGACAGGCCGCACCGCTCCCCGGGCTCGGGCACTCGCGCGCCCGCTGGCCTTCGAGGAAGCCGATATTGATGGTGGCGCCTGTGCAGCCGAGCGGAACGAAGGTGACGGCGATATGCGCATTCTCGACCGCGAGCGCGAGCGCGGTGCGCGTTTGATAGCCGTACAGAGAACGGTGGCAGGCGCCGCTGATCCAGCGCGCGCTCTGGCGCGCCCAGTCGCTGGGCGATGTATCATCGCCGAACGCCGCGCCGCAGGCCTTGTTGCCGGTGAAGCCGGCGCGGCCGGGCCGGTAGTATTCGAAGCCGCCGAAGCTGCGGTAGCAGAACCCTTCATCGGAGAGCCGCACCGCGCGGTCCGGATTGCCTTCCCCCGCCGCGATCGAGTCGCCCATTCCGGCGATCAGCACGTCGCGCACCTTTATCTCGCTCACCACCCGCTGGGCGGTGCCGTCGAGCATCACGATGTCCACGCTGGCAAGCGTAGTGCGGCCTTGCCGCACCCGCAGCTTGACCTCCTCGGTGCAAGGCCCGTTCATTTGCCGGGCGGGGCCGTCGCCGTCGTCGAAGCTCCAGGCGCAGCCCTCGTTTGCCGGCACGCTGCCGACGAGCATGATGCCGATGCGGTGATCGCGTGCCGCGAGATAGGCCTCACGTTCCCCGTCGCGATCGCAGAATTCGAGGAGCTTGCCCGCCCGATCCACGCACAGCCGCTCGACCGTGTCGCGCGCCCAGCCGCGGCCGTCGCTCTCGCGCGCCAAGCGGTGCTCCGCCGCCAGCACGCTCTCACCGCGATGGGCGGCAACGTGACGCTGGAAATCGGCCTCGCTGCGGAACAGGCGGAACCGGTTCTTGACCTCCCACTGGATCTGGGGCGGGGTGGCGGCTCCGAGCTCGGCGTGGGCAGCGGGGGCCGACCAGGTCGAGAACGAAAGCGTAATCAAACCGATAAGCGAGCGCCATCGCATGGTCTTGGCCGCCAATGGATGGCGTCATGGATAGCACGGCGGATGCGGCGGAAATATGAGGGTTCGGCGTGGGCGATCCGCAGGGCGCGCCCGTCTCCGGTAGACCGCATCGCGAGGGCCGTGGCCCACGATCCCACCGGTTGGGCAAGGCTATGCGGGTCGGGCTTGGGTCGCGCGCGTCGTCCGTCGTGCGCCGGCGGCGCCGACGCGGGCGCTGAAATTGACCTTGCGTTTTGCAGCCAGTACCGTTGCTGCAACAACACGTTTTGGGAGGATGCGATGCGACAGTTGCGGATTGGATTTGCCACTCTTGCGCTCGCGGCGCTGGCGTCGTCTTCGGCCAGCGCGCAGGGCACGGTCAAGGTCGGATTGATCAATGTCCTGTCCGGCCAATTCGCCGATGCCGGCGCCCAGCTCGACAACGGCGTGAAGGCCTACATGAAGCAGCACGGCGACACGGTCGCCGGCAAGAAGATCGAGATCATCCGCCGCGACGTCGGCGGCCCGGCTCCGGACGTCGCCAAGCGCCATGCGCAGGAACTGATCGTGCGCGACGGCGTCGACCTGCTGGCCGGATTCCTGCTGACGCCGAACGCGCTTGCCGCCGCCGACGTCTCGGCGCAGGCGAAGAAGTTCATGGTGGTGATGAATGCGGCCACCTCGATCATCATCACCAAGTCGCCGTACATGATCCGCACGTCGGTGACGCTGCCGCAGGTGATGGAGACGTTCGGAACCTGGGCGGCCAAGAGCGGACTCAAGAAGTGCTACACCATGGTGACCGATTACGGTCCGGGACATGATTCCGAGGCGGCATTCCAGCGCGCCTTCAAGGAAGCCGGCGGCGAGATCATCGGCTCGGTCCGTTTCCCGGTGGCGAACCCGGATTTCTCGGCGTTCGTCCAGCGCGCCAAGGACATGAACCCGGAATGCATCTACATCTTCATTCCGGGCGGCGCGCAGCCTGCCGCCCTGGGCAAGGCTTTCGCCGAGCGCGGCATCGATTTCAACAAGACCAAGGTGCTGGGATCGGGCGAGACCACGGCCGAGCAGGCGCTCAAGGTCATGGGCGACGCCGGCCTCGGCATCATCTCGGCGTGGCATTACGACTACAAGAGCAACGCTCCGCGCAACGTCGAGTTCGTGAAGATCTTCAACGAAATGCACGGGCGCAACCCTGACTTCTTCTCGATCGGCGGCTATGACGGCATGCACGCCATCTACGAGGCGCTCAAGAAGACCGGCGGCAAGACCGACGGTGACGCCTTGATCGCGGCGGCCAAGGGATTGAAGTGGGAGAGTCCGCGCGGCCCGATGTCGATCGATTCCGACACCCGCGACGTCGTGCAGACGATCTATGTGCGCCGGGTGGAGAAGGTCGGCGGCGAGCTCGTCAATGTCCCGTTCGACAAGATCGAGAACGTCAAGGACCCGACCCGGGCGCGCGGCGGCTAACCACGGATAGCGGCGGGCCCCACGACGGTCGCGGTGCTGCGCCGCTTTGCCTGACATACATAGCAAGGCGAGCCGGAGGGGCGCGGCAGCATGGCTGTCCCGTCCCTCCGGCACGTGTGGTAGCTTCGAGCACAACGCACCACGGAGGATAGCGATGCGAAGGGCCCTCGTTGGATTTGCCGGCATTGCGGCGGCGCTCCTGACGGTCTCGCCGGCAAATGCCCAGCAGACGATCAAGATCGGCGTGATCCTGGGCTATTCGGGACAGTTCGCCGATCCCTCGGCGCAGATGGACAACGGCATCAAGCTCTACATGCAGCAGCACGGCGACACCGTCGCCGGCAAGAAGATCGAGCTGATCCGCAAGGATACCGGCGGCATCGCGCCGGACATCGCCAAGCGCTTGGCGCAGGAACTGATCGTGCGCGACAACGTCGACATCCTCACTGGCTTCGCGCTCACGCCCAACGCGCTGGCGGCGGGCGATGTGTCGGCGCAAGCCAAGAAGTTCATGGTGACGATGAACGCGGCGACCGCGATCATCACGACCAAATCGCCCTACATGGCGCGCACCTCGTTCACGGTGCCGCAGGTGAACGAGACGCTCGGGACCTGGGCCTACAAGAGCGGCATCCGGAAAATCTACACGATGGTTTCCGACTTCGGCCCCGGCCACGACGGCGAGGCCGCGTTCCACCATGGCTTCAAGGCGGCCGGCGGAGAGATCATCGGCGCGGTGCGCTACCCGGTGGCCACGCAGGACTTCGCCGCGTTCATCCAGCGCGCCAAGGACATCAACCCGGAGGCGATCTACATCTGGACGCCGGGCGGGCCGCAGCCGGCGGCGATCGGCAAAGCGCTGCCGGAGCGCGGCATCGATCCGAAGCGGACGAAAGTGCTGGGCCAGGGCGAATTGACGTCGGAAGACGCGCTCAAGAGCATGGGCGAGGCCGGCATCGGCATCATCACCGCGCTGCACTACGACTACAATCACGATTCGGCGAAGAACAAAGCCTTCGTGGCGAGCTATCGGGAGGCGTTCAAGCGCAATCCCGACATGTTCTCGGCCGGCGCCTATGACGGCATGCACCTGATCTATGAGGCGCTCAAGAAGACCGCCGGCAAGACCGACGGCGACGCGCTGATCACGGCCGCCAAGGGAATGGCGTGGGAGAGCCCGCGCGGGCCGATGTCGATCGACCCGGACACCCGCGACGTGGTGCAGACGGTCTATATCCGGCGGGTCGAGAAGGTCGGCAACGAGTTGCGCAACGTGGAGTTCGACAAGGTCGAGAACGTCAAGGACCCGTTCAAGGCCCGGATGAAGTAGGTCGGTGGTCAAGGACAATCGCGGCCTGGTCTGAGGCCGGCCACTGACGACCGATCGCTGACGACTGATTCCTCGCAGGGGTAGGGATGATTGGTTCGGCCTTCGGCGTGCTGTTCGACGGCTTCGCCTACGGCATGCTGCTGTTCCTGCTGTCGGTCGGGCTGTCGGTGACGCTCGGGATGATGAATTTCGTCAACCTGGCGCATTGCAGCTTCGCCATGCTCGGCGGTTACGTCACCGTGACGCTGACCATGGGATTGGACTGCAACATCCCGTCATTGCAAATACTGGGGTGGACCTTTCCCGGCTTGCACCTGTTCACGATACCGCCGTTGCCTTTTCTGGTGACGCTCCCGTTTGCCTTCCTGTCGGCGGCATTGGCCAGCGTTGTCTTCGAGCGGCTGCTCTACCGGCGCCTCTACCGAGCCACCGATCTCGACCAGTGCCTGCTCACGATCGGGATCGTGTTCATGTCGGTTGCCGCCGCGGCCTATATCTACGGGACCATTCAGCAGCCGGTGAACCTGCCCGCCTATCTGCGCGGCACGCTGTCGGTCATGGGACAGAATCTCGGCGTCTACCGGCTGTTCCTGATCGGCACGGCGCTCATCGTCACGCTTGTTCTGGTGCTGGCGCTCGAGTACACGCGCTTCGGTGCGCAGGTGCGCGCGGCGGTCGACAACCAGCGCATGGCGCGCGGCCTCGGCATCAATGTGGACTGGGTGTTCGCCGTCACCTTCGCGCTCGGCAGCGGGCTCGCGGGGCTCGGCGGCGCGCTCGCCATCGAGATCATCGGCCTCGATCACGCCTTCGCCTTCACCTACCTGGTCTATGTGCTGATCGTCGTGTCGGTGGGCGGGCTCGGCTCGATCGCCGGATCCTTCATCGCTGCCACGCTGCTCGGCATCAGCGACATGGCGGGCAAATACTATTTTCCCGAGCTCGGCGCCTTCCTCATCTATCTGGTCATGGTCACGCTGCTGATGTGGCGGCCGGTCGGCCTGTTCGGGAGGCGCTAGCCGATGACCGCGACCTCTCCGGCGGTCGCCGCGCCGCAGCGTTACCTCGAAACGCAGATTCGCTGGCATTCGCTCGAGATCGCGTTCTGGCTCGCCGCCCTGCTTCCATTCGTCGTCACCCCCAACTATCTGCAACTGGCGAGCCAGATCGCGATTACCGCGCTGTTCGCGCTGTCGCTCGATCTCATCCTCGGCTATGCGGGGATCGTCTCGCTCGGCCATGCCGCCTATTTCGGCTTCGGCTCCTATACGGCGGGCCTAATCGCGAAGCACGGCTGGGGCGAGCCGCTGACCGGCTTGTTGATCGCGGCGGCGGCCGCAGGTCTGCTCGGATACGCCACGAGCTTCATCATCGCCCGCTTCCGGCATCTCGCCCTGATCATGATCACGCTCGGTCTCGGCCTGCTGCTGGCCGAGGCCGCCAACAGCGCGAGTTGGCTGACCGGCGGTGCCGACGGATTGCAGGGCGTGCGCATGTGGAAGCTGTTCGGGATCTTCGAGTTCGATCTCTACGGCTATGTCGGCTACAGCTATTCGCTGGTCGTCTTGTTCCTGACCTTCCTGGTGGCGAGGCGCCTGATCAACTCTCCTTTCGGGTTGGCGTTGCGCGGGATTCGCGAGAACGCGGTCCGCATGCCCGCCATCGGCGCGCCGAGCCCGGCACATGTCCGCAAGATCTACACGATCGCCGCCGTGATGGCCGGCATTGCCGGCGCGCTGCTGGCGCAGACGACCGAAACCGTCTCGCTCGAGACCTTGAGCTTCCAGCGGTCAGCGGACGTGTTGGTGATCCTCATCCTCGGCGGCGCCGGACGCCTCTATGGCGGCATCATCGGCGCCATCATCTACATGGTCGCGCGCGACCAGTTCTCCGGAACCACCCCGCAATATTGGTATTTCTGGATCGGCGCCTTGTTGGTCGCGGTCGTGATCTTCCTGCCGAACGGCATCCTCGGCGGGCTGGCGCGGCTCACCGCCCGTTGGCGGGGCCGGGCGTGAGCACCTCGGTTTTATCCACGCGTGGGCTCGACAAGAGCTTCGGCTCGCTGGTCGTCGCCAAGAACATCGAGCTCAACCTGCCGCAGGGCGAGCGCTACGCATTGATCGGGCCCAACGGCGCCGGCAAGACCACGCTGATCAATCTGATGACCGGCATGCTGCGGCCGGATGGCGGCCGGATTTTTCTCGGCGCCGACGACATCACCGCGCTCAAGCCGGAGGAGCGCGTCAAGCGTGGACTGGTGCGCACGTTCCAGATCAACACGCTGTTTCCCCACCTCAACGCGCTCGAGGCGGTGACGCTCGCGGTCTGCGAGCGCCGCGGCTATGCCGGCAACTGGCTACGGAAGTTGCCGGCCTATCGCGACGCCATCGAGGAGGCCTACGCGATCCTGGTATCGCTGCGGCTCGGCGCGAGCTGCTACCGGCCGACCCACGAGCTCGCCTACGGCCAGCAGCGCCTGCTCGAGATCGCGCTCGCGCTCGCCACCAGGCCGCAGGTGCTGCTGCTCGACGAGCCGGCGGCCGGCGTGCCGCATGACGAGAGCGCGGAGCTGTTCGCCGTGATCGCCAGTCTGTCGCGCGACATCGCGGTCCTGTTCATCGAGCACGACATGAACGTGGTGTTCCGCTTCGCCAACCGCATCATCGTCATGGTCGGCGGGCGCATCCTGGTCGAAGGCACGCCGAGCGAGATCGCGGCAGACGTACGCGTGCGCGAAGTCTATCTGGGCAAGGCTCGCCATGGCTGAACCGTTGCTCGCGCTCGAGGACGTGCGCGCCGGCTATGGCGACGCCGTGGTGCTCGACGGCATCTCGTTCGACCTCGCCGAGCAGGGCAGCCTCGCGGTGCTCGGTCGCAACGGCGTCGGCAAGAGCACGCTGCTGCTCACCATCATGGGCTACACCCAGCTTGCCCGCGGCCGTATTGCTTGGCGCGGCCGCGAGATCACGCGTGAGGCGCCGCACCGCCGAGCCCTCGATGGTCTGGGCTGGGTGGCGCAGGAGCGCGAAATTTTTCCCTCACTCAGCGTCGAGGAGAACCTCACGGTCGCGGCACGGCCGGGCCGCTGGGACCTCACGGCGGTCTACGGCCTGTTCCCGCGCTTGAACGAGCGGCGCGCCAGCCGCGGCAACCATCTTTCCGGCGGCGAGCAGCAGATGCTGGCGATCGCGCGGGCGCTGATGACCAATCCGGCGCTGCTTCTGCTCGACGAGCCGCTCGAAGGCCTCGCCCCGATCATCGTCGAGGAGCTGGTGGCGGCCATCCGCAAGATGATCGCCGACGAGGGCACCGCGTTCATTCTCATCGAGCAGCACGCCGAAGTCGCACTGTCATTGACCGCCGACGCGATCGTGCTCGAGCGCGGCAGCATCGTGCACCGCGCGCGTTCGGCCGACCTGCTGCAGGACCATGCGACGCTCGATCGCCTGGTCGGGCTGCGCGTCGTCGCGACCTGAGAGTGGCGGCCGGTTCTGGTCGCGGCCGGGCCCTTGCGGGTGCCCCGTTCTCCAAAGCTCGTCCGATCGAGTGCAATTCCACCCTTCGATTTTCGCTATTGGAGGAATTATTTTCTTTTTCGTTGGTGATATTGCCAAAGAATTAGAAAGTCATTCTATTTTGGCGCAACCGTCAGCGAGAGCGCCATGTCAAATCCAGCCACTGTCAGCACGGCACCGGTGGGCGATGTCGAAGTAGCGGCCTCGCCGGTCGCACCACGGCGGTGGTGGACCGAAGACTGGCTGGCCGTGTTGCTGGGTTTTGTCGTGCTCGCGACGATCCTGGCGCTGTTTCATTGGAAGGTCGTCGACCTGCGCAATGTGGTGTCGACCTTTCGCTGGACGACCGACAGCCAGATCGCATCGCTCACCCCCGGGTGGATCGACGCGTTGGACGTCATCGCCAGGGACGCCGAGGCCAAGCGGCAACAAAACGTTGCGACCTTGAGCAAGGGTCTCAAGGAGGCGCTCCTGGGCAAGGACCGCAAGGCCATCGAGGCGGCGGCCGGCAAGATGGCGGCGCTGGGGAGCAGGACCGTGGCCGGGGCGTTGGCGGTCGAGATTCGCGGGCACGCGGCGGCGGTCGCGGAAAACCGGATTTTCACGCGCGACAACCTGTCGAAGGTGTTCTACGTCGGGCTCGGGTTTCTAATCGTCACCGGCGTCGGGATCGGCCTGCTCGGCCGGCGGGTGGTGCCGTTCCTGGTCGGCTTGCCGGCGGTTTTCGGCTTGGCTTGGCTGGCGCGGTTCCTGGCCGGCAACGGACTGTTCGTCGATTGGGGGATCGAATACGTCATCTTCGCCCTCCTGCTGGGGCTCATCATCAGCAACACGATCGGCGTTCCCGGCTGGCTCATGCCGGCGGTGCAGACCGAGTTCTTCATCAAGACCGGCCTCGTGATCCTCGGAGCGAGCCTGCTGTTCATGGAGGTGCTCCAAGCCGGCGCGCTCGGGATCGTGCAAGCGGTGTTGTCGATCGTCGTCGTTTGGTACGCGTGTTTCTGGCTGTGCCGGAAGCTCAAGGTCGACGACGAGTTCGGCGCGATGCTGTCGACCGCGGTGTCGATCTGCGGCGTCTCTGCCGCGATCGCCGCCTGTGGCGCGATCCAGGGCGACAAGAAGAAGCTCTCCTACGTCACCTCGCTCGTGCTGATCGTCGCGGTCCCTATGATGATCGTGATGCCGTGGATCGCGAAGTCGACCGGCATGGACGACCTGGTCGCCGGGGCGTGGCTGGGCGGAACGCTCGACACCAGCGCCTCGGTGGTCGCGGCCGGAGCGCTCATCAGCGACGCCGCCATGAAGACCGGCGTGATCGTCAAATTCTCGCAGAACGCCCTGATCGGGGTGGCGGCGTTCGCGCTGGCGATCTGGTGGACGTTCAAGGCGGGCGCGGCGACCGGAGAACGCCCGAGCGCCGCCGTGATCTGGCAGCGTTTCCCCAAATTCGTGCTCGGCTTCGTCGCAGCGTCGGCGCTGTTTTCGTTCGCGCTTCCCGCCGACATCGTGGCCGGCACCCGCAGTGCGCTCGGCGAGATCAGGACCTGGTGGTTCGCGCTGGCGTTCGTCTGCATCGGACTGGAGACGCGCTTCGTCGAGCTCGCCACCACCGAGCAGGGCCGACCGGCGCTCGCCTTCATCGGCGCCCAGGCCATCAACGTGTTGTGGACGCTGCTGCTCGCTTTCCTGTTGTTCGGCGGATTGATCGTCGCCCAGCCGCTTATCAATTAGCGGGGATGAGCCAAAACGCAGACGCCGCGGGCGAGGCCCGCGGCGTCGCATTTTTCGGTGCGTCAAACTTACTGCGTCAGTCGGATGACCGACTCTTCATAACTGCCCGTGCCCATGCCGCTGTCCGCGAAGATGCCGTGGTCCGCGATCCATTTGAAGGTCTCCTCGTAGACCTCCTTGGTGTAGGGCTCAAACACCAGCCGCTCGCCCGGGCCCCAGCGGCGGGTGTCCATCAGGGCGTGGTAGCGCACGGGAAATTCCTTCTTGTAGTAGTGGGTGTAGAGGTCGGGGCGCAGATCGATGTCGCGTTGCGCGCGCCGCAGCGCGCGGAAGAATTTCTTCAGGTCCTCCGGGTCGGGATTGCCGGTGACCATGGTGGCGATCATGAACGTAGTGTCGATGATCTTGCGGAAGCCGAGTTGCTCGGCGAAGTAGTAGGGCCCGCTGAACAGCGCGGAGGCCTGCGCCTTGCCGTCGATCAACTGGTCCAGGCGATGGAACAGCATGCCGTCGGCGAATGTCAGGTTGATCTTGTCCGCCGGCATGTACGGCTCGAGCCCCTGGATGGTCGAGTAGTGGCTGCCCGACTGGTAGCCGACCGCGATTGGAACGCCGGCGAGATCCTCCGGCTTCTTGACCGGGGAGTCCGGCGGCACGAACACGCCGGACGGCGCCACCGAATAGACGTCGGCATAAAGGTGGCCCTTGCCCTTGGAGGCGGCGACGCCGACCGTCCAGTGGCAGGCGCAGCTCACGTCCGACGAGCGGCCGCGCTCGAACGACTGCATGGCGCCGACCCTGTCGCCCTTGTAGTGATGCGAGCCATCGCTCGACTGGATCAATTCCTGAAACAGGTAGTCGAGGCCTTCATCCTTGAAGTAGCCCTTCTCGTGCGCCACCCATTCCTGCAGCCGGAAGTGCGGCTCGATGACGAATTTCTCCTTGGCCATATTTCGCTCCTTGCTTGTCGGTCCGATTCTCGTCAAAGCCTCAGCAGCAGTTGCTGTCCGTGCCGCGTTTGTCGCGGTGCTCGGCGACGCGGCGTGCGCCGATCATCTTCACGTGCTCGTCCATCAGTCGCCGCGCGCCGGCTGCGTCGCGCATCTCGATCAGCGCGGCCAGCTCCTTGTGGGCGTCGAGGACGCGCTGCGCCACTTTCGGGGTGAGCGTCGCATTCTGCGCCGGCCAGGACACGTGCTGCAGCGAGATCAACTGTACGACCAGCACACGGTTGTGCGAGGCCTCCGCCACCGCCAGGTGGAATTCGCGCGACGAGCGCGTATAGGCGGCGACGTCGTCGATCTTGTGCTCGGCGTCGGCGATCAGCTCGCGCAGCTTGGCGTGGTCGGCGGTGGTCGAATTGATCGCGGCGAGCTCGGCGGCCAGGCATTAGATCGCGCGCTGCGCGTCCATGATCTCGGCGACCGACACGCCGGCGAGGTCGAGCTGCACCGCCAGCGCCTCGGCAAACAGGCGGGCATTGCCCCGGGCGATGCGGGCGCCGCCGCCGGAGCCGACCTTGATCTCGACGATGCCTTGCGCCTCGAGCGTGCGCAGCGCGTCGCGGGCGACGATGCGGCTCACGCCGAACCGCTCGGCGAGGTCCTTCTCGGTGCCGAGGAAATCGCCGGGTCGCAGCTCCTTGGCGAACAGCGCCTCGCGCACCTGCGCCACGATCTGGGTCGAGAGCGTCGGGCTGCGAAAGGCGAGGATCTTGCGCTCGCCGTTCTTGATGGCTGGATGAAGCCGCATGCCTCGGGCCTTCCGGCGGGGGCGGGAAGACGCCCCGCTCAATGCAAAGATGATAAAGATAATATCTTTGAGCCACAGCCCTGTCAATCCGCGACGGGGATAACTAAACCATTGATCGACCACGGCTATAGGCTCGCCAGGGCACCATGGCCACCAGCAAGGTGGCGAGCCACGCCACGCGCGCGCCGTAGCGGTCGTGCGGCCCGGAGAGCGCGCCGGTCACGAAGGCATTGCCGAGGATCGCCAGCGCGGTGGTGGCGGCTAAGAGCCCGAGATCGGCAAAGCGTCGCTGTCGCACGCCGAGCGCCATCACGGCGAGCAGCAACAGCATGGAGGCGAGCGCGACCGGCACATGCAGGTCATTGATGGCGGTAAAGTCGAGCTCGCCGCGCTGCTGGCGCGCCGCTTTCATCGCCGGCAGCATCGCGGGTGCGAAATTCTCGATCATGCCGTGGGTATGCCAGATCGAGTCGAGCACGCCCCAGCCGGTGCGCACCATGACCAGCTGCTTCAAGGTGGCGACAGCCGCGGCTTGGAGCTGCAGCCACGGATAGGCGCGCAGGCTTTCGAGCACGATCGTGCGCATCTCGTCGTTGAGCCCCTGGAAGCGGCCGAGCCGGTCGAACAGGCCCTGGCCCCAGAAGAACACGTCGGCGTCGGTGGGAAGCTCATCGCGGTGGTCGCACAACCGCAAACGCGGATCGGGGCAATGCTCGTCGAGGTAGCGTTTGACGATGCCGTCCTGCAGCATGCGGCCGAAGGTGAGCCCGATGCCGCCCGGGGTCCAGGCGAGGCGCTTGGCGACCAGGTAATTGGCACCCACCAGCATGATTGCGCCGAGCAGGAGGGCCGCGGCGCCGCGCGCGAGGCCGGCAAACGGCACCAGCCTGTGGTCGAACAATGCAACAATGAAGCCGGCGGCGAGGAGCGCCAGCAGCACCGCCAGCGTCGCGTTGTGAGTCGCGGCCGAGAAGGCGATCAGCACGAACAGCGCGACCCGCTCCCAGCGCGCGAGCGCGTCGTTGCGCAGCACCAACAGATGCAACGCCAGCACCGAAAGCCCGAAGAAGATATCGGTGAGCACGATGTCGGTGAGCCACGGCAAGGTGGTCGCGACCGAGAGCGCCGCGACCGTCACCAGCAGCACCAGCGGCCGGCCGAGCTGGTGGACACGCAGCACCAGCGCGACGACCCACGCGGTCACTGCCGCCTGCACGACGATCAGCGGCCAGAAGTTCGGCCGCGCCAGCGCCACCGTGAACAGGCCGTAGACGGTCGAGCGGCTTTCCTCGAGCGTGCCCTCGTACCAGCGGGCGAAATAGCCGCCGCTGTCGTATTGCAGCAGCGGAAAACCGTTCCACAGCGCGGGAGCGAGCAGGAGCAGCATCGCGGCGAGTGAAACGGCGATGTCGACGGCGCGCCGCCGTGTCGCAGGCGGCATTCCCGTTCCGCCAGCAGCTCGCCCGTTCGCAACCAAAGCCTCGATCACTTCTTCAGGCCGGCGGTCTCGCTCGCGATATGGCGGGCGAACTCCTCGGGGCCGCCGCTGAGCGGATCGATGCCCTGCGGACGCCAGGCCGTCACCACCTCGTTCGACATCAGCGCCTCGCGCACGGCGCCGGCGAGCTTGTCGATCACCGGGCGCGGCGTGCCGACCGGCGCCATCAGGCCGAACCAGATCGAGGTGTCGAAATCAGCCATGCCGGCTTCCGCCATGGTCGGCACGTTCGGCAGGATGCCCGGACGTTTGGTGGCCGCCGACGCCAGCACCTTGAGCGAGCCGGCTTCGACCTGCGAGACCACCGCCGAGGCGGGCGAGAACATCATCGGCACGCGGCCGGCAAGGAGGTCGGTCGCGGCTTGCGGCGAGCCCTGGTAGGGCACGTGCACGAGCTTGAGGCCGGCGCGCATCGACAGGAGCTCGCCGGAGAGATGCGGCGCCGTGCCGACGCCGGTGGAGGCATAGAGGATTTCCCCGGGCTTGGATTGGGCGAGCGCGATCAGCTCCTGTACGGTCTTGACCCCGGTCGACGGGTGCACGACCAGGATCACGGCCGCAGTGTTGATGAGCGCGACCGGCGCGAAATCCTTGCCGATGTCGAACGGCAGATTGGGATTGATGGCGGCGTTGGTGATGTTGGCGGAGGAGGCGATGAACAGCGTGTAGCCGTCTTTGGGGGCACGGGCGACGAATTCGGCGGCGAGGCTCGAGCCGGCGCCCGGCTTGCCCTCGACCACGAATTGCTGGCCCAGGATCTGGCCCATGCGCTGGCCCAGCACGCGGGCGGTGATGTCGGCCGAGGAGCCCGGGATGAAGCCGACGATCAGCCGCACCGGGCGGTTCGGGTAGTCGCTCTGGCCGAGCGCCGCGGGCGCGGCCATGCCCGCGAGCAACAGAGATGCGACCACGACAGCAAACCGTTTCAGTCCGGGCATCGCTCTGCTCTCCCGCTGTTTTGGCGCCCCGCGTTCACTTCTTCAGGCCGGCGGCCTGGGCGACGGTCGTCCAGTTCCTGGTGTCGTTCTCGATATGGCGGGCGAACTCGTCGGGGCTGCCGCCGATCGGATCGACACCTTGCGCGCGCAGCGGCGTCAACACCTCATCCGACTTGAGCGCCTCGTTGAGCGCGCGCGCAAGCTTGGCGATCGCCTCGCGTGGCGTGCCCGCCGGCGCCAAGAGGCCGATCCAGATGCCGGTGTCGTAGCCCGGCAGTCCGGCCTCCGCCATGGTCGGCAGATCGGGCGCGATCGCCGCGCGCTTGGTTTGCGTGGTAGCGAGCGCCTTGAGCCTGCCGGCTTCGACATGCGGCCACACCGTCGAGGTCGGCGAGAACATCGCCGCGACACGCCCGGCGAGCAGGTCGGTCACGCCCTGCGCGCTGCCCGGATAGGGCACGTGCACGAGCTTTACGCCGGCCCTGACGTTGAGCAACTCGCCGGAGAGATGCGCCAGCGTGCCGGCGCCCGAGGAGGCGTAGAAGATCTGCTCCGGCTTCGATTTCGCCAGTGCGATCAGCTCCTGGACGCTGGAGACCCCGATCGAGGGGTGCACCACCAGCACGTTGGGGACGTTGGCGACCAGAGCGATCGGCGCCAAATCCTTGCTGAAATCGAAGGACAGCGTCGAGATCGCCGCGTTGATGGTGTTGGCCACCGTCGCCATCAGCAGGGTGTAGCCGTCCTTCGGCGCGCGTGCGACGTATTCGGCCGCGATGCTGGAGCCGGCGCCCGGCCGGTTCTCGACCACGATCTGCTGGCCGAGGGCTTGGCTCATGCGGGCGCCCACCGCCCGCGCCGCGAGGTCGGCGACCGCACCCGGCCCGAATCCGATGACGACACGCACCGGGCGGGTCGGATAATCGTCGGCCCGCATCGGAGCCGCCGTCACCAGCGCGGCAACGGCGATCGCCACCCCGCACAGCAGCCGACCTTTTCGTTGCAAGGCATCCTCCCGCTTTTTCGGAGCGAAGCATGTTTCGGCCTGGATCGCCAGCCGCGCGCAGTGATTGCGACCGCGGGCCGCGCGCATGCAAGGTCGTAGCCGCCGCGGGTGGACCCGCGCTATTGTAGGCCCCATGTTCGTCAGCTTCTTCCATGAGCTCAAAGCCGCCGGCGTACCGGTGACGCTGCGCGAATATCTGACGCTGATGGAGGCGATGGAGAAGGACCTCGCCGGCCGGAGGGTAGAGGACTTCTACTACCTCTCGCGCGCGGCGCTGGTGAAGGACGAGCGCAACCTCGACAAGTTCGACCGCGTGTTCGGCCACGTGTTCAAGGGGCTCGAATCGACGAGCGAGGCGCTCGCCGCCGAGATCCCAACGGAGTGGCTCAAGAAGCTCGCCGAAAAATATCTCACCGACGAGGAGAAGCAGCTTGTCGAGGCCATGGGCGGCCTCGACAAGCTGCTCGAGATGCTCAAGAAGCGCCTCGCCGAGCAGAAGGGCCGCCACCAGGGCGGCAGCAAATGGATCGGCACCGCTGGCACCTCGCCGTTCGGCGCCTACGGCTACAATCCGGAAGGCATCCGCATCGGCCAGGATCAGAACCGCAACTTCCGCGCCGTCAAGGTTTGGGACCGCCGCGAGTTCAAGGATCTCGACGATCAGGTCGAGCTCGGTACCCGCAACATCAAGATCGCGCTGCGGCGGCTGCGCAAATTCGCCCGCACCGGCGCGCCCGAGGAACTCGATCTCGACGGCACCATCAAGGGCACCGCCCACAAGGGCTATCTCGACATCCTGATGCGCCCGGAGCGGCACAACGCCGTGAAGGTCCTCCTGTTCTTCGACATCGGCGGCTCGATGGACTGGCATGTCAAGGCGACCGAGGAGCTGTTTTCCGCGGCGCGCAGCGAGTTCAAGCACATGGAGCATTTCTACTTCCACAATTGCCTGTACGAGAAGGTGTGGAAGGAGAACCGCCGGCGCTGGGACGACACCACGCCGACCTGGGATGTGCTGCACACGTATCCGCACGATTACAAAGTGGTCTTCGTCGGCGACGCCTCGATGTCGCCCTACGAGATCATGGCGCCGGGCGGCTCGGTCGAGCGTTACAACGAGGAGACCGGGCAGGCATGGATGGAGCGCGTCGCGCGCACCTATCCGGCCTGCGTGTGGCTCAATCCGGTGCCGGAGCGCGACTGGGACTACACCCAGTCGATCCGCCTGATGCGCCAGCTCATCGGCGGACGGATGTATCCGCTCACGCTCGAAGGGTTGGACAAGGCGATGCGCGAGCTGGTGCGGTGAGTGACGCGCGACGGTGCAAAACGTGGGAGGTGCCTATGAGGTCCAGTCAGACTATTGCATGGGTTGCGATCGCTTTTGCCTTTGCCGCGCCGGCTGCCGCCCAAGACAAGCCGGGAACGATCGAGCGCCTTATGTCATGGAGTGCGGGCAGGGCCGTGCACCCGATCAGGGCCGTTGGTCGCCCGGCGTGAACGAGGGCAAGCCGTTCGACATGGTGACGAATTGCTACCTCATCAGGCACGCGCAGGGCTGGATGATCTGGGAGACCGGCGTCGGCGACACCTTCGCCTCGCTGCAGGAAGGACGAGTCGGCCAGCAGGGCGCTCCGAGCTGGACGCTCGCCAAGACGCTGCTCTCGCAATTGGATGGGATTGGCGTGCGCCCGTCCGACATCCGCTATGTTGCGGTCTCGCATACGCATGGCGACCATATCGGGAATGTCGAGCTGTTTCCGAAGGCCATGCTGCTGGTGCAGAAGGCGGAATACGAGTGGCCGAATCCGCTCGGCGTCGGCCGCTTCAAGCCGGAGCATCCGGTGACGAAGCTCGAGGGCGACCGCGACGTCTTCGGTGATGGCAGTGTGATCATTGTCTCGACGCCCGGCCATACGCCGGGGCATCAATCCATCCTGATCAAGCTGCCGAAGACCGGCGCGATCCTGATCAGCGGCGACGCCGCTCACTTCAAGGACAACTGGGACAACCGCCGCGTTCCCGCGTTCAACGTCGACAAGGAAAAGTCGCTGGCCTCGATGCAGCGCATGGCCGATCTCCTCGCCCAGCACAAGGCGCAGCTCTGGATCCACCACGACCGGGCGCAGAGCGACGGCCAGAAAAAGTCGCCGGCCTATTACGACTAGTTTGGAGCCTCAACGGATTGTCGTCTGACATCGGGCCGGCGCGTTCCGGCTATTCCGGCACGGCATCGATCGGCACCGTGTCCACCTCGTGGCCGTGCTGGTCCACGATCTGGACGAACCAGCCATCCCAACTGCGGCCCGGCATGACCTTCCCGTCCTTGAGCTCGCGGGCGAGGATGAACGCTTCCTCGCGCGCCGCGGCATTGCCGAGGAGCTCCAGGCCCTTTCCGGTCTTCAGGACCTCTTTGCCGTCGCTGAGCTGAAAGTAATAGCGCGCCATGATTGGGGACCCCTGCCTGCTCACATCGCCGGCCCAAGCTGCGCTCGATCTATGCACGGCCGCCCTCGCTTCAGCAATCGCCGAGCTTTCCAGTCTTCGGATTTTTCGGCGTGACCGCATCCGTGCCGTGCCCCGCCTCGATGCTCTCGCTCGTTGCCGCGGTCGGATCGCTGGTGATCCGAGGCGCTTGCGCTCCGCCGGCGGCGGAGCCCGGCGGGCGTTCGGCGCTGGCGACCGGCGAGCCGCCCGGCGAAGGCCCGCAGCCGGGGCGCGAACCGCCCATGCCGGTCGTGTCCACGGCGGACGGCGTTCCGGTCGCGCCGCTTTCGCGGCTGCCGGCGGTCGTCCCCGGTTTGGAGGTGTTATCGCCGCCGGTCCCGGTTTGCGCGATCGCGATCGCGGCACTGCCGGCAAGGAGCATGGCGGTGAGCACGGTGCGAATGCGTTGGAATGTCATGGCGCTCCCATTCTCTTCCAGTTGCCCCGCAGCGCTAAAGGCCAACGCCCACATGCGCCATTGAGTTCCAGCGGCGGCGCGCTGCGGGTGCGCGTGGGACGTGGAGCGAGGCTGGATGATCGAATGGGCGTCGCGAGGCCCGGGGCCTGCGGTCAGGGAGTGCTTGCGAACAGCTTGCTCGGCGTTCCGATCCAGCGGCCCATGCGGGTCAGGTTGCGTGAGAACGCAACGTCGGTGACGCGTCCGATCAGATTGCTCACCGGCACCAAGCCGTGCGCCACCGTGTCGCGACTGTCCACGCTGTTGGCGCGGTTGTCGCCGAGCATGAAGACGTGGCCGGCGGCCACTCTGGTTTCCGGCGTGTTGGCGAAGGCCGCCTGCGGAACGCCCGCATTCACATACGGCTCCACCACCGCCATTCCGTTCACGACCGCGCGGCCGTCCTTGACGGCGACGCGGTCGCCTTCCACGGCGACGACGCGCTTGATGTAATGCAGTCCCACTTGCTTCGGATGCACGTAGACGGCGACGTCGCCTCGGCTCGGCTGATGGCTGTGGTAGTAGGTCGCGTCGGCAAGAAAGTATTCGCCGTGGTGCAGCGTCGGCTCCATGCTGCCTGAGGCGGCGCGAAACACACCGAGGTGGCCGAGCGAGCTTGCTTTGGCGCCGTAGATGCACGGGATCGCCGTGACCAGACACGCGACGACGAAGGCGCCGACGTAAATCGGCCACTTGTTGTAGTTGTGGCGCGGATAGTCGTGCGTCCGGGCGGCCCGCACGGTGGCGTCGATCACGATGAAGATCCACAGCCCGAACAACAGGGCGACGCTGATCGCCAGCATCCAGAAGCGTGCGAGCACGCCCATCAGCGCAAACATCAGCAGAATGTCCGCCACCAGGACCAGGGCGAACAGGGTGATGCCGCGC
>JBEVIH010000143.1:0-13399 GCA_040510815.1 Xanthobacteraceae bacterium | reverse complement strand
GCCGCATATCAAAACCTGGTGGCGGGAAGGATCGCAGTCGCAGCAGCTCATCCGCGACGGCGAGGTCGACATGATCGCGATGTGGAGCGCGCGCGCCATCGACCTGATCGACGACAAGGTGCCGGTGGAGCTGGTCTGGAACGGCGCCGAAAACTATTACGCCAATCTGCTGGTGCCGAAAGGCGATCCGAACGCCAAGGCGGCGTGGGAATTCTGCAATTTCGTCGCCCAGGCGAAGCCGCAGGCGGATTTCGCGATGCTGCTGCCCTACGGGCCCGCCAATCCCGGCGCACGCGCGCTGATGAGCGAGGCGCGGTTGCGGCAGACGCCGGCCTGGCCGGACAACGAGAAGGTGTCGTTCCAGCACGACGCGGCCTGGATCGCGCCGCGGCTCGCCCGCATCCGGGAACGCTGGACCCAGTGGCTGACGACGTGAAGTGAAATTGCAATGTCGCAAATGCAAGAGCAATTGGTTCGCTACGAGACCGACGACAAGGTCAGCGTCATCACGCTCGACCGCGCCGACAAGCTCAACGCCATCAACGCGGTGATGAAGGAGCAGATCATCGCGGCGTTCGGGCGCGCCGACAAGGACGCCGCGACGTCGGTGATCGTGCTGCGGGCGAACGGGCGCAGCTTCTCGGCCGGCTTCGACATCGGCCATTCGCCGGATCGCGCCAAGGACAGCGGCGCCGCCGATCCCAAGACCTGGGATCCGATCCTGCACAGGAGCTTCGACTTCGGCATGGCGCCGTGGTCGGCCGCCAAGCCGGTGATCGCCTCGGTGCAGGGCCACGTGCTGGGCGGCGGCTGCGAGCTCACGCTGATGTGCGATCTCACGATTGCGGCCGACGACGCCAGGTTCGGCGAGCCGGAGGTGCGCTTCTCGCATCTGGGGCCGTTGATGGTGATGCCGTGGTTCATCGGCCTCAAGCGGGCGCGCGAGCTGTTGTTCTTCGGCGACATGATCGACGCCAAGACCGCGCTGCAGTTCGGGATGGTCAACCGCGTGGTCCCGGCCGCCGAGCTGCGCGAGGCGACGATGAAATATGCCAAGCGGCTCTCGATGATCTCGCCCGAGGCGCTGCGCTGGGGCAAGCGGGTAATCAATCGCGGCGCCGAGATCGCGGGCTTCCGCGCCGCGCTCGAAGCGGGCGTCGACTCGTTCGTCTCGCTCTATGCCACCCAGACCGACGTCGGCAAGGAGTTCGGCCGCATCGTCGCGGAGAAGAACCTCAAGGCGGCGCTGGAATGGCGCGCGGCGCAATTCCGGGAGTGAAGGTTCCTGCCATGGCCGATGTGCTGGTGGTCGGCGCGGGCCCAGTCGGGCTGACCATGGCGGCGGAGCTCGCCCGCCACGGCTGCCGCTGCCGCATCATCGATCGCCTGGAGGCGCCGTCGGGCTATTGCAAGGCGATCGGCGTGACACCGCGCACGCTCGAAGTCTGGGAGGACATGGGCGTCGCGCGCACGATGATCGACAACGGGCTCTGGCTCATCGGCATCCGCACCATCGTGCCGGGCCGGCCGGTGCACGACGCCATCGTCGATCTCTCCGATCTGCCCTACGGAAGTCTTGGCATCCCGCAATACGCGACCGAGCGCATTCTAGGCGAGCATCTCGGCCGGCTCGGGGGAGCGGTCGACCGCGGCATCGCGCTGTCCGGATTGCGCGAGGAGGACGACCAGGTCGCGGTCGAGCTCGAGCATACCGATGGCCGCACTGAACGCGCCAGCTACCGCTTCGTCGTCGGCTGCGACGGCGCCCATAGCGCGGTGCGCCACGCCGCCGGCTTCGGATTTCCGGGCGACGCCTTCCCGATGGAGTTCATGCTGGGCGACGTCATGATCGATTGGGACGTGCCGCGTGGCCTGGCGGTCTTCGCCGTCGAGCCGCATGATGACGCGCCGCCCGACTTGGTGGTCGCGATCCCGCTGCCGGAGCGCCGGCGCTACCGCATCGCGATGGTGGAGCCGCCCGAGCCGTCCGCGCCGGCCGTCGAGGGGCACGGCATCATGGCGCACCGCCCCGGCCCGCCGCTGGCGGAGCTGCAAGCGGTCACCGATACGCTGCTTCCCGGCAAGCCGCGGCTCCTGGATCTGCGCTGGTCGGCGCGCTTTCACATTTCGACGCGCATCGCCGACAAGTATCGCGCCGGCAACGTGTTCATTGCCGGCGACGCGGCGCATATCCATCCGCCGGCCGGCGGGCTGGGGATGAACACCGGCGTCCAGGACGCCTACAATCTCGCCTGGAAGATGGCCCTGGTGCTGCGCGGCAAGGCCGGCGCGGAGCTGCTCGACAGCTACGAGGCGGAGCGGCGGCCGGTCGGGGTCGAGGTGGTGGAGCGGACCAAGGCGGTGAGCATCTCGATGGGCCGCGACCGCAAGAAGGAGGATCGTCTCGCCGACACGCAGATCCTGGTGAACTATCGCGGCACCCCGTGGGTCGCGGATGCATTGCCGGGCGACGGCCCGCGCGCCGGCGACCGCGCGCCGGACGCGTACGGACTTAGCCGCGACCACGTCGGATTTCCGCTGCGGCTGTTCGAGGTGCTGCGCGGCACGGAGCACGTGGTCATCGTCCCGCTTGGCGCCGGCTCGGTTGCGCGCGACCGAGTTGAAGCATTTGCGCGCGAGATCAACGAGCGACACGGCGATCTTGCCCGCATCGTTGCGGTCGCGACCGACGACGCCGACGCGCCGGACCTGATCGGCGTCCCGCTGCTGCGCGACCGGGAGGGCGCGTTCCGCCGTGCCTATGGGGCCGGCGACGAGGCCGTCTGGGTGTCCGGCCCGACGGCTATATCGGCGCCCATACGACGCTGTCCAACCGTGCCACCATCGACGCCTATTTCGGGCGCATCGTCGCCGGCGGTGGTCGTTGATCAAGCTTGGCGGTGTGACGTTCCGCGCCGATGAACCGCTTTGACGGGGTGAGTGAACTGCGAGATGATCGCGGCTGGGCGTCGCCTAGCGAACAAGAACGACGGAGGAAGCAATGACCAGATCGATGGCGCTTGCCGCCGGCATTGCCGCGCTCATTGTGTCGGCACCGGTTGCGGCTGCGGCCGACTATCCGACCAAGCCGATCACGCTGATGATCGGCTTCGCGCCGGGCGGGCCGAGCGACGTGATGGCGCGCATCCTCACGCGCAAGCTGGAGGAGCTTCTCAAGCAGCCGTTCGTGATCGAGAACCGCGCCGGCGCCGGCGGCAGCATCGCCGGCACCGCGGTCGCCCGCGCCGTGGCCGACGGCTACACCGTGCTGCTCGCCACCGGCAGCCTGCTGGCGATCAATGTCAGCCTCTACAAGAATCTCGGCTATGACCCGGAGAAGGATTTCGAGCCGATCAGCCTGATCGGCACCCAGACCAACGTCCTCTATCTGCATCCCGCGGTGCCGGCCAAGTCGTTCGCCGAGCTGGTCGCGCACGCCAAGGCGAACCCGGGGAAGCTCAGCTTCGGCTCCGGCGGCAACGGCACGCCGGCGCACCTCGCCGGCGAACTGCTCAAGATCGAGGCCAAGCTCGACATCACCCATGTGCCGTTCCGCGGCACCGGGCCGGCCTTGCAGAGCGTCATCGGCGGACATGTGCCGATGGCGTTCAATCCGCCGTCGCCGCTGCTCCCGCACATCCAGAGCGGAGCGATCCGGGCGGTGGCGATCACGACGCTCAAGCGCACCGCGGTGCTGCCCGAGGTCCCGACCATCGCCGAGTCGGGCTTTCCCGGCTTCGAGGCGACGACCTGGCACGCGCTGGTGGTGCCGGCAGGCACGCCGAAGGACGTGGTCGCGGCGCTGCATCGCGCCACGGTCGCGACCCTGAACGATCCGGCGGTGCGCAAGGCGCTGACCGATCTCGGCATCGACGTGGTCGGCGGCACGCCCGAGGAGCTGCGCGCCTACCTCAAGTCCGAAATTCCGAAATGGGCGGAGGTGGTCAAGGCGTCGGGAGCGAAGGTCGACTGACTCTAGAGCGCGTTCCGATTCGGAAACGCGCTCTAGATTCCTTGCGTGGTCGCATTTTCTGCGGAAAACCGGTATCCACTTTTCCGGAAAATGCTCCAGGGGTGGACGTGCAGCACATCCTCACGGTCGTGGTCTTCGGGCTGGTGGCGCTGGCGGCCTTCTATTTCGGCGCCGGCCTCCTGCGCCGAAGCGGCCGCACCGGCGCCTGGCTCTTCATCTGGGTTTGGCTTGCCGCCTCGCTGCTCAACGGCGCGGTCGGCGTGGCTCGCGCCGGCATTCCTGTACTCAACGAGATCGGCGCCTTCATCCCGATCTTCGGAATTCCGGCCGCGCTGGCGTGGTATCTCGCCTACCGGCACGCAGACGGCGCGGCGTGACGGTCGGCGCCGTCAGCGCGCGCCTTCGTTGCCGGGCGCGCCGCCGGCGGGCGGCTTTGGCTCGGTCTGATCGGTGGCTCCGCCCTGGCCGGTGGTCTCGGCCGGCGTCGTCGCCTTTGCCTCCGGTGCAGTCGGCGCGGCGCTTGTCGTGGGCGCGGGGGAGGCGGTCACCACCGGTCTGCCGCCTTCATTCGTGCGTTGGGCGTTGATGCCGTAGAACACCACGCCGAGAATGAACACGATTGCGGCGGTAGCGACCCAGCTCCACATGGCCTGGCGGGGGGTTGCCCGCAACGTGGGATCCGGATGCAAACCTCGCTCTGTTCGAGGGTCTCGGCCGCTCGCACCACTGTGCGAGTCGCGATCTTGGTATGTCATGGCGGCCTCCATGTGCGCTTGGCCCATGAAGACAACCGGCCTCGAAAGCGGAAGTTCCCGCCGCGTCAGCTCGCGGCGCGGGTGGATTCCTGACGGCCGGAGTGCGGCTGTTCTGCTGCAAGATCGCTGCCGGTGCGTGCCGACTGCTCGGCAAGCTGCAGCCATGATTGCGCCAATGCGAGCCAAAACGGCCGGTCACGCTCGTCTTGTGTCGTCCTTGCCATCCGCAGGCAGTCTTCCGCATTGGTGCGATAGAGGCTGTTGGAACGCATGGCTGTACTCCCCGACACGCTACTCTCCGCCGAGGCTACGCCCCGAACCTGGGCGAACTCGGGATCATACTGGGGCATGTTCGGGGCGGCTGCCGGCTCCCGAATAACGTCATGGCGACTTCCCGATATTGCCACCGCAATTGCCATTGCTATGTTGGACCGCATGCCGCCCGCGACGCCCGACCCGCCGCCCGTTCGTGACATCGTGGTGGTGCACAGCTCCGACCTTCACATCGACCACGACTATACCGCGCGGCTCCATGGCGGTGACGGCACCGCGGGACTCGCCTGCGTGTTGCGGGCCGCCCGCGACGCCGGCGCCGACGTCGTGCTGCTTGCCGGCGATACCTTCGATTGCCACCGCTTGCCGGATGAGTTGCTGGCGCGCGCCGCCTCGGTGATCGCCGCGGCGAGCCTGCCGGTGGTGGTGCTGCCGGGCAATCACGACCCCGCCGTTGCCGATGCGGTCTATCACCGCGGCATGCTGGCCGAGGTCCGCAATCTACACGTGCTCGGCATCACCCACGACGAGGCGATCGACTTCCCGGCGATCGAGCTCGAGATCTGGGGCCGCGCGCACCGCGACTATGGCGACATGATCCCGTTCGAACAGGTGCGGCCGCGCCGCACGCGCTGGCAGATTGCGGCCGCGCACGGACACTACGTTCCGATCCCCGATCGCAGCACGCGGCTGCGTCCGTCGTGGCTGATCGGCGATGCCGAGATTGCCGCCACCGGCGCCGACTATGTGGCGCTCGGGCACTGGAACAGGGCGGCCAAGGTCGGCGACGGCGTCGCCGCCTACTATTCCGGGTCGCCGGAATATGCCGGAACGGTGAACGTGGTGCGGCTGACCCATGCCGGCGGGGTGGTGGTGGCGCGCACCGAGCTCGACATTGCCCGCGAACCTTCGGCCTAGATCGCGGGAGCCAAGCGCTTCGCCCGTACGCCAAGGCCGGAAAAAATTGCTCGGAGGGAGGTTGTCATGCGTCGCTTCGTTACCGTGTCGGTGGCTTGCCTGGCGTCCGGCGTGCTTGCCGGAATCGTTGCTCTGGCGGCGCCCGCGCATCCGCAAGGCGCTTCCCCGCCCGGAAACTGGGTGCCGAAGACGTCGATGCCGGCCCTGCGCGGCGAGGTCGCGGCGGCGGTGGTCGGCGACAAGCTTTATGCGCTCGGCGGCGCTGTCAATCGCCAGGCGGTGGCGCGCAACGAGGAATACGACCCCGCGACCGATCGCTGGCGCGAGCGGGCGCCGTTGCCGCAGCCGCGCGATCACCTCGGCGTCGCGGTCGTGAACGGGAAGATCTACACGTTCGGCGGCTTCACATCGTCGGTCCATCAGGGCTCCGGCGACGTCGTGTTCGAGTACAACCCTGCCAGCGACTTCTGGCGCCCGCTTCCGCCGATGAAGGCGGCGCGCGCCTCGGTCGGGGTCGCCGTGGTCGACGGAAAGATCCACGTCATCGGCGGGCGAACGCTCCCCACCGTCCCGGTGACCACGCACGAGGTGTTCGATCCCGCGACCGGCCGGTGGCGCGAGGCGGCGCCGTTGCCGCGGGCGCGCGACCACATGGCGACGGTCGCGGTCGACGACAAGATCCATGTGATCGGCGGCCGGCTGGGAGCGAACACCGATCACGTCGCCCAGCATGACATCTACGACGCGGCGACGAATTCCTGGAGCGCGGGTCCGCCGCTGCCGACCTCGCGCAGCGGCGTCGCCGGCACGTTCTACAGGGGCTTGATCGTGGTGCTGGGCGGCGAGCTGCCGCCCGGGCACACCTTCATCGAGAATGAGGGCTACGATCCCAAGACCGGCCGCTGGGTGACGCTGGCGCCGATGCCGGCCGGCCGGCACGGCTCCGGTGTCGGCGTGGTTGGGCAAGATCTCTACGTGGTCGGCGGATCGCTCACGCCGGGTGGTCCCGGCAACACCGATCAGTTGATCATGTTCCGGCTGCCGTGACGCAGAAAAAAGCGCGGCATCCCGGCCGGGGGCCGGGATGCCGCGTGCGTCGACGAAATGATCGTTAGCGCGTGCCCTGACCGGTCGTCTCCGGCAGCTGCGGCGCGGGGGCCTTGCCCGGCGGCGTCGTCCGCGCAGGGGGCGCCATTCCGGTCGTGGCCGGCGGGTTGCTCACGTCGGTGCTGGCGGTCCTGGTGCCGTCGCCGCTGTTGAAGACCAGGGCCAGCACCACCAGGATGAACACGCCGCCTGCGATCCATCCCCACATCGCGTTGGTCGTGGGCACCATCCGGCGCTCCATCTCCATCCGCCGTTCCATGTCCAGGCGTCGATCAAAGTCTCGGGGGTCCGTCATAGCGATCTCCCACGCTGGGTTGGGGTGGACGGACAACCGCAAGGACGGGGTGCGGGTTCCCATGCGCGCGGCCGGATAGAGACGCGACATGGAACTTATAGGACGACATTCTTGCGGCGCGCACGCTTGTCCGGCGGCCAACGCGTTTCAGCCGACGCCCATCGAGCGCGGCGCCGCGTCATTCGCTTTTGTCGAAAATGAGCTGGGTCTGCGTCACGATGGCGGCGAGCTTGCCGTCGCCGCGGGTGATGCGCGTCTCCAGCACCAAGGTGGTGCGGCCGCGATGCAGCGGCATGCAGATCGCCCGCACGGTATCGCCCTTCTGGATGCCGGCAAAGAAGTTGGTCTTGCTTTCGATCGTGGCGGTGCGGCCGCCCTTCGGCAGGCTGATGGCGGCGGTCATTCCGCCCAGCGTATCGCCCAAGGCCATGACGGCTCCGCCGTGCATCACGCTGTTGCGGTTGGTGAGCTCCTCGCGCGCGACCAGCTCGGCTTCGGTGCGCTCGGGCGAATGGAGCAGAATCTTCATGCCAAGGAGCTTGTTGAAGGGCGACGGGTGCCAGTCAGTCATTTATCGTTCCTCGGATTCAACACGCGGACGCCGTGATAGCACGCGGCGCACGTGTTGCGAGCGCAAATGGATGGACGTCTGGGAGATGCGTGCCTTCCAAATTCATCGCTGGCATGTATTCTGCGCTCGGTGGCCATGAAGGCGGAGCGTTGCAACGGCGTCGGGCCGTGGCGCAGACATGCCGGAGGACTGAAATGCGTTTGGTGACGATGATTCTGTCGATCGTGGTGGCCGTGGCGGCTTTGCTCCTGACTGCGCCGCCCGCCGATGCCCAGAGCTGTCAGCAATTGTGGGTCGAGCGCAATTCCTACTACAAACGCCACGGCTATTGCTTCAAGACCCAGCGCGCCATCGCCTATTTCGGCAATGCCGGCTGCCGATATCATAACGAGGGGGCAGTGCCGCTCTCGGGCGCGGAGCGTGCGCGCATTGCGCAGATCCAGCGGCTGGAGCAAGCCTACGGCTGCGACTGATCGGGGCTTCCGACGAGAGACAGCCGAGACTTGACACGACGGATGTTCGAACGACGCAACCGGCATCCGTCGTCGGCGTCTCACTCCGCTCACGGGAACCCATTTGGCCTGGGGCGATCTTTTCGCTAAACAAGGCTGCGTGCGCTCGTAGCTAAGCTGGATAGAGCACCAGACTTCGAATCTGGGGGTCGGGAGTTCGAATCTCTCCGAGCGCGCCACTCCACATCCGGCCGGCGGCCGGGCGATTGCGCCTCCTTCCAAGCCTTTCGAAAACGCGCAATACTCCTCGACATAGAAGGAATCGTCGGGAGGTACCCATGCGACTGAGCAAGTCCTGCTTGGCGGCTGCCGTCGGATTCGGCGGCGTTCTGCTGGTGTCTGCTTTGGCATCGGTCGGCGCGCAGGCGCAAACCGCGCTGACGGGGATCGTGTCCTCGGGCGAGGAGGGCGCGATGGGAGGCGTGCTGGTCAGCGTCAAGAAGGAAGGCTCGACCATCACCACCACCGTGGTCACCGACGAGCAGGGCCGCTACGCCATTCCGGCCGCCAGGATGGAGCCTGGCAAGTACACGCTGGTGATCCGCGCGATCGGCTACCGGCTCGACGGCCCCAAGACCGTCGAGGTTCCGGCCGGGACCGCCGCCAATGCCGATCTCAAGCTTGCCAAGGTGAAAAGCCTGGTGCCGCAGCTCTCCAACGGAGAGTGGCTGCTCAGTCTTCCGGGTGCCGACCGGCAAAAGGCCTTCCTCACCATGTGCGTGGGCTGTCACACCCTGCAGCGGGTGATGACGTCGCAGCATGACGCCGCCGAATTCCAGCAGGTGTTCCTGCGGATGGCGCGCTATTCGCCGGGCTCGAGCCCGACCCATCCGCAGCCGCTGCTCCCGGGGCCGCGCGGCGAGCGCCCGGCGGTGGTCGGCGACGCCGCCAAGGCCGCCGCCGAGTTCCTGGCCAGCGTCAGCCTCGGCAATGCCGAGGCGATCGAATTCCCGCTCAAGACGCTGCCGCGACCCAAGGGACGCGGCACCAAGGTGATCATCACCGAGTACGACATGCCGCGCAAAGAGGCGATGCCCCACGACGTGATCGTCGATCGCGACGGCATGGTCTGGTACTCCGACTTCGGCCATCAGTTCGCGGGCGTGATGGATCCCAAGACCGGCAAGGTGAAGGACATCCCGATCCCGGTGCTCAAGCCGGAGCAGCCGAAGGGCGGCCTCGACATCGAGCTCGATCCGCAGGGCGACATCTGGCTCTCGCTGATGTACCAGGCGGGCATCGCCAAGATCGACCGCAAGACCCACCAGGTCTCGATGTATCCGTTCCCGAAGGAATGGCAGTCGCCCTCGACCCAGGCGTCGATGGTGTCGCCGCAGCATTCGGACGTGGACGGGAAGGTGTGGACCAACAATCAGGAGGACCATTTCACCTACCGGCTCGATCTTGCCACCGGCAAGTTCGAGAATATGGGACAGAACAAGGACCCGCGCGGCAAGCAGATCCGCGCCTACGGCATGCCGACCGATCGCGAGAACAACCTCTACCAACTGGAGTTCGGCGGCTCGAGCATCGGCCTGCGCAACGCCAAGACCGGCGAGGTGACCATCTGGCCGATGACGACGCCGCTGACGCGGCCGCGCCGCGGTCGCGTGGATGATCAGAACCGGCTGTGGTTCGCGCAATATGGCGGCAACGGCATCGGCATGTTCGACCCGAAGTCGGGCCGCGTCACGGAATGGAAACTGCCGACGCCGTGGAGCGCGCCCTACGACGTGATCGCCACCAAGACCGGCGAGGTGTGGACCGGCTCGATGCTGACGGATCAGGTGTCGCGCCTCGACACCAAGACCGGGGAGGTCGTCGACTACCTCCTGCCCAAGACGACCAATATCCGGCGCGTCTTCGTCGACGATACCGGCGAGCGGCCGGTGTTCTGGGTCGGCAGCAATCACGGCGCCTCGATCATCAAGCTGGAGCCGCTCGATTAGAACGCGTCGAAACCGCGCTCGGATCTGCTTGCTCCGCCTGCCTGCGCGCCCCGGACCGGAGGGTGCGCACGCAGGCTGGCGCGTTTTGGACACCAATGGTGGATCGTTCTGTCGCCGCTAGAGCGGCGCCCCGCAGGCTGTTATTATTCCCCTCGGCGCCGCCGGACGTTGGGTCAGAAGGAGTGCCGAATGTCATCGTCGAGCGATTGGGAGATGCCGCCTGCCGCGCAGCCGAAGCCGGAGGACTATTCCTATGACCTCGACGAGGCGCTGGGCGCTCTGGTGGGACTGCGGGCGCTGGTCCCCGCCGACGCCTTCACCGCCGAAACGCTCGGCACCGAGCGGACCGGAAACGGCGTGCTGATCCGCGACGGCGTGGTGCTGACCATCGGCTACCTGATCACCGAGGCGGAAACGATCTGGCTGCATCTCGGCGACGGCCGCGCCGTCCCCGGCCATGTGCTCGCCTATGACCAGGAGACCGGCTTCGGGCTGGTGCAGGCGCTCGCGCGCGTCGAGCTGCCGGCGCTGTCGATCGGCCACTCCAAGACCGCGAAGATCGGCGACCAGGTGGTGGTTGCCGGCGCCGGCGGGCGCAAGCATTCGGTGGTGGCGCGCGTCGTCGCCAAGCAGGAGTTCGCCGGCAACTGGGAATACGTGCTCGACGAGGCGATCTTCACTGCGCCGGCGCATCCGTTTTGGGGCGGCACCGCGATGATCGGCCGCGCCGGCGAATTGCTCGGCATCGGCTCGCTGCAGGTGCAGCAGGTGCGCGACACCGGCACGCCCGAGCCGCTCAACATGATCGTGCCGATCGACCTGCTCAAGCCGATCCTCGAGGATCTGCTCACGCTCGGTCGCCCCAATCGCCCGCCGCGGCCATGGCTCGGCCTCACCGCCACCGAGATCGACGACAAGATCGTGGTCGCCAGAGTGTCCACCAGCGGGCCGGCGCGGCGCGCCAATCTGCGCACCGGCGACATCGTGCTGGCGGTCGCGGGTGACGAGGTCAGCGACCTTGCCGGCTTCTTTCGCCGGGTCTGGTCGCTGGGCAAAGCCGGCGTCGAGGTGCCGCTCACGGTCTACCGCGACGGCCGCACCTTCGAGGTGCGCGTCGCCTCCGGCGACCGCAATCGCTTTCTCAAGGGACCGAGCCTGCACTGACCCAGACGTCGGTGTCGGCAGTCAGCCGGCGGGTCAGAATTCTTCCGGGCAGGGATCGATGATGGCCCAAAGCTCGGGGCCATTCTTCACCTTCTTCATCTCGGTGGTGAGGCCGCCGTTGCGCCTGATCCAGTCCTTCACGGTCTCCGGATAGTACGAGACCAGATCCGCGGTGCCCGCGTAGCTCGTCACCTTCATGCCGAAGGTGAGGCTCTTGTCGTAATAGGCGAGGTGGAAGCCGAGGCTCGCGCGCGGCGTCACGCAAACGCGGTTGAGCGGGACGATGCCCAGCACCAGCGTGCAGGCGGAGTTGCAGATGCCGTCGATGATGACGCGCTCGCCGCGGTCGCGGATCGCCGCGTACTTCGCCTTGTACTCGTCGACCAGGCCGCCATGGTCGCGCGTGACGCGGTAATCGGCGCGCGCGGAAGCACTCCACAGCGCGAGCGGCAGAAACAGCGCGAACGCGAAACGACGCATCGACCCCCGAACCCCCACGGCGCGAAACCATGCCCGCGCTGTGTGTCACACGACGATTCGGCGAAAATTTGGCCGCTTTCTATTTGCATTTCGTTAACGCTGTGGTCCGTGCCACGCCTCGATTATCGATAAATCTTACATCATATCAATAGGTTACTGCGCCTCAGATGGGTCCTTTTGCGACCACAGGGGGGGTCGAACGCTTGTCCCTCGATGGGACCAGCACGTGCCATGTGTCGCGGATTGCGCAGGTCACCTATGCCGCCACAATCGGCGTGGAGAGCCTTGCAGTCACATGTGCGTCACGCTCGCATGGCGTCATCCGGTGAACTGGAGAGGAGGGGGTCATGGGAATCATCATGATCCATTGTCCTGCCACCGGCCGTGACGTCTCCACGGGCATCGAAATGTCCGGCGTGGAAGGGCTCCCGAGCGTGAAAGCCACGATGTTGTGTCCCGTGTGCGGCCGCGTGCACGATTGGACCAGGGACGACGCCTGGCTGGCGGACAGCGGCGAGCAATATCGGGCCGCGGCGGCGGGTTGACTACGACCGCGCCGCGAGCCACTCGCGAACCAGGTCGAGGTCGCGCTCGGTCAGCCCGTGGCCGGCGGGGATCACGTGGTAGGTCACGTCGGCGCCGGCTTGTTTCAGCAACGCCGCGAGGCGATCGCGCTGCGGCGCCGGCACCACCGGATCGGCGGCGCCCGCGAGCAGGAGCACCGGAACGCCGCCGAGCTTCGGCGCCGGCTGCGGGTCGAACGGCAACATCGCGCGCATGAGCACCGCTCCCGCCAACAGGTCGGGACGGCGCAACAGCAAAGACCAGGCGATGTTGGCGCCGTTGGAATACCCGACCGCGATCGGCGTCCGGAGCTTGTAGATCTCGCGCGCCCGCGCCACGAAGGCGGCAAGCTCGTCGGTGCGGCGATGAAGATCGTCGATGTCCCACACGCCTTCAGCCACGCGCCGGAAGAAGCGCGGCATCGCGCCTTCCAGCACCTTGCCGCGCGGCGAGATCAGCGTCGCCCCCGGCGCGACATGGCGGCCGAGCGAAATGAGGTCGTTCTCGTCGCCGCCAGTGCCGTGCAGCAACAACAGGGGTGGCAGCGCAACGTCGCCCGGCGGCACATAGCGGTAGATCAGCCCGAGATCGGGGAGGCTCTGGTCGTTCATCGGCGCAGCCTACGGTCTCGCGCCCGAATGCAAAAGGGGCGCGGCCTGCGCCACGCCCCTCGGCGACACTTGAGTGGCCGCGGTTCACGTCCTCGGCTGCGGCACGATCCGGATGTAGGGCTTCGGCGACTTCCAGCCCTGCGGATACTGCTTCTTGGCGTCGTCGTCGCTGACCGAGCCGGCGATGATCACGTCCTCGCCGTGCTTCCAGTTCACCGGCGTGGCGA
>JBEVIH010000142.1:0-22171 GCA_040510815.1 Xanthobacteraceae bacterium | reverse complement strand
CGCGCGCCGCCCTGATCACCCGGCTTTCGCGCGCGTCATATTCCTCCTGGGTCGGAGTGTGGCGGACGATCAGCCGCCGCGCCACCTCGGGCGGGCTGGCGTCGAGCCGCGGCGTCGGCGGGTCGTGCGAGAGGCCGCCGGAGCCGACCAGCGTGATGCGCATATCCTGATCGGCGAGGAACTCGCCGATCGCTTCGCCGAATCGGCGCACCCGCCGAAACGAGGGCCGTGGGTCGGCCGCGCAATTCACGAAGATCGGCAGCACCTCGTAACGGGCCAATGCACCGGTGAGCTTGAACAGCGGAATGGTGATGCCGTGATCGACCTTCATCTGGTGCGAGATCGCCACGTCGAAATCGCGCGACTGCAGGTAGCGGATGCAGGACAGCGCGAGCTCGCGGGGAACCCGCAGCGCACCGCCTTCCAGCCGCCAATCGTTGGTTCCCTCGGCCGCGGTGCCGATGCAGAACGCTGGCATCAGCTCGTAGAAGAAGCCGTTGAAGTGATCCGGCCCGAACACGACCACCAGATCGGGATTGAAGGCACGCAGCGCGGCGGCGCAGGAGTCGAGCTCGCGGAAAAACTCCGCGTGCACGTTCGCCTCCGACTCCTCGACGTCGGTGGTCATCAGCGGACTGTGCGAGCAGCAGATCAGCTGGACGCTCATGGTCGTCTCCCTACACCCGTATTTCGCCCAGCGTGCCCGGCGCGAACATCTCCTCGACCGTGATCGGCCGGACCGCGAGGCCCTGCTCGTAGGAATAGCGCGCCATCAGCTGCAAGCACGTGCGGTTGGCCTCCACGCCGTAGGACCAGAAATCGTCCCCCATCGTCTCGCGCGTCGCGTCGAGCTCCGCGGTCACCCACGGCAGCCCGACCTTGAGCGCGGTGGTCTCGGCCAAGTCCGCATCCGCGATCCGCTTGGCCTGCACGAACGCCTTGTAGACGCTGGCGGCCAGCCATGGGTGCTGCTCGAGCAGATCCGGCCGGATGCCGACGGCGTGCATGATCGGGAACACTCCCGAGCGCCGATAGTAGTCCCGTTCGGCCGCGCGGTAATCGGGAAAAAGCCGCCGCACCGTCGGATGGCCGGCGACGAAGCAGGACGGCCGCCGCGCCGAGATCACCGCGTCGAGCTCGCCCTCGGCCAGCATGGAGGAGAGGGTCTTGCCGCTCGGCGCCGAGGCGAGCGGAAAGCCGGCCGGCAGATTGAGCGGGAACTTGTCGCGGCGGCCGGGGGTCTCGAGGCCGCCCTGCACCCAGTTGATGTCCTTCGCCGCAACCGCGAACTCGTCGGCCAGAAAGCCCCGCACCCACAAGGCCGCCGACATCTGGTATTCGGGCACGCCGATGCGTTTGTCGCGCAGGTCGGCCGGACCATCGATGCCGCGGTCGGAGCGGATATAGACCGCGGAGTGGCGAAACATCCGCGACAGGAACGCCGGCACCGCCACGTAAGGCGCGACGCCGCGCGACAGGGCGATCAGATAGGGGCTCAACCCGATCTCGGCGACGTCGAACTCGCGATGGAAAAACGCCCGTTCGAGGATTTCTTCCACCTGCATGGTAACGTAGTTGACGTCGCAGCCTTCGACGGCAACGCGCCGGTCCACCAGCGCCCGCACCCGATCATAGTCCCACGTCGCTATGGTTATCGGCAGCCGGGCCATGGCAGTTCCTAAACAACGACACGAGTACCGCCTCCAAGCACCGGAGTCCATTCGCCTGCCCGCCGGGCGGGTACGAACGCGGGGTGTGCGCGCTCGAAGCATCTGATAGAACGACTTCGCAAGCAAATTGGGGGAATGAATGGGCAAGGGGCACCGCGACAAGGTTGCCGTCATCACCGGCGCCGCCAACGGCATCGGGCAGGCGTTTGCACGGCGGCTCGCCGAGGACGGCGTGCACATCGTCGTCGCCGACATCGGCGCTGCCGATGAGACCGTGAGACTGGTCGAGCAGGCGGGTCGCGACGCGCTCGCCTGCCGCTGCGACGTGACCGCGCCGGACGCGGTTGCGGCGCTTGCGGCCCAGGTCGAGCAGCGTTTCGGTCGCTGCGACATCCTCATCAACTGCGCGGGCATCTTTCCGCAACAGCCGTTCGAGCAGATGGCTTTCGCCGACTGGCGGCGGGTGCTGTCGATCAATCTCGACAGCCTGTTCCTGGTCACCGCGGCCTTCGTTCCCGGCATGAAGCAGCGCGGCTGGGGCCGCATCGTGAACATGGCGTCGAGCACGCTCGGCTCGGTGGTGACCGGCTTCGTGCATTACGTCGCCAGCAAGGGCGGCGTCGTCGGCTTCACGCGCGCCTTGGCATCCGAGCTTGGGCCGTACGGCATCACCGTCAACGCCATCTCGCCGGGCCTGACGCGGACGCCGGGGACGCTGGCGCGCCGCCCGCGCGCGGGCTTGGCGAGCATGGATGAGGAATTCGCCTCGGTCGCCACCACGCAGGCGATCAAGCGCGGCGAGGTGCCTGACGACCTGGTGGGGACCGTGTCGTTTCTCACCAGCGACGATGCCGCCTTCATCACCGGACAGAAGCTCAATGTCGACGGCGGCAGGGTCCGCGGCTAACGCGTGCGCGGCTAAGAATACATCTTTTGACTGTAGAAGATCCCGGTGAGCCCGAGCCGGGCATTGTAATCATTGAGGTTCTTGGCTTCGTTTGGGCCAAAACGCCGGCTGGCCTTCACTGCCAGCACCTCACGCGATCACAATCAAAAACCAGATGATGGCGGCCCCCTCGCTGACACCGATCGTCGGGGACTAGCGGACTACCAATTTGGTTCCCCGTTAACCGTTCATTAACCGCGGATCGCGCTAATCGGATTAACCGACCGGTAAGGATACAAGCCCCTTCGAGGTCTGCCGTGACTAGCGCGCTTCCCGTTCGATCGCCGCAGGCGATCCGCTTCCGTGGCCGCTCTTTCATCGCGTTCGTGCTGTCGCCGGCGCCCCCGCTGGCGGACTGGCTCGATGAATTGGACAAGTGGAGCAAGACGTCTCCGAACTTCTTCGTCGGCAGACCAATCATTCTCGATCTCGCTGCGATGAGCCTGAGCGAGCCGGAGATTGCACGGCTGATCGCGGCGCTGGGCGAGCGCGGCATTCGGATCATGGGCCTCGAAGGGGTCGATGCCGACCGGCTGAGCCCGTCGCTGCCGCCCTGTCTCAAGGGCGGCCGTCCGAGCGGCGGCGAGGCGGCAAGCGAGCCGGGGGCGCGGCCGATCCTCGAGGAGGCTGCGGGCGGCAGCGCGCCCGCGCGCCAAGAGTCCGCCTCGCTGCTGCTCGAGAGCCCGATCCGCTCGGGACAATCCGTGATCTTCCCCTACGGCGACGTGACGGTGCTGGGCTCGGTCGCGTCCGGCGCCGAAGTGGTCGCCGGCGGATCGATCCACATCTACGGCGCGTTGCGCGGGCGGGCCATGGCCGGCTCCATGGGCAACGCCCGGGCGCGGATCTTCTGCCGCAGGAATGAAGCCGAGCTGATCGCCATCGACGGCTACTACCGGACCGCCGAGGACATGGACGCGAGCCTCCGCAGCCGGCCGGCGCAGTGCTGGCTCGAAGACCGCGTACTGACGATCGCAGCCTTGGATTGAAAGGGGCAAGAAATGGCAAACATGACCAAGGTGCTCGTGGTCACCTCCGGCAAGGGCGGCGTCGGCAAGACGACCACCACCGCCGCGCTCGGTGCCGCGCTCGCGCAAGCCGGCAAGAAGGTCGCCGTGGTCGACTTCGACGTCGGCCTGCGCAACCTCGATCTGGTGATGGGGGCGGAGCGCCGTGTGGTGTTCGACCTGATCAACGTCGTGCAAGGCGTGGCGAAGCTCTCGCAGGCGCTCATCCGCGACAAGCGCATCGAGACCCTGTGGCTGCTGCCGGCCTCGCAGACCCGCGACAAGGACGCGCTGACCGAAGTCGGCGTCGGCAGCGTCATCAAGGAGCTGCGCGGCAAATTCGATTGGGTGATCTGCGACAGCCCGGCCGGCATCGAGCGCGGCGCCACGCTCGCCATGCGCTTCGCCGACGCCGCCGTCATCGTCACCAATCCGGAAGTGTCGTCGGTGCGCGATTCCGACCGCATCATCGGGCTGCTCGATTCCAAGACCGAGCGGGCCGAGAAGGGCCAGCAGGTCGAGAAGCACATTTTGATCACCCGTTACGACGCGCAACGCGCGGCGCGCGGCGAGATGCTCAACATCGAGGACGTGCTCGACATCCTGTCGACCCCGCTGCTCGGCATTATCCCGGAAAGCCAAGAGGTGCTGCGCGCGTCCAATATCGGCTCACCGGTCACCGTGAGTGGCGCAAGCAGCGCTCCGGGTCGCGCCTATCTCGACGCGGCGCGCCGGCTTTGCGGCGAGGACTTGCCGATGACCATCCCGAGCGATCGGAAAGGTCTGTTCGACAAGCTGTTCGGACGGAGAGCGGCATGACCCTGTTCAACCTGTTCCGGCGCCGCGGCTCCGCGCCCATCGCGCGCGAGCGGCTGCAGATCCTCCTGGCGCATGAGCGGTCGGCGCGCGGCCAATCCGATCTGCTCGGCATCCTGCGCGAGGAGATCCTGGCGGTGATCACCAAGCACGTCACGGTCGACCACGACAACGTCCGGGTGCGGATGGACCGCGGCGCCAACGTCTCGACGCTCGAGATCGACGTCGAGATCCCGAATGCGGCAAACCTGCTGATCAAGGTCGCGTCGTAATCAAGATCGCTGGCGAATTCCCAGGTCAGAGCCCCGGTTGCCCGCGGCCGCCGGCGGCGGTGACCGCCCGCAACGCATTCACCAGGCCCGAGCCGAAGCTCGAATCGGGGCCCTTGGGCCCGAGGTCCTTGGCCGTGCTCGTGAGGATCCTGCGGATATCGGCGGGCTTGAGCGCAGGATTGCGCTCGATCAGCAATGCCGCAATGCCGCTCACCTCCGCGGCCGCCACCGACGTGCCGGTGGTGAATTGATAGGCGCCATTGGGGGCGGGCACCAGCACCTCGACGCCGGGCGCCGAGACCGCGATGTGCTTGCCGCGATTGGCGCCCCTGAACAGCCCGTCGTCGATGTCGGTCGCCGTCACCGCGATCACGTTGGGGTCGGCCGCCGGAAACAGCGGCGGAGAATTCGGGCCGGCATTGCCGGCGGCCGCGATCAGCACGATGCCCTTCTTGTTGGCCTTGGCGAGCGCGTCCTGCAGGCGGGGATCGGCCGGGCCCGCAAAGCTCATATTGACGATGCGTGCGCCCTGCGTCGCCGCCCAGTCGAGTCCCTTGAGGATGCTGAACGTGGTGCCTTCCGCCTCGCGCGTGCTGGTGGTGAACGCGTTCACCGTGAGCAGCCCGACCTGCGGCGCGGTCCCCAGCACCGTGCGCCGGCCCGCGATCGCGCCGGCCATGCCGGTGCCGTGCGCGTGCGGCCGTTCTTTGTCGGTGGCATCGAACTTGGCAGTGACGGCGCCGGCGAGGTCGGGATGCGAAGCATCGACCTCGGAATCGATCACCGCGATCAGCACCCGGTTGCCGGTGGCCAGCCGATGCGCTTCGGGAAGATTGAGCTTGTCCGGCGCGTATTGGTCGCCGTTGATCTGCGCGGGCGGGGTTTGCGCCAGCGAGAAGAGGAATTGCGCCTGCATGCCCGCGACCGAGGGCTCGCTGCGCGAGACCGCACGGATCATGTCGGCGACCGAGCCGCCGCCGTCGAGCCGCCAGCGATGCAGCCGCCGGCCGGTGAGGCGAATGTCGACGGTTTCGAGCCGCGTCATCGCGTGGCGCGCCGCGATGGCATCGAGCGTCGCGGTCGAGACGTTGGCCGGAATGTCGAGGATGCACTCGTTGTCCAAGATGGGTGCGCCGGCGGGCGGCAGATCGAATCCGCGGCGCAGCTGAGCGGTCGTGACGCCGCCGCTGGTGCCGCCGCCGGCCTGGCGCGGCGGCGAGGGGGGCGGATCGATGGAGAGCTGCGTCAGGGGCGGCGTGCCGCCACCCGAGGGCTGCGGAGGCGTCGTCAGCCGGTTGGGCGGGTCCGGATCGAGGAGGTGCTTGACCGCCACCACGCCGAGAAACGTGACGACCAGCCCGCCGACGATCCACCACGGATTGAACTTGTTCGAATCGGAGGGTGTGCCTGGAGGTCCCGGCGACGGACAAAAGTTATTGTTGGTGGGAGGGCAGTTGGGGGTGGTCTGCGCGCGGGCGCCATGAACGCCCGTGGCGGTGGCCACCGCCACCGCCAGCAGCACGCGCGTGAACGCCGCCCTGGACATGTCTCGACTGAGCCCCCGGCCGCGACCCATCCCCCGTACGGCCAATTTGGCTGCAAGATTGCAGACGACCGCAGGCTTGCTGACGCAGCGCCGTGGCGGAATTTTGGTGGGCGCCCAGCGCAGTTCGATTTTTCAATGGGTTAGCCGGTACGCGCGAGCTAATTATTGCAAGTGTGACCTCGCGGCCACGCCTGACCCCTGCTTTTGTTAACCATATTGGTCCGCGCGGCGGTCCGATGGGCCGCACGCAAAAGGCCGGCCGGGCGGGGGACTGGTCAATTCTAGTCGGAATGAGACTGGTCGAGCGCACGTCGGGCGACCAATCCGATGAAGTTCTGCTCGGCGATCTCGCGCCGCGCGGTTTGCGCCTGATCATCATCGCGCGGATATTCGACCACGAATACCGGCTTGCCCTCCGCCGTCAGCGATTTGAGCTGCTGGATGTTGTCGCGGATGCTGTCTGCGTCGTTGCGCTCGCCGTCGACGGTCTCGCCGTACAGCAAGTCTTCGCGCGCAAAGGCGTCGATCGCCCGACGGAATTTCGGGTCCGCGATGAGCGCGTCGCCGTTCTGCGAGACGATCAGGAAGTCGGGTCGTTGCGACTTGCCCCGTCCTGCGATGCGACCGACGAATTCCACCATCTCGGCATGGTGGCCCAGCTCATCGAACTCGTCGACCTTGTCGAGATAGACGCCGTCGAAGCCGGCGGCGAGGATCTTGTCGGTGTATTCGAAGATGATCGCCTGCCAATCGGGGTGCCAAAAGCGCACGCCGTAGTTTCCGCGCCATTGCGGGTTCTCTGGACCGAGCCAGGCCGGCGAGCGCCGCGCCCAATACCAGCGATAGTTCTCGGCCTCGCCGATGCTCATATAGGCGAGCACGAGCCGGCGCGATCCATCCGGCTTGCGCCGCATCAGCTCGACCTGCGCCCTGGTGAACGGGCCGTCCTCGCCGCTGTAATCGATCACCACCATGTCGGCGGATGACTTGGCGATGGCGCTCGGGTCGATGCTTTGAAGCTGGTAGTGCCAGCTCTTCACCTGGCGCGCTGCCGTCGTCGCCTCGAATGCCGGCTCCGCGGAGCCAAGCGCACCGCTCGCGCCAAAAACAAGAACCTGCAGCGTCACGCCCGCGATCGCAATCGCTCGCGCCGCTGTCCGATCAATTTTTGCTCTGATCATTGTCCGAGTCCTTCCGTCCGGCAGCCAACGGCGCTGCGGCCCGCGGCGCGCATCGCCGACGCCGACTCAATCGAGCGCCGCTGACAGTTCTAGCGAGGGGGTGGGGCCTGCGCCTTGTCGCCGCTTGCTGCGCTTTGCCTGTTCTTGCTCAGAACAATGCCGACGCTTGCTGCCGGTTCCTGCGGCTCATGCCCGGCGAATCACCGGCAGTATGGGAGTGAAGGCCCTGCAAACAGCGATGAAACGCGGCGCGCGCGCGAAAAGCGCGACAGCGAATCACCCGCACGAGTCATGCGAGACCGACAATGCAGCAATGAAGTGGTGCGATGATGCCACAACTCGCATCCGCCGTTGCGCCAGCGCGCTCAGGCCCGGCGCCGCGTCAGAGCTGTCGCGCCCAAGCGCGCGGGCCGTTCAGGCGGCTTGCTTGGAGAGCCGGTTCATCTCGCGCATCACCAGCTCGCGGTAGAGGCCCTTGCGCCGCATCAGCGTGTCGGGCGGGCCGTCCTCGTGCAGGCGGCCTTCCTGCAGCACCAAGATGCGGTCGAAGCTGCGCAAGGTCGACAGCCGGTGCGCGATCGCGATCACGGTCCGCTCTTGCATCAGCCGGCCCAGCGCCTCGCGGATCGCCTCCTCGGAATCGATGTCGAGCGCGGAGGTGGCCTCGTCGAGCAGCAGAATCGGCGCGTCCTTCAGGAAGGCGCGGGCGATTGCGATGCGCTGGCGCTGGCCGCCGGACAGCTTCACGCCGCGCTCTCCGACCAGTGTCGCGAAGCCGTCGGGCAGGTCCTCGATGAAATCGCGGCACTTGGCGGCGACCGCGGCCTGCAACACCTCCGCGTCGGAAGCGTTCGGCCGGCCATAGCGGATGTTCTCCATCACCGAGCGATGAAACAGCGAGATGTCCTGCGGCACCACCGAGATCGCCTCGCGCATGCTGTGCTGGGTCACCCGGGAGACGTCCTGGCCGTCGATCAGGATACGCCCGCGCTGCACGTCGTAGAATCGCTGCAGCAGGGCCAGCAGGGTCGACTTGCCGCTGCCCGAGCGGCCGACCAGCCCGACGCGCTGGCCGGGCGCGAGCCGCAGGCTGAAATGGGCGAAGACTTTGCGCCCGTCGGGATAGCTGAAGGAGACGTCGTCGAAGGCGACGCTGGCGCCGCGCCGCACCAGCGGCGTTGCCTCCGGGTGGTCGCGCAGCTCGTGCGGGACCAAGAGGGTGGCGAGCGCCTCCGACAGCCGCGCCATGTGCTGGGTGACGTCGACCAGCGCCACCGCCAGGTCGCGGGTGGCGTGCAGCACCGCGAGCCCGAGCGTGCAGACCAGCACCACCTCGCCGGTGGTGGCGGCGCCGCGCTGCCAAAGCACGATCGCCCAGGCCAGCAGCCCGATCGTCAGCACGACGGTGACCACCGCGTGCAGAAGCCGCAGCCGCTCGAGGTAGCGCAGGCTGCGCCGGCGCGCGCCCATCTCGCGATCGAGCGTGCCGTCGAACCGCTTGTGCTCGCGCAGGAGCCCGCCGAACGCCCGCACCACCGGCATGTTGCCGATCACGTCCACCATCTCGCCGTCGACCGCCGCGGCCTTGTCGGCGAAATCATGGTGCAGCGGCTTGCCGGCGGCGGCGAGGCGGAACATGGCGACCACGACGATCACCGCGACCACCACCAGCACGGCGGCCATGGGGCCGCTGACGGTCAGCACGAAGGCGATCGCGCCGACCGTGCCGGCGCAGGGCGGCAGCACGTTCCATACGAACATGTTCTCGACCGTGTACACGGCATTCGACGTCGCCGTGACGCGGCTGGTCAGCATGCCGGGCAGCCGCTCGATGAAGTAGCTCGGCGCGTGACCGGTGAGATGCCGGAACAGGTCGCGGCGAAGGTCGCCGGTGACGCCGACGAAGGTGGAGCTCGCGATCCAGCCGGCCACCCGCCAGAGCAGATTGTCGGCGGCGATCAAACCAGCGAGCAGGAGGAACGCCAGCCAGACGCCGCTAGCCGCGGAGTGACCGGCGAGCGTGTCGACCAGGAATTTCACCGCGTATTGCGTGGTCACCGCGCAGCCGACGGCGGCGAGCACGAGCGCGACGATCGCCGCGTGCGACGCCGGCCGCGCGCGCAGATAGCGGGCCAGAAACGCAAACGGGCGATCGGCGAAACGGCAAAGGTCGTCCATCAAACCGTGATCCCCAGTGTTGCAGGTTTGTGACGCCAACTCACCAATTGTAACGTTCTGTAACGCCGTCGCGCGTCTGTCGACCGTACTGCAACGCACAACATCCCAGATCGGTTTCCGTGGAACTGCGGCGCGAGTTCTCCGTTTAGCGAAACGGATCAATTCCCGTTTTGCATTGCTGGGTGGTTCGGCAAAGACGCTGGGCGGGCGAGGAAAGTCCATTTCATGCAAATTGCGCAGATAGCTCCCTTGATGGAGGCGATTCCCCCCAAACTCTACGGCGGTACCGAACGGGTCATCTCCTGGCTGACCGAGGAACTTGTGGCGCTCGGCCACGACGTCACGCTGTTCGCGAGCGGCGATTCGCAGACCGCGGCGACCCTGGAACCGGTGTGGCCGAAGGCGCTGCGCCTCGACGGCGCGGTGCGCGACGCCAACGCGCTGCACATGACCATGCTGGAGCGCGTTCGCCGAAGGGCGCAGGAGTTCGACGTCCTGCACTTTCACCTCGACTACTATCCGTTCTCGCTGTTCGCGCGCCAGCCCACGCCGTTTCTCACCACGCTGCACGGCCGGCTCGACCTGCCGGAGCATCAACTGGTGTTCCGGACGTTCTCGTCGTCGCCGCTGATCTCGATCTCGGATTCGCAACGGCGTCCGGTGCCCCATGCCGGATGGGTCCGCACCGTCCACCACGGCCTGCCCGAGCGGCTGCTCATGCCGCAGCCCACGCGACCTTCGTATCTGGCTTTTCTCGGCCGCATCTCGCCGGAGAAGGGGATCGACCAGGCGATCCGCATCGCGCAGCGCTGCGGGGTGCCGCTCAAGATCGCCGCCAAGGTCGACAGGGTCGATAAGGAGTATTTCGAGGCCGAGATTCGCCGGTTGATCGTTGCGCCGGACGTCGAATATGTCGGCGAGATCAACGACTCCGAAAAATCGGCGTTTCTCAGCGGCGCCGTCGCGCTCCTGGTGCCGATCGCCTGGCCCGAGCCGTTCGGCCTGGTCATGATCGAGGCCATGGCCTGCGGCGCGCCAGTGATCGCTTACGACCGGGGTTCCGTTCGCGAGATCGTCGAGCACGGCGTCACCGGCTTCGTGGTCGAGAACGAGACCGAGGCACTTGCCGCCGCCGCCGAGCTGTCCCGGTTGTCGCGGCCGGCGATCAGGAAGCGGTTCGAGGCGCGCTTCACCGCGCGCCGCATGGCCGAGGACTATCTCGACGTCTATCGCGGCATGATCGAGGCGGCGACGCCGAAGCTCGAGCCGGTGCGCGTGCTACGCACCGCACCCCTGCGCCGCAGCTCCGGCCAGCGGGCTTGAGCCCGACCGATCGCCGGCAGCGTCCGTGGCCGGTGCCTCCGGGTCGGGCCGGGTTTCCGGCATCGCCAGCCAGATCAGAGCCATGCCGGCGAAGGCGACCGCCGCCATGCTGGCGAAGGTGAAGCCGGCTCCGAAGTGATCGAACATATAGCCGGCCAGCGTGGTGCTCAGCGACGCTCCGATCCCCACCGCGCTGCCGACGATGCCGAGCGCCAGGTTGAAGCGCCCGCTGTCGCGGGTGATGTCGGCGACGACCAGCGCGAACATGATGCCGAAGATCGCCGCCGAGACGCCGTCGAGGATCTGCACGACGAGCACCAGGTGCGGGTTGCTGATGAGCGCGAACAGCGCCCCGCGGACCGCGACCGCCGCGAAACACAAGAGCAGCAGCGGCCGGCGCCCCACGATCTGCGCCTGGCGCCCGACCCAGGGCGAGCATGCCGCCACCACCAGCTGCGGCACCACGATGCAGGCCGCAATCAGCGTTGCCGCCCACTCGCTCGCGCGCATCGTCATCATGCTGCCCATCAGCGGCAGCATCGCTGCGTTGGCGAGCTGGAACAGGACGACGCAGGCCGCGAAGGTCATCAGCCGGCGATTGCACAGCAGGCTGCGCAGATCCGCCTTCGGCGCGTCGGCATCGGGTGCGGCGATTCGATCGCGGCGGCTCGGCAGCGCGAGATCGCTCGTTCGTATCTGCGCGAGCGCGACCAGCGCCGGCACCACCAGGACGGCAGTCAGCAGGAAGACCGCCTGGTTCGACAGCAGATAGCCGCAGGCGCCCATGGCGGCGGCGGCGACGCCGCTGCCGATCGACGCAAAGCGCGCGTTGCGGCCGATCCGTTCGCCCAGCCCGGCGTGGCCGGCCAGGCCCAGGCTGATGGCGGCGATCGCGGGCCCGAGCACGCAGCTGGCGGCCGCCTGCAGCGCGCGCGCGCCGATCACGATCAGGAACACCGGCCACAGCGCGGTGGCGAACGCGCTCATGCAGATCGCCGCCACGGCGAGACCCGCGACCCAGCGCGCCGAGCGCACGGCGTCGACCAGCGCGCCGCCGGGCATCTGGCCGACCAGCGCGACCAGACCGCCGGCGGTGAGCACGAGGCCGATATCGACCTGGGTCCAGGAATTCGCCGTCAGGTAGACGGCGACGAAGGGCCCGAACCCGGTCTGGATATCGGCAAGAAAGAAGGTGAACCAGTCGAGGCCGCGCGCGCTCGCGCGCGCCGGCTCTGCCTCCGCCGCGGGTTGCGCAGCCGGCGTCTGTAGAATGGAACCGGCAACCGTGCTCTCCGCGAGCAGGTTGACCGCCAGCGCTGATGATGCGGTGGACAGCTGCAAGCCCTCCGGCGCCGCGGGGATTGTACGGCGTCGGCTTATTTTGCCGGATGCCCCAAACAGCTCCGGCATTCCCCTCGTTTCGCTGTGGCGCCCTTTGCTGCCCGGGTTCCCGTTCGCGCCGGGTTCCATGCGGCCCGCAAATTGCGCGCGTCAAAACCCTGACTGGCAGAACGCGGCAATTTTGAGAAGCGTTTTCTTGATTCTACGAGTTCCATTAGGCTTTTTTACGCGGCCGACCGCGCCAGCCGCCGCGCCACCTTCATCCGCTGCACGGTGTCGCCGGCGAGGTGGCTCCAGATGATCGAGTCGCGCACCAGCTTCTCGACCCGCGGATTGATCGTGCAGCCGTCGGCGCCGTGCACGTCCATGTTGAGCTCGGTCACCTCCTGGATGACGTCGGTCGAGAAGTTCATCGCCAGACCTGGATTGGCGGAGTGCAGCTTGTGATCGTGCTCCCAGGCCACCCGCATCACCAGCGAGCGCAGCGCCTCGGTCAGCATGTGCATGCGGTTGAGCTTGAGCTGGATGATCTGCTGCTCGAACAGGACCTGGCCGCCCTGCTTGTGGCTGCGCGCGTGCGCCATCGCCAGCGCGCAGGCGTCGTCGCAGACGCCGAGCGCGTTGGCGGCGAGCTCGAGATCGCCGAACAGGTCGCCGCCGGTGGTGTCGCCGCCGCCGCGGCTGCCGCTCTTCCTGGCGGCGCCGTTGACCTCGCCCACCACGTTGGCGTGCGGGACGCGCGCGTCCTCGAAGATCATCTCGCCGTTCTGGTAGAACCGCCAGCCGCTCTTGTTGAACACCTTGCCGATGCGGAAGCCGGGCGTGTCGCGCGGCACCAGGAACATGGTGGTGCCGTCCTTGACCGGGACGTTCGCATTGGTGCGCGCGTCGATGAAGAACAGCTTGCCGACGCTGGCATTGGCGATGAAGCACTTCTCGCCGTTGAGGATCCACTCGTCGCCCCGGCGCTCGGCCTTGAGCTTGAGCCCGGCCTTGACGTCGTCGGCCGGCGGCAGCCGGTTGTCGGAGCCGGCGCTCGGCTCGGAAATGCCCTTGCCCAGCAGGAAGGTGTCGTCCTCGAGGAACGGCTTGAGGAAGCGCGCCTTCTGCTCGTCGGTGCAGCTCGCGGCGATCAGATGGCTCCACTTCCAGCACTGGCTGAAGGTCTTGGAGATGGCGCTGTCGGCCTTGGCGAGTTCCGCCATCACCAGCGCCTGCGAGACGAAATCGGTGCCTTGCCCGCCCCATTCCTTGGGCACCGCCATGGTGCGGAAGCCGAGCTTGGAGCCTTTCTTGATGATCTCCCAGTCGAAGGTCTCGCGCGGATCGGAGATCGCGTCGCGCTCGAGCGAGATCGGGCGGATCTCCTCCTCGGCGAATTTGCGCGCCGTCATCTGCCAGGCGCGCTGCTCGTTGCTCAGTGAGAAGTCCATGGTCGTTTCCCGTTCTCTATTCCGCCGCGATCGCGGGCGCCGCCGGCCGCCGATAGCCGGCCAGCGCCTCGGCGATGCGCAGCTTGGCGTCGCCGGTGCCGTGGCCGCTGTGCAGGCAGATGCGGGCGTCGTGCACGTATTTCTGCAGCGGCATGTCGCGCATCACGCCCATGGCGCCGAAGCACTCGGCCGCATCCTTGGCGGCCTCGAAGATCGCCTCCGCGGTGAACACTTCTGCGACCGTCTGCAGCGGCAGGTCGGCAAGGCTGTGGTCGGCATAGGCGTCGGGATGGTCGCAGGCGAAGGCCGCCTTCCAGACCGCGTTGCGCGCGACCTCGAGCTTGATCGCGATCTCGGCCAATTTCGTGCCGATCGCCTGGTGCTCGATGATGCGGCGGCCGCCCTGCACGCGCAGGTCCGCGTAGTCGAGCGCGGCCTCGTAGGCGGCGCGGCCGATCCCGAGGTTCAAGGCTTGTAGCTGCGGGCTGCCGCGGCCGTTCGCAACGGACAGCGGGCGGCGCAGGAGGCTGTCCGCCGGCACGCGGCAATCCTCGATCGTCACCTCGCCGCAGGCGCCGTGATACCAGCGCGGGCCGCCGTCGGGCTCGCGCACGGTCAGGCCGGGTGTATCGCTCGGCACCAGCAGGGTGCCGGGTCCATGTCCTTCGATATCGGCCTCGACCGCAAACAGCTTAGCGATCGGCGCGTTGGCCACGCAGCGCTTGACGCCGTTGACGACCCAACCGTCGCCGGCGCGCGCCGCCGCGGTCTTGCGGCTCGGCTCGTTCGCCCCCGGCCGATGATAGTGGACACCGAGCGCCGTATCGGCCTCGGGCTCGTGCACCGCCCGCGCCAGGTGATAGCGGTCGTCCGCGAGGAATTCCGGCAACAGGCGCTCACGCTGCTCGGCCGGCATCCGCGAAAACAGCACGCCGGCCAGTCCCGACGTCTCCGCCAGCACCGCGGCGACGTCCACGTCGCCGACCGCCAGCTCCTCGGTGACGATGCATAGCGTGAGCGTGTCGGCGCCGGCGCCGCCGAGCTCTTCCGGCAGCGCCAAGGTCCGCAGCCCGAGCTGCGAGGCCTTGTCGAGCACGCCGGCGAGCAGCCGCCGGTCGCAGGCGTCGAGCCGTTGCGCGTCGAGCGCCGCCGGCTTCACCTCCTCGGCGACGAAATCGCGCACGGTGTCGCGGATCTCGATCTGCTCGGCGCTGAGACGAAGATCGTACATGCGGCTTGCTCCTACAGCATGATCCCGAAAAAGCCTGCCCCGGACTTGATCCGGGGTGGCTACCGGTTTTCGGAAAAGATCATGCTCCAACAATAAGCGCTAGCGGCTCGCGACTTCTTTCCTGACGAATTTCTGCACCCGCCAGTTCAGCGTGTCGGCGACATAGATGTCGCCGTTGGCGTTGTTCACCGCGATGAAATGCGCCTCGCCGAACTGGCCGAGCCCCTTGCCCTGCTTGCCCATGGCGCCGAGCACCTTGCCGTCCAGGTCGAGCTTGATCACCTGCCCGGCGTGCCCGTGCGCCAGCCACAGGTGCTGATCGGGGCTGATGAACAGCCCGCAGGGCGTGCCGGGATGCTTCGAGTCCCGCAGGAAAGTGCCGTCGGCGTCGAACACCTGGATGCGCTGGTTGTTGCGGTCGGCGACGTAAAGGAGCCCCTTGCCGTCGACCGCAATCGAATGGGCGATGTCGAACTCGCCCGGTCCGGTGCCCTTCTTGCCCCAGGCCTTGATGAAATTGCCGTCCTTGTCGAACTTGATCACCTTCGGCTCGCCGCGCCCGTGCCCCTGCACCACGAACACGTCGCCGCCGGGTCCGAACGCCACGTCGTTGGGCTCGTTGAACAGGCGCAGATGCCCGTAGGGGTGCATCTCGCCGGCATTGCCGCGCACGCCCAGCACCAGCAGGATGCGCCCCTCCGGGCTGAACTTGTAGACCACGTGGGTGGCGACGTCGGTCGCCCAGATGTTGTCCTGCGCGTCGATCCGCAGTCCATGCGGCCGGTCGAAGAAGCCGTTGCCGAAGGCGCGGACGAACTTGCCGCCCGGGTCGAACTCCATCAGTGGATCGGGCCCGCGATGCAGCACGACGACATGCCCCTTGGAGTTGATCGCCACGCCCGAGGTGCTGCCCAACGTCATGCCGGCGGGCAGGCTGAAGCTGTCGGGCACCGCCACGTAATCGAGCGGCGGCGGAGCCGCCGATTGCGCGAAGGCCGGGGAAGCCATCAGGGCACTCATCAGCAGGATCGTGGCGGTTCTCATCGCGGCACCGCTCATTCTCCCTTGATGCCGGCGGTCTTGATCACGTTCGCCCACCGCTCCAGGTCCTTCTTGATCAGCGCTTCGAACTCCTCCGGGCCCATCGCCATGGGGGTCACCTGCTGCTCGGTGAGCAGCTTGATGACCTCGGGATCGCGCATGACCGCGAGCGTCTCGTGCGAGAGCCGCGCCACGATCTCCTTCGGCGTCTTGACGGGAGCGATGATGCCGATCCACGGCGCCATGGTGAAGCCGGGCACGGTCTCGGCCACCGTCGGCACGTCAGGAAGCACCGGCACCCGCTGCGGCTCGGCGACCGCGAGCGCGCGCAACTGGCCGGCGCGTACGTTCTGCAGCAGCGTCTGCACGTTGTTGAACCCCATCTGCACGTCGCCGCCGAGCAGCGCCAGCGAGGCGGGGCCGGTGCCCTTGTACGGCACGTGCAGCAGCTTCACGCCGGTCGCCAGCGAGAACAGCTCCATCGCCAGATGGCTGAAATTGCCGACGCCGGCCGAGGCATAGGCGAGCCCGCCGGGCTTCGCCTTGGCGAGCGCGATCAGCTCGGCAACGGTCTGCGCCTGCACCGAGGGATGCACCGCCAGCATCCCGGGGAATCGCACCAAGGTCGCCGCCGGCACGAAATCGCGCAGCGCCTGGTAGGGCAGCTTGTCGTAGAGCCACGGATTGACCACCAGCGGCGTGTCGGAGGAGGTGGCGATCGTGTAGCCGTCGGGATCGGACTGCATCAGCGCCTGCAACCCGATGGCGCCGTTGGCGCCGCCGCGGTTCTCGACCACGACCTGCTGGCCGAGCCGGGTCGACAGGTGCTTGGCCGCCACGCGCCCGATGAAGTCGGTGCCGCCGCCGGCCGGGAACGGCACGATCATCTTGATCGGCTTCTGCGGCCAGCTTTGGGCCGCGGCGAGGGCGGGCGCCAGCAGGAGAAGGCCGAGCACGGCCGCGGTCTTCGCCAGAACAGTTCGCATCACTCGTCCTCCCTTTGCGCCTTTATCGTTGGGTCGCATCATTGCACGGCGGCGGCGACGGCGTCTCCCATCTCCTGGGTGCTGGCCGCTCCGCCGAGATCGCGGGTGAGGTGCTTGCCGTCGGCGATCACCCTCGTGATCGCCGCCTGGATGCGCTCGGCCGCCGCGGTCGCCTTCGGCTCATTGTGCTTGCGGCCGAGCCAGGCCAGCAGCATCTGCCCGGACACGATCATCGCATAGGGATTGGCGATGTTGCGCCCGGAAATGTCGGGCGCCGAGCCGTGGGTCGCCTGCGCCATCGCCTGCTTCTCGCCGACGCACAGGCCGGGCGCCAGCCCGAGCCCGCCCACCAGGCCGGCGCCGATATCGGTGAGGATGTCGCCGAACTGGTTGGTGGTGACCACCACGTCGAACTGCTGCGGCGCCACCACCAGCTTCATCGAGATCGAGTCGATCATCATCTCCTCGAACGCCACGTCGGGATAGTCGCGCGCGACCTTGCGGCATTCCTCCGCGAACATGCCGCAGGCCAGCCGATAGACCGGCTCCTTGTGCGCGGCGGTGACCTTCTTGCGCTTGCGGCCGCGGGCGATCTCGAACGCCTCGCGGGCGACGCGGTTCGACCCTTTGCGGGTGATCACCCGCATCGCGACGGTAATGTCGTCGTTGGGTCGGAACTCCGGCAGGCCGGCGATCACCGTCTCGGAATAGAGCATGCCCTCGGTGAGCTCGCGCAGGAACACGATGTCCACGTCCTTGTGCACCGAGGCGATGGTCGGGTGCGACAGCGACGGCCGCACCGCCGCGAACAGCTCGAACTTCTTGCGCACCGGCGGCATCACCCAGGTGGCGTCGCCGCGCGGATAGGCGGCGTGCCCGATCGGCCCCATGATCCAGCCGTCGAGCTGCCGCAGCGCCTGCTCGGTCACCGCCGGCAGCGTATTGCCGTGCTGCTCGTGTCCGCTCTTGCCGATCGGCAGCGGCTGCCAGTCGATCGCCAGGCCAGTGCGCACGGCCGCCGCCTTCATCACTTTGACGCATTCCGGAACGACTTCGAGCCCGATGTCGTCGCCGAGCAGAATTCCGATCTTCAACGTCGATCCCCCCAACAAACCAACTCACTTAAAACCCAACTCACTCGTCGATGACGATGTTCGCTTCCGGCAGGTCGCGCCGCCAGGAGGCCATCTCGTCCCGCAGCCACGCCTTGGCGTCGTCGACCGACGCCTGCTGCGGAGCGACCATGCCGCCCTTGTGGAACTTGTCCTGCATGTCCGGCGCTTGCGATGCCTTGACGAAGGCCTTGTGCAGCGTCTCGACGATCTCCCGCGGCACGCCCGACGGCGCGAAGGCAGCCACCCATTGCGCCGCGCGCAGGCCGGGGAAGCCGACCTCCGCGATGGTCGGAACGTCGGGATAGGCGGCGAGCCGCTGCGGCGCCGCCACCGCGAGCGGGCGCACGTGGCCGGCCTTCATCATGCCGACCGGATTGGTGATGTTGAACCACGAGACCTGGATGTCGCCGCCGGCGAGGTCCTTGAGGATGCCCGGTCCGCCGTCCTTGTAGGGAATATGCAGCATGCGAATGCCCGCCCGCTTGGCGAGGATTTCGCTGTTCACGTGCTGGTAGGCGCCGATGCCGCCGCTGCCGTAGCGCACCTTGCCGGGATGTTCCTTGGCGTAGGCGATGAACTCGGCGAAGGTCGTGGGCGGGAAGTCCTTGGTCGTGGCCAGGAAGAACACCGGCACGTCGGCGAGCCGGGCGACGATCTGCACCTCCCTGTCGTAGTCGACCGGCATCTTCTTGGCGAGCAGGATGGGGGTGAGGCCGTTGGTCGAGATGTTGCCGATCATCAGCGTGTAGCCGTCGGGGCGGGCGCGGGCCATGGTCTCGATCGCGATGATGCCGGAGGCGCCGGGCTTGTTCTCGACCAGCACCTGCTGTCCGAGCTCCACGCGCAGCTGCTCGGCGTAGTGGCGCGCCACCACGTCGGTCAGCCCGCCCGGCGCATAGGGCACGACGATCCTGATCGGCTTGCTCGGATAGGGCGCCTGCGCGGTGGCTGCGGTCGCGCCGAGCGCGAGGCCGAGCGCCGAGATGAGCAGTCCGCCGAAGCGTCGCATGGCATGTCCTCCCGGCGGGCCGCGTGTCTGCGCAGCACGGCCAATTGCCCGCATTTTCAAAGATTGTATGGACCGACCACGGCCTTGCACAAGCCGGAACTGGCGCGCTTCGTATGGCGTGGTCGCACGGCAAGATGCCGCTGCCCTGCCACGGCCGTTCGAAACCGTGTTACGCTCGGGCCAAACCTTGGCTCAGGAACACCAGGCGGAACGCCGGGAGGAAATGTGATGACGGCATATCTCAGGATTGCGGCTGCTGGGATCTGTCTTGCGGGCGTGGTCGGCGCCGGCGAGGTCTCGGCGCAGGTGAAGGTCGGAGCGGTGCTGTCGGTCACCGGCCCTGCTTCGTTTCTGGGCGACCCCGAGAAGAAGACGCTCGAGATCTACGTCGAGGACATCAACGCCAAGGGCGGCGTCAACGGCCAGAAGCTGCAGCTCGTGGTCTACGACGACGGCGCCGACGCCAATGCGGCGCGTACCTTCGCGACCCGCCTGGTCGAGGAGGACAAGATCGTCGCGATGGTCGGCGGCACCACCACCGGCGCCACGCTCGCCATGATCCCGGTGTTCGAGGACGCGCAGATTCCGTTGATCTCGCTCGCCGGGGCCATCCAGATCATCGAGCCGGTGCGCAAGTGGGTGTTCAAGACCCCGCACACCGACAAGATGGCGTGCGAGAAAATCTTCGCCGACATCAAGCGGCGCAACCTGACGACCGTCGCGCTGATCGCGGGGACGGACGCGTTCGGCAAATCGATGCGCGACCAATGCGTGGCGGTGGCGCCCAAGGCCGGCATCACTATCGCGCACGAGGAATCCTACGGGCCGCGCGACAGCGACATGACCCCGCAGCTCACCAACATCAAGGGCAAGGCCGGCGTGCAGGCGGTGGTCACCGCGGGCTTCGGCCAGGCGCCGGCGATCGTGACCCGCAACTATCGCCAGCTCGGCATCACCTTGCCGCTCTACCAGAACCACGGCGTGGCCTCGAAGCAATTCATCGACCTCGCCGGCCCTGCCGCCGAAGGCGTGCGGCTGCCGGCGGCGGCGCTGCTGGTCGCCGACAAGCTGCCCGACAGCGATCCGCAGAAGCCGGTCGTCGTCGGCTACACCCGGACCTACCAGCAGAAGACCGGCCAGCCGGTCTCAGGCTTCGGCGGCCACGCCTATGACGGCCTGATGATCCTCGTCGAGGCGGCCAAGCGCGCCGGCAGCTTCGACAAGGCCAAGGTGCGCGACGAGATCGAGAAGACCAGGAATTTCATCGGCACCGGCGGTGTCGTCAACATGTCGCCGACCGACCACATGGGCCTCGACCTTTCCGCCTTCCGCATGCTCGAGATCAAGGGCGGGGACTGGACGCTAGTGCAATGAAGGAAGGCGAATGGCGAGTAGCGAATAGCGCCACATCCTCTTTGATTCCCTATTCGCAATTCGCTACTCGCGATCACTCGCCATGCCCGAACTCCTGCAGTTCGCCTTCTCCGGCCTCACGGTCGGCGCCGTCTACGCGCTGGTCGCGCTCGGCTTTACGCTGATCTACAACGCCTCCGACGTGGTCAATTTCGCCCAAGGCGAGTTCGTGATGCTCGGCGGGATGACGACGGTGTTCCTCGGCCTTGCCGGCGTGCCGCTGCCCTTGGCCGCCTGCCTCGCCGTCGTCTTCACCGTCATCGTCGGGCTTGCGCTGCACCGCTTCGCCATCGAAACCGCGCGCGGCGCCAGCGCGGTGGTGCTCATCATCATCACCATCGGCGCCTCGATCTTCCTGCGCGGGGCCGCCCAAGTGGTGTTCGACAAGCGCTTCCACAGCCTGCCGGCCTGGTTCGGCAGCGATCCGATCCGGATCGGCGGCGCCGCCATCCTGCCGCAGAGCCTGGTCGTGCTCGCCGGCGCGGTGGTGATCGTCGTGCTGCTGTGGGCGTTCATCGACCGCACCCTGTTCGGCAAGGCGATCGTCGCCACCGCGGCGAACCGGCTCGCCGCGCGCCTGGTCGGCATCGACACCCGCCGCATCGTCGGCTTCTCGTTTGCGCTGTCGGCGGCGATCGGCGCCGTGGCCGGCATTCTGATCACGCCGATCACCCTGACCAGCTACGACGTCGGGACCCTGCTGGCGGTCAAGGGTTTTGCCGCGGCGATGCTCGGCGGCATGGGCAGCGCCCTGGGCGCGGTGGTCGGCGGGCTCGTGCTCGGGCTGCTGGAAGCATTCGCCGCCGGCTACCTCTCGTCGCAGTACAAGGACGCGGTCGCGTTCCTGGTCATCCTGCTGGTGCTGTTCGCCATGCCGCGCGGGCTGTTCGGCAAGGCCACCGCCGAGCGGGTGTGAGCATGCGGGCGCTGCTCGATCATCGGCTCGCGGCCATCCTGCCGCTGGCGGCCATCGTCGTCGTGCTGCCGCTGCTGTTCCCATCGGCTTATTACTATCGCGTCGCCGCGCTGGTGTTCGTGTTCTCGCTCGCCTGCATCGGGCTCAACCTGCTGATGGGCTTCGCCGGGCAGGTGAGCCTCGGCCATGCCGGCTTCATGGGGATCGGCGCCTATGCGGTCGCCGTCGGCCCGGCTCATCTCGGCGTGCCGTCGTGGCTCGCCTTCATCGCCGGCGCGGCGCTCTCCGCGCTGGTCGCCTTCGTGGTCGGCCGGCCGATCCTGCGGCTGAAGGGCCACTATCTGGCGGTGGCCACCCTGGGTTTCGGGCTCCTGCTCGCCATCGTGTTCACCAACGAGACGCGCTTCACCGGCGGGCCGGACGGCATGTCGGTGCCGCGGCTTGTTCTGTTCGATTGGCCGGTGCGCGGCGCGGCGACCTGGTATTGGATCGCCGCGGTGAGCTTTTTGATTGGCGCCGCGCTGGCGCTCAACCTGATCGACAGCCCGACCGGACGCGCGCTGCGGGCGATCCGCGACAGCGAGGTAGCCTCGCGCGTGCTCGGGGTCGACGTGGCGAGCAAGAAGCTCATGATCTTCGTCGTCTCCGCGGTCTATGCCTCGGTCGCGGGTTCCTATTTCGCGCTGCTCAACGGCCACATCACGCCGGACGTGTCCGGCTTCCTGCGCTCGATCGAGCTCGTCGCCA
>JBEVIH010000141.1:0-6465 GCA_040510815.1 Xanthobacteraceae bacterium | reverse complement strand
AGGGCGACGTCAAGGACGTGCTGCTGCTCGACGTCACCCCGCTGTCGCTGGGCATCGAGACACTGGGCGGCGTGTTCACCCGCATCATCGAGCGCAACACCACGATCCCGACCAAGAAGAGCCCGGTGTTTTCGACCGCCGAGGACAACCAGAACGCCGTCACCATCCGGGTCTTCCAGGGCGAGCGCGAAATGGCGGCCGACAACAAGCCGCTCGGCCAGTTCGACCTGATGGGCATTCCGCCCTCGCCGCGCGGCATGCCGCAGATCGAGGTCACCTTCGACATCGACGCCAACGGCATCGTCAACGTCTCGGCGAAGGACAAGGCGACCAACAAGGAGCAGCAGATCCGCATTCAGGCGTCTGGTGGTCTTTCGGAAGCCGACATCCAGAAGATGGTCAAGGACGCCGAGGCCAACGCGGCCGAGGACAAGAAGCGCCGTGAGGCGGTGGATGCCAAGAACCACGGCGATGCCCTGGTTCATTCCACCGAGAAGGCGTTGTCCGAGCATGGCGACAAGGTTGCCGCGCCCGAACGCCAGGCCATTGAAGACGCCATGGCCGACCTCAAGGAAGCGCTGAAGGGCGACGACGCCGAGGCCATCAAGACCAAGACCAACACGCTGGCGCAGGCTTCCATGAAGCTCGGCGAGGCGATGTACACCCAGCAGGCCGAGGCCGACGCGGCCAAGGATGCTGCCAAGGACGACGTGGTCGACGCGGAGTTCACCGAAGTCGACGACGACAAGCCGAACAAGAAGTCGGCCTGATAGGTCCATGTCAGTGGCCCCCATCCGGAGCAGCGCGGTGCGCGTCTCGGCGGTGGGGGCCATTTTTCGTTAAACCGCGGCATGCATACTGATCGATGCATCCGTTGGCTGCTCCTCGCGACGAGGACCAAAATTTCGGACGGGTCTGACTGATGTCCACCACCAAGCGCTGCTACTACGAATCCCTCGAGGTCGAACGCACCGCCGACGATGCGGGGCTGAAGAGTGCGTTTCGCAAGCTGGCGATGAAGTGGCACCCCGACAAGAATCCGGGCGATGCCGCCGCCGAAGTGAAGTTCAAGGAAATCGCCGAGGCCTACGAGGTGCTCAAGGACGGCGACAAGCGCGCCGCCTATGACCGCTACGGCCACGCCGCCTTCGAGCAGGGCCATGGTGGCGCCGGCGGCGCCGGGTTCGGCCAGGGCTTTGCCTCGTCGTTCTCCGATATCTTCGAGGACCTGTTCGGCATGGCCGGGCAGCGCGGCGGGCGCGGCGGCGGCAACGGCCGCGAGCGCGGCGCCGACCTGCGCTACAACATGGAAATCACGCTGGAAGAGGCCTTCGCCGGCAAGACCGCGCAGATCGAGATCCCGGTCGCCGTCACCTGCGAAGTCTGCTCCGGCACCGGCGCCAAGCCCGGCACCAAGCCGAAGACCTGCGCCACCTGCGGCGGCCAGGGCCGCGTCCGCCAGGCCCAGGGCTTCTTCACCCTGGAGCGTACCTGCCCGAGCTGCCAGGGCCGCGGCCAGATGATCGAGGATCCCTGCAAGGCCTGCGAGGGTGCGGGCCGCGTCGAGCGCGAGCGCACGCTGTCGGTCAACATTCCCCAGGGCGTCGAGGACGGCACCCGCATCCGCCTGTCCAACGAGGGCGAGGCCGGTACCCGCGGCGGCCCCGCCGGCGACCTCTACATTTTCCTGTCGCTGGCCACCCACGAGTTCTTCCAGCGCGACGGCGCCGACCTGCACTGCCGCGTGCCGATCTCCATGGTGACCGCGGCGATCGGCGGCGAGTTCGAGGTTCCGACCATCGACCGCGGCCGCACCAAGGTGAAGGTCCCCGCCGGCACCCAGTCGGCGCGCCGTTTCCGGGTCGCCGGCAAGGGCATGCCGGTGCTGCGTTCCCGGCAGACCGGCGACATGTATGTCCAGGTGGTGGTGGAAACGCCGCAGAACCTGACCAGGAAACAGCAGGAATTGCTGGCTGAATTCGAGAAACTGTCTTCGGGTGCAACGCAACCTGAAGCCGCCGGTTTCTTCACTAAGGTCAAGGACTTCTTCGGCACCCGCGCCGGCTCCTGACTCCAGAATGCTTGACCGTTTTGATGGCGGCCTGTACCTCTTTGTGACGATATTCTGACGTCCCGCCGTACCGCGGTCTGCCTGGAAGCGACATGCCTCTGCACTCGTCCGCGCGTCCGTTGAAGAAACCGCTCCGTCTCGACGATGAGGTAAGGTTTCTCCGTTCCTGGATCGACAAGCCGCTGCACATGGGCGCCGTCATGCCGTCAGGCAAGGCGCTCGCCCGGACCATGGCGCATTACGTCGACGTCGACGCCAAGGGTCCGGTGATCGAACTCGGCCCCGGCACCGGCGCCATCACCACCGCGCTGCTGGCCCACGGCGTCGACCAGAAGCGTCTGGTACTGGTCGAATTCAATCCCACCTTCTGCGCGCTGCTGCGCGAGCGCTATCCGCAGGCCACCGTGGTGCAGGGCGACGCCTATGCGCTGCGCGACACCCTGTGGGAGATCATCAAGGAGCCGGCTTCTGCTGTGGTCTCGGGGTTGCCGCTGGTGACCAAGCCGATGCTGACCCGGCTGAAGCTGATCCGCGAAGCCTTCACGGCGATGTCGCCGGGCGCGCCGTTCGTGCAGTTCACCTATTCGGTGGCGCCGCCGATTCCCAAGACGCTGCCCGGCGTGTCCACTGAGGCTTCCGAGCGTATCTGGATGAACCTTCCGCCCGCCCGCGTCTGGGTGTACCGCAAGGGCTGATTTCGTCGGGATGGAATCGAACGCCGACGTGTCACCTCTTCCCGCTCTTCCGCGGGGAGAGGTCGGCGCCACGCGCCAGCTTGGCTTCGGGAGAGGGGGCGCCGGAGTTTGGCGCAAGTGCCCCTCTCCCCGGCCCTCTCCCCGCAAGTGCGGGGCGAGGGGGCGCACGGCCGGTGCAGAACCCACGTCCACCAACGACGATCGGACCCATGGCCGCGCTGAAAATTCTCGTCATTCCCGGCTCGCTGCGCACCGGTTCGCTGAATGCGAAACTGGCCGCTGCCACCGTCGACGAGCTTGCGCGCGTGGAAGTCGATGCCATCCGGATCTCGCTAGGCGATTACCCGCTGCCGATCTATGACGGCGATCTCGAAAACGAATCCGGCGTGCCGAAGCATGCGATCGATCTCAAGCGCATGATCTCCGCGCATCACGGCGTGCTGATCGTGACCCCGGAATACAACGCCTCGCTGCCGCCGCTCGTGAAGAACGCCATCGACTGGGTGTCGCGCGTGCAGGACGGCCACGAGAGCCGCGGCCAGGTGTTTCGCACCGTGCCCTTTGCGATCGCCGCGGCGTCGGGCAGCAAGCTCGGCGGCGCGCGCTGCCTGCAGGCGCTGCGGCTGGTGCTGTCGGCATGCCGCGCCACGGTGATCCCCAACCAGCTGACGCTGTCGTTCGCCAACGATGCCTATGACGAGATGGACCGCCTGAAGCACGCGGGCGATATCGAAGCGCTGCAGGCCATGGTACGCCAGCTCGTCGACGTCGCGCAGCAGATGAAGTGAGATGACATGAGTTCTGGAATGATCGATCCGCGCGACCGTCTGATCGTGGCGCTGGACCTGCCGGATGTGGACGCCGCCGAGGCGATGATCGCCCGGCTCGGCGACAGCGTCACGTTCTACAAGATCGGCTATCAGCTCGGTTATGCCGGCGGGCTGCCGCTGGTGCGAAAACTCGCCGACGCCGGCAAGAAGGTGTTCGCCGACCTCAAGATGCACGACATCGGCAACACGGTTGCGCGCGGCGTCGAGAGCGTGGCGAAGCTCGGCGCGACCTTCCTGACCGTGCACGCCTATCCGCAGACCATGCAGGCCGCCGCCGAGGCCAGCCGCGGCTCGGCGCTGAAGATTCTCGCGGTCACCGTGCTGACTTCCTATGACGACGAAGACCTGAAGTCGGCAGGCTACCAGCTCGGGGTCAGCGATCTTGTCGAGGTGCGCGCCCAGCAGGCCCAGGCGCTGGGCATCGACGGTCTGGTGTGCTCGGCGGAAGAGGCGGCGAAGCTGCGCCGGATCATCGCGCCCGGCATGACGTTGGTGACCCCCGGCATCCGCCCCGCCGGCTCCGCCACCGGCGACCAGAAACGCATCATGACCCCGGCGCGGGCCATCGCCGAAGGCGCGGACTATCTGGTGGTCGGCCGCCCTGTGATGGAAGCCGCAGACCCGAAAGCGGCAGCGGAAGCCATTGTCGCGGAAATCACCCAGGCGCTGGGCTGAATACGTGTCCCGGGCGCGGTGCGGCACCCTTGTGCCGCTCCGCAGAACCGGGATCCCGGTGGTTTTGCCGATACCAAGCAACCGGGGCCCCGGCTCTGCGAAGCAATACTCCGTATTGCATCGCGTCCGGGGAACGGGACACAATCGCTGCAACGAACAACAAACGAAAAAGGGAGCCCCCCATGCCCAAGGCCTACTGGATCGCGCGCATCGATATTCACAACATGGATGGCTACAAGGATTATATCGCGCAAAACGGCGCGGTATTCGCCGAGTTCGGCGCCAGATTTCTGGTGCGCGGCGGCCAGCACGAGACCCGCGAAGGCTCCTCGCGCTCGCGAAATGTGGTGCTGGAGTTCAAGGACTACGCCACCGCGCTGGCCTGCTACAATTCACCGGAATACCAGCGCCTGGTGGCGCTGCGCGCGCCGCACTCCGAAGGCGACCTGGTGATCATCGACGGCTACGACGGCCCGCAGCCGGGGGCGTAGCCACGCACCGTTCTCTCGTCATTGCGAAGAGCGAAGCGACGCGGCAATCCAGAGCCACAAGCTCGGCAAGAACGGGATTGCTTCGTCGCAAGGGCTCCTCGCAATGACGGAGGAGGGGCCAAAACGTGTCACTTCTGTTGCCGCAGGGCCGCCGCGCCGTTATATCGCCCATAGAGATGAAAGGCGTGGACATGACCGACATGCGATTGATCGTTGCAGGCGCGGGCGGCCGGATGGGCCGGGCGCTGGTCCGCGCCATTGCCGAAACCCCCGGCGCCGTCGTCACCGGCGCGCTGGAGGCGCCGGGCTCCGAACTGCTCGGGCTGGATGCCGGTACCCTCGCCGGCCTGCCGGAAAACGGCGTCAAGCTGTCGGCCGACCTGTGGACGCTGTCCAGGGATGCCGACGGCATCCTCGATTTCACCGTGCCCGGCGCCACCATCGCCAATGTCGCCATCGCCGCCCAGCGCGGCATCGTGCATGTGATCGGCACCACCGGCCTGTCGTCGTCGGACGATGCGGTGATCAGGAGCGTCACCAAGCAGGCCATCGTGGTGCAGGCCGGCAATATGAGCCTCGGCGTCAACCTGCTTGCCGCTTTGGTGAAGCGCGTCGCCAAGTCGCTCGACGACAGTTTCGATATCGAGATTCTCGAGATGCACCACAAGGCGAAGATCGACGCGCCCTCGGGCACCGCCTTCATGCTCGGCGAGGCGGCGGCGGCCGGCCGCGGCGTCGATCTCGCGACGCATTCCGCGCGCGGCCGCGACGGCCTCACCGGCGCGCGCCGTGCCGGCGATATCGGCTTCGCGTCGTTGCGCGGCGGCACCGTCACCGGCGACCACACGGTGATCTTCGCCGGCCCCTATGAGCGCATCGAGATCTCGCACAAGGCCGAGGATCGCATGATCTTCGCCCACGGCGCGCTGAAGGCGGCGATGTGGGCGCACGGCAAGGCGCCCGGGCACTACTCGATGGCCGACGTGCTCGGCCTCGGCGACATCTGATACTTCTGCACTCGCTACCGGAATCGGAATCCTGAAATGAGCGATCGTCTTCTCGTCCTCGTGCGTCACGGCCAGAGCGAATGGAATCTCAAGAATCTCTTCACCGGCTGGAAGGATCCCAACCTCACCGAGAAGGGCGTCGCTGAAGCGAAGGAAGCCGGCCGCAAGCTGAAGGCGCAGGGCCTGGTGTTCGACCGCGCTTTCACCTCGGACCTTACGCGCGCCCAGAAGACGCTGGATCTGGCGCTGGAAGAGATGGGCCAGACCGGCCTGCCGATCACCCGCCACCTGGCGCTCAACGAGCGCGACTACGGCGACCTCTCCGGCCTCAACAAGGACGACGCCCGCGCCAAATGGGGCGAGGAGCAGGTGCTGATCTGGCGCCGCTCCTACGACGTGCCGCCGCCCGGCGGCGAGAGCCTGAAGGACACGCTGGCGCGCACGCTGCCGTATTACGTGCAGGAGATTCTGCCCGGCCTGCTGCGCGGCCAGCGCACGCTGGTTGCCGCCCACGGCAACTCGCTGCGCGCGCTGATCATGGTGCTGGAGAAGCTGACGCCCGAGCAGATCTTGAAGCGTGAACTGGCAACCGGTGTGCCGGTGATCTACCGGTTGAATGCGGATTCGACGGTGGCAGAGAAGGTCGATCTGGCGAGTTGAATTGTAGGGTGGGCAAAGCGAAGCGTGCCCACCATC
>JBEVIH010000140.1:0-7572 GCA_040510815.1 Xanthobacteraceae bacterium | reverse complement strand
GCCATGTAGCCGAGCTCGGTGGTGCAGACCGGGGTGAAATCCTTGGGGTGCGAGAACAGCACGACCCACTTGTCGCCGATCCAGTCGTGGAAGCGGATCTTGCCCTCGGTCGTCTGGGCTTCGAAGTCCGGGGCCGTGTCGTTGATCTGGAGAGCCATCACTCACCTCCGTCGCGTCAGGCATGCGGGATTGGGAGCCGTTATATAGTCGCTTTGCGGGGCCGCGACCAGTGTTGGCGTCGAGCCGGCTTGTTTGCCGCAGCCTAGCTCGGGAGAACGAACGCCTCGCGCATCAGGCGCAAAGGATAAAAATATTCCGGACGGCGCGGGGCGCGCGGTTGCGCCGATAGCGGACGCCTATCACGTCAGCGGCGGCAGCGCCGCCACGATCTCGGCGCGGCGCGGCTCGTACCAGGGCGGCAGCTTGATCGCGCTGCCCAGCGCCTCTTTCGGCTCGTCGCGGGTGAAGCCCGGGTCATCGGTTGCGATCTCGAACAACACGCCGCCCGGCTCGCGAAAGTAGACCGAGCGGAAATAACAGCGATCGATCTGGTCGGTCGGGTGAAGACCTTGCGTCTTGACCCGCTTGACCATGTCCGCCTGGGCCGCGTCGTCGGCCGCGCGGAAGGCGACATGATGCACTGAGCCGGCGCCTTGGCGGCCGGCGAGAAAGCCTTCCGCCGTCTGGACGTCGACGACGGCGCCGAGCTTGTCGCCGCCGGCGATGAAGCGTTGCAGGTTGCCCGCGCGCGCGGAGGCCTTGAAGCCGAGCGCGGCGGTCAGCACGTCGGCGGTCGGTGCGCCGGCGCCGACCATGAGGGTGACGCCGTGAAAGCCGCGCAGCGCGTGCTCGGCGGGCACGTCGCCATTCGACCAGCCCGCAACCGCATCGGCTCCTTTGGCGGCCACGAGCGCGAGCCGCATGCCGTCGGGATCGCTCAGCGGCAGCACGGTCTCGCCGAACCGCTTCTGCCGCGCCGCATGGGCGATGCCGCGTTCGACCAGGCGTTGTGTCCAATAGCCGAGCGACCGTTCCGGGATGATGAACGCCGTTTCCAGGGTCGTCCCGTTACCGTTTTGGCCGGGCGGCAGGCCCGGCCAGGCAAAAAAGGTCAGCGCCGTCCCCGGTCGGCCGGTCTCGTCGCCATAGTAGAGATGCCACGTCGAGGGATCGTCGAAATTGACAGTCTTCTTGACCAACCTCAGGCCGAGGTTGTGCGTGTAGAAGTCGACGTTCCGTTTCGGATCGCCGCAAATTGCCGTGACGTGATGAATTCCCGCGCTCGCGGACATGACCGGATGTCTCCCGCACTGCAACGTACGAATTGGCACCCGATATGTGGGACGTCACCTCGTTTGGGACAATTCCCCGTGAAGTTCGGGGTTTTTCGGCGTTGCCCAAACTTCGCCATAGGGGTGCCGTCAGCCGGTCCTGCCGAATTGCCACAGTGAGTCGAACCTGAACCGAGTTCGCGCGACTAATCCCGAGCAGGGAACCGCAAAGTCTCAAAAGCGTTGACGGCGGGGTTTCCCGCTACCAAATGATCCGCCGAAGAAGTCCCGATTCAAGGGATTGGAGAGCGTCATGACCAAGTGGCCCCAGCGGCCGGTCGCCGACATGAAAGCGCTGATAGCGGCGATCCAGGCGTCGCCGATCGTCGCTTGGCGGCGCCGCCGAGCGGCCGCGGCACCATTCGGGGATTGGGCCACGGTGCGACGGTCAGGGGACGTGGACGCCTATGTCCTGGCTTGGATCGCCAGCCACGTCCGCGGCAATGCGAGCCGCGCCGCGCTGCAATAAGCGGCGGCCAGGTTCCGCGGCCCACGCAGCATCGATCTCCAGCTTGCCCGTTTGATGCGCTCCTTCCGGCACTTCGCCGGAAGACGCCGCTATCGCCGGGTTCGACCGGGCTATCCCGCTCGGACCAAGTTGGCGGCCCCGACCCATCACGGTTAGGCTTGAACCGACTGCAGCGGCAACGTCGGACGGGCGTTGATCGTCCATGGACCTGCAAGATCTGATTTCAGCTTTTGCCGTCGCGCTCGGCATTGGGCTCTTGATCGGGCTCGAGCGTGGCTGGCGGACGCGCGACGTCGAGCCCGGACGGCGCGCCGCCGGCATCCGCACCTTCGCCATCACCGGGCTGCTCGGCGGCACGACCGGCGCGCTCGCCATGGCGTTGGGCGGCGCTGCGAGCGCGGGCGGCGGCATCGTCGTCGCCGTCGGATTTGCAAGTTACGCGGCCGTGCTCACGCTGTTCACGCTGGAGGAGAGCAGGGCAGGCGGCAGTTACTCGGCCACGACCGCGATCGCCGGCATGCTGACCTTCGCGCTCTCCGCCTATGCGGTCGTCGGCGACATGCGGATCGCCGCTGCCGCTGCGGTCGCCGCCGCAGCGCTGCTGGCGCTGCGCGAGCAGCTGCACGGATGGGTGGAAAAGATCACCTGGCCGGAGCTGCGCTCCGGGCTGGTGCTGCTCACGATGACGTTCATCGGGCTCCCGCTCATGCCCAACGAGCCGGTCGGACCGTTCGGCGGCGTCAACCCGCGGGAAGTCTGGATCATCGCCATCGTTCTCGCCGCCGTCTCGTTCCTGGGCTATGTGGCGGTGAAATATTTCGGCGCGCGCCGCGGGCTGCTGCTGGCGGCGGCGGCCGGCGGCTTGGCGTCGTCGACCGCGGTGACCATCGCCAATGCCCGCCACGCCGCGCGCGGCGAGGGCGAGCCCCGCCTGCTCGCGGCCGGCGTCGCCGTCGCATCCGGGATCATGTTCTTGCGCGTGGCGGCGATCGTGACGGCGCTCAACCCGAGCCTGCTGGTCCTGGTCGCGCCGGCGCTTGCGGCCGCAACCGTGACGGCCGCCGGGTTCGCCGTCGCGTGGGTGCTCTGGCAGCGCACCGGCGAGCAGGAGCATCGCGAGGTGAAATTCCGCAATCCATTCGAGTTCTGGTCGGTCGTGGGATTTGCCTTGTTCCTGGGAGCGATCATCGTGCTCGGCCGCGCGGTCGGGGAAACCTTCGGAGCGACCGGCGCCGTCGCGGGCGCGATCGTGGTCGGGCTGGCCGACGTCGACGCCGTCACCGTGTCGATGGCGCGGCTCGCTCCCGAGACGCTCAGCGCCAGACAGGCGGCGCTGGCCATCCTGGCCGCGGTGGCGAGCGATACCGTGAGCAAGATCGCAATCGGGGCGGCGATCGGCCGCGGCTGGTTCGCGGCCGAGCTTGCGGTCATGGCGGCAGGCTGCATCCTGATCGGCGGAACGGCAGCGTGGTTGACATGGGCGTTTGTGCCCGTGTGAATGGCCGTTGACATTTGTGCTCCGCCGCCGCAAAGCCGGGAGCGCCGGCACCTCTGATCACACCTGCATATGTTCAAGCGCATCCTGATCGCCAATCGCGGCGAGATCGCCTGCCGGATCATCAAGACCGCGCGTCGCATGGGAATCGGCACGGTTGCGGTCTATTCCGAGGCCGACCGGGACGCGCTCCACGTCGAGATGGCGGACGAGGCGGTGCCAATCGGGCCGCCGCCGGCTTCCGAGAGCTACCTGGTCATCGACAAGATCGTCGACGCCTGCAAGCGGACCGGCGCGGAGGCGGTGCATCCGGGTTACGGCTTCTTGTCGGAGCGCGAGGCCTTCCCGAAAGCGCTGGCAAAAGCGGGGATCGTCTTCATCGGTCCCAATCCCAAGGCCATCGCCGCCATGGGCGACAAGATCGAATCCAAGAAGGCGGCGGCCAAAGCCAAGGTTTCGACCGTCCCCGGCCATCTCGGGATCATCGCCGACGAAAGGCAGGCGCGGAAAATCGCCGAGGAGGTCGGCTATCCGATCATGATCAAGGCCTCGGCCGGCGGCGGCGGCAAGGGCATGCGCATCGCCTACAACGCCGCCGAGGTGGCGGAGGGCTTTGCCCGCGCGCGCTCGGAGGCGAAATCCTCCTTCGGCGACGACCGCGTCTTCATCGAAAAATTCATCGTCGATCCGCGCCATGTCGAGATCCAGGTGCTGGGCGACAAGCACGGCAACGTGATCCATCTCGGCGAGCGCGAATGCTCGATCCAGCGCCGCAACCAGAAGGTCGTGGAGGAAGCGCCGAGCCCGCTCATCGACGCGGCGACGCGCAAGCAGATGGGCGAGCAGGCGGTCGCGCTGGCCAGGGCGGTCGGCTACGACTCGGCCGGCACCGTGGAGTTCGTGGCCGCGCAGGACAAGAGCTTCTATTTCCTCGAGATGAATACGCGGCTGCAGGTCGAGCACCCGGTGACCGAGCTCGTCACCGGCATCGATCTGGTCGAGCAGATGATCCGCGTCGCGGCCGGCGAGAAGCTCAGGCTCAAGCAGAGCGACGTCAAGCTCGACGGCTGGGCGGTCGAGACCCGCGTCTATGCCGAGGACCCCTACCGCAATTTCATGCCTTCGATCGGACGACTGGTGCGCTACCGGCCGCCGCCGGAGGCGCGCAACGGCGCCGTCACCGTGCGCAACGACACCGGCGTGACGGAGGGCGGCGAGATCTCGCTCTACTACGATCCGATGATCGCCAAGCTGGTCACCCATGCCCCGACCCGCAAGCAAGCGATCGCCGCCCAGGCCGACGCGCTCGACGCCTTCGCGATCGAGGGCATCCGGCACAATATCCCGTTTCTCGCCGCGCTGATGGGACACAAGCGCTGGCAGGCGGGACAGCTCTCGACCGCCTTCCTGGCTGAGGAATTCCCGGACGGCTTTCGCCAGCAGCCGCCGGCGGGAGAGACGGCCCGGGTCATGGCGGCGGTGGCGGCCGCCGTCGATCACGTGCTCGGCGAGAGGAAGCGCCGCATCTCCGGTCAGGCATCGGGGCGGGCGGTCACGCGCGAGCGCCTGCGCGCGGTGCGGCTCGGGGAGAGCGAGATCGCGCTCGACGTCACGCGCGACGCCGACGCCATCGCGGTCCGCTTTGCCGGCGCGGCCGGCAACAAGCACCACGCGCTCGCCTCGTCCTGGAAGCCCGGCGATCCGGTGTGGTCGGGCACCATCGACGGCCGGCCGATCTCGGTTCAGGTGCGGCCGGTGCTCAACGGCTTCGATCTCTCCCATCGCGGCGTCGAGGCGCGCGCCTATGTCTATACCGAGCGCGAGGCCGCGGCGGCCCGCCTGATGCCGGCCAAACGCACGGCCGACAGCGGCAAGGCGCTGCGCTGCCCGAGGCCCGGCCTGGTGGTCTCGATCGCGGTCGCCGAGGGTCAGGAGGTCAAGGCCGGCGAGACCTTGGCGGTGGTCGAGGCGATGAAGATGGAGAACGTGCTGCGCGCCGAGCGCGACGGCGTGGTGAAGAAGATCCATGCCAAGAAAGGCGATAGCCTGGCGGTGGACGCCGTGATCTTGGAATTCACCTAGCCGATCCGATCTCCGCCGCCGGAACCGGCATCAGGCCAGGGCGTTGGCTTCAGGCAGGCAAGCCATCAAGAGAAACGCCCGATATGGATCCGAAACCGAGACAGGCCCCGCGCGACGTACCGGACTCGCTCCCCGGGCGCGACAAGGGCACCGACGTTGCGCCGGATGACGTGCGGCGGGTCGGGCGTTCGCGCCGGCAGCCGCCGGACTCGCCTCCCGCCGACGACCAAGACGTCGAGCGCGAACGCCCCTGACGGAAAGACCGGGGTTCGGGTCGCAGGTGAACTTGACGCCGCGCCATGCCACGATGCCGCGGAATGGAATCGCTCGTCTCGTTCTTCTCTGCATCCGGCCGCATCGCGCCTAGGCCGTTCGCGGTTGCTGTTGCAGCCGTCTATGTCCTGAGCTTCTTCTCGCAGGTGCTGATCTCCCCGCCGCTGTCCGCGCGCGTTGGCGTACTGCCGTTCGCCATCGCGCAGGCGGCGTTGACCTGGACCTGGTTTGCGCTCCACGCCAGGCGCCTGCGCGACGCCGGCCGGCCCACCGGGCCGGCGCTCGGCATCGCCATCCTCTATGCGCTCGCCATGGTGCTCTTGATGCTGCTCGTCGAGCCGATCGTCGGCCCGACCGCGGGTGCCGCCGCCACCGAGGCGCCGAGGTTTGATCCGATCGAGCTATGGGTGTTCCTGCTGCTGTTGGCCGCCCTTGCCGCTCAGGCGGGCGGCCTCTTCTATTATCTGGCCCTGGTTATCCTGGCCCTGATCCTGGCGCCGATGGTGATCGCGGTGGGCTTCTCGATCTGGGCCGGGAAGCTGCCGAGCGCAGCAGCGGCTGCGCCGCCGACAATGTCATGACCTTGCACTTCGCCTACGGGTCGAACATGAGCCGCGCGCTGATGCGGATGCGCTGTCCGCAGGCCGAAGCGCTCGGCATCGCGACGCTGAGCGGCTGGCGTTTCGTCATCACGCCCGACGGCGTCGGCTCGATTGCGCCGCGGGCGGGCGGCGAGGTGCTCGGCGTGCTTTGGCGGGTGACTGCGCGCGATCTTGCCGCCATCAACGCCTATGAGAGCCTCGATTCCGGACTTTATCTGCGCCGCATCTTGACGGTCCGGCACGGCGAGCGGCGGGCGCCGGCGCTGGTCTATGTCGCGCGCCGGCACGGCGAGGGAACGCCGCGCCCCGGCTACATCAACCTAGTGGTGGAAGCGGCGCGTGATTGGGACCTGCCCGAACCCTACATCTGTTCGCTGCGGCGTTGGTCGCCGTCGCGACTGCGTGGAGCGCGCCCGAGGGAAAGCGGGGAGTTCGGATGAGCGACGCCGTCCGCCACGTCGTCATTCGCGGTCGCGTCCAGGGCGTGGGTTACCGCGCCTGGACCGAGTACACCGCGCTCGGGCGCGGCCTTTCCGGCTGGGTGCGCAACCGGCGCGACGGCTCGGTCGAGGCGGTGTTCTCGGGACCGGCCGAGGCGGTTGCCGACATGGTCGACGCCTGCCGCCGCGGCCCGCGCGGCGCCAGGATCGATGCGGTCGACGAGCAGGAGGGCGCGCCCGATCTGCTGCGCCAGCGCCGCCCGGGCGAGCTGTTCTCGGTCCTGGCGACGCTTTAGCCCGCCGGGGCCTGGGCCGCCGCCAGCTCGGCCGGCTCGCCGCTCCTGATCGCGGCGTCCCCGAACAGCGGCTCGAATGCCCGGCGCAGAGCCGCATCGACCTCCGGCATGTGCGCCGGGCGCCCGAGGTCGGCGAGGCTGGTCACTCCATAACGTGGTTCGGAGACCCCGCACGGCACGATGCCGGAATAATGCGAGAGGTCGCAGTCGACGTTGAGCGAGATGCCGTGGAGTGTGACCCAGCGCTTCACCCGGATGCCGATGGCGGCGATCTTGTCCTCGCGACCGGCGCCTTGTTCCGGCCGGCGCACCCAGACGCCGATGCGGTCCTCGCGCCGTTCGCCGATGACGTCGAGCGCCGCCAAGGTGCGGATGATCCACTCCTCGAGCGTCATCACGAAGCGGCGCAGGTCGGGGCCGCGACGCTTGAGGTCGAGCATCACATAGGCGACCCGCTGGCCCGGGCCGTGATAGGTGAACTCGCCGCCGCGCCCGGTGACATGGACCGGGAAGCGGCTCTCGATGAGCTGCGCAGGCTTGGCGCTGGTGCCGGCGGTGTAGAGCGGCGGATGCTCGATCAGCCA
>JBEVIH010000139.1:0-7534 GCA_040510815.1 Xanthobacteraceae bacterium | reverse complement strand
ATGATGGCGCGGCCGATGGTCTGGCCGGTCGAGGCGCCGAGCGACTGCACCAGCCGGGCGACGATCAGGGTCGCGATGCCGGCGGCGAAGATCGCGGCGGTCGAGGCGACGGTCGCGAGCGCCAGCCCGGCGAGGATCACCGGCCGGCGGCCGAAGCGGTCGGACAGCGGCCCGAATACCAGCTGCGCCAGCGCGAGCCCCATCAGATAGAGCGAGACGGTGAGCTGGACACTGGCGGTGTCGGTCTGGAATTTCACCGCCAGGCCGGGGATCGCCGGCACCAGGACGTTGAGCGACAGCGAACCTACGCCGGTCATCGCGATCAGCAATGCGAGCAGGCCCCAGGGCGTGCTGCGCGCCTCGGTCTTGGCCTGTTCGTTGGTTGCGGGTTCGAGCAAAGGGCGGTCCGATTTTTGCGACAGTCCCTCGGTCGTCATGCCCGCGAAAGCGGGCATCCAGTAATCACTGCCGCTGGCATCCTTCAGGGCCGGTGATTACTGGATCATCCGCTTGCGCTTGCGCGGATGATGACAGCCGAGTTTGTGGAATCGCCACTGATCCGTCCGCCCATTCAATCGCGGCCGAGCGGGCGGGTGGCGGCGGCGAGCCAGGCGCCGGCCTCGGCGTCGACGAGCGGCGACAAGGTTTCGGCTACGCGGGCGTGGTAGCGGTCGAGCCAAGCGATCTCGTCGGCGGCCAGCAGTTGCGGCAAGATCAGCCGCCGCTCGATCGGCGCCAAGGTCAGCGTCTCGAAGGCGTCGAGCGGCTTCTCGGCGCCGGCGACCGGCGGCGCCGCGACCACCAGCACGAGATTCTCGATGCGGATGCCGTAAGCGCCGGTCTTGTAGTAGCCGGGCTCGTTCGACAGGATCATCCCGCGCTTGAGCGCGGTGGTGCCGAGCTTGGAGATGCGCGCCGGGCCCTCGTGCACCGACAGGTAGCTGCCGACGCCGTGGCCGGTGCCGTGGTCGAAATCGAGCCCGGCCGTCCACAGGAACTGGCGCGCGAAGGCGTCGAGCTGGGCGCCGGTGGTGCCTTCTGGAAACACCGCGCGCGCAATCGCGATGTGGCCCTTGAGCACGCGGGTGAAGCGGTCGCGCATCTCCGCCGTCGGCTCGCCGACCACGAGCGTGCGGGTGATGTCGGTGGTGCCGTCCTGGTACTGGGCGCCGGAATCGATCAGGAACAGCTCGCCGGGCGCGATCACGCGATTGCTCTCGCTGGTGACGCGGTAGTGCACGATGGCGCCGTCCGGCCCGGCACCGGCGATGGTCGGGAACGAGATGTCCTTGAGCTCGCCGGTGTCGCGGCGGAAGGTTTCCAGCGCCGCGACGGCGTCGATCTCGGTGAGCTTGCCGGGAGGCGCGGCGCGCTCGAACCAGGCGAGAAAGCGCACCATGGCGGCGCCGTCGCGGACATGCGCGGCGCGGGCGCCGGCGATCTCGACCTCGTTCTTCACCGCCTTCATCAGCGCGATCGGATCGGGACCGCGTGTCACCTTGCCGCCGCGGCCGGTGATATGCCGCGCCAGCGCGTCGGCGGCGGTCGCTTGGTCGAGGCGCACCGTCTGCTTGGCCTCGCCGAGCGCCGCCAGCGCCGCCGGGAAATCGGCGGGTGGGCGCACGTCGGCGAGTTCCTCGAGGCGGTGGCGCACGTCGTTGGCGAGCTTGCGGCCGTCGACATAGAGCGACGGGCGCCCCTCGCGCGGCACGATCGCGAAGGCGAGCGGCAGCGGCGTGTGGGCCACGTCGGCGCCGCGGATGTTGAAGGTCCAGGCCACGGCGTGCGCGTCCGAGACCACCAGCGCATCGGCCTTGAGCTTGGCGAGCTCGGCGCGGATGCGCGCGAGCTTGTCCTCGGCCGCTTCGCCGGCGAAACGCAGATCGTGCAGCTTGATCGGCTCGAGCGGCGGGGAAGGGCGGTCGCTCCAGATCGCGTCGACGAGATCGGGCTCGATCGGAACGAGCGCGGCGCCGGCGGCGGCGCAGGCCTTGGCGAGCTTCTCGGCGCCGTCGACGGTGTGCAGCCACGGATCGTAGCCGATGTGGTCGGCGGCGGTTAGGTTCTGCTCGATCCAGCGGTCGGGCGGGGTCTCGACCAGGTGCTCGATCGAAAACAGGGAAGGATCGACCTGCTCGCGCGCCTGCAAGGTGTAGCGGCCGTCGACGAACAGCACCGCGCGCTCCATCAGGACGATGGTGACGCCGGCCGAGCCGGTGAAGCCGGTGAGCCAGGCGAGCCGCTTCTCGGACGCCGGCTGGTATTCGTTCTGCTGCGAATCGGCGTGCGGCACGATCCAGCCGGTGAGGCCGCGGCGGGCGAGCTCGGTGCGCAGCGCCGCCAGCCGCGGGCCGCTCGCCCCGCGTTCGGCGCGATCCTCGAACGACTGGAAGCGGGCCTCGAACATGGGGGGCAATCTATGGGGCGCGGCGAAGGGCGGCAACCGCTGTCCGGCCGGCGGGACGCCGCAACACCAGCGTCACCCAGCCTTCGAGCGGGATGCGCCGTTCCAGCACGAGGCCGCGCGCACGGTAGGCCGCGAGCGCGGCGCTGCCTTGCGCCGCGAGCAGGCCGGAGAGCACCACCCGCCCGCCGGGAGCGACCAGGCGCGCCATCGGCGTCGCGAGCCGGCGCAGCGGATCGAGCAGGATATTGGCGAAGACGAGCGCGAACGGCGCACGGGCGCGGAAGCGGCCGGCGTCGAGACCGGTCGCATGCGCGACCTCGATGAAGCCGCCGACGCGGTTGAGCCGGGCGTTGTCGCGCGCGAGCGTCACCGCGCGGGCGTCGATGTCACTCGCCAGCACCGGCCGGCGCAATGTCTTTGCCGCCGCGATCGCCAGCACGCCGCTGCCGGTGCCGACGTCGAGCACCTTGCCGCGCCGCCCGCGCTGAAGTTTCACGATGCGGTCGAGCGCGAGCAGGCAGCCGCGCGTGGTGCCGTGATGGCCGGTGCCGAAGGCGAGCGCCGCCGCGATCTCGACGGCGATGCGGTTTGCCGGCACGCGGTCGCGGTCGTGCGCGCCGTGCACGACGAAGCGGCCGGCGTCGACCGGGGCGAGGCTTTCGAGGCTCGCCCGCACCCAGTCCTGCGCCGCCAGCGGCTCGAAGGTGAGCGCGTTGGCTGCCGCGGCGCCGGCGGCGAGCGCCACCAGCGCCCGCACCGCCGTCTCGTTCGGCCGATCACGGAAATGCACGGCGAGCGACCAGCGGCCGTCCGCCTCCTCGACGGACGACGCCGCCACCTCGGCGGCGTCGAAGCTCTCCGCGAGCGCGTCGCCGACGGCGTGTGCCGCGGCCCGGTCGGTGGTGAGCCGCGCGACCACGCCGGCCGGAAGGGTCGAAGCCGCTGGCATCGCTCAAACCTTTCCTCTCATCCCCAACATTCACCGCGACTTGTCCACGGCAGCGGCGGCCAATTCACCGGGCGATCAACACCTTATCCAGTGTTTATCGACAAATTTGTCCACCAGCTTATCCCGCCGCTTTCCAGTGCTTGCTCAGGACGCCGTCCACAGCCTCGAGGCCGCCTTTTGCACAGGGCTGGCCCCAGCCCCACGGCCTCGCGGCACCCCCGCGAAGGCGATAGATTCGGGCCAGCAAACGACAAAATACCAAGGATGGAACGCCGATGATGAGGATCTCTGGTCCGGCGCTGGCCTGCGCGGCGCTGGTCGTTGGGGCGCCGGGAAGCGCATGGGCGCAGGCCGCTGGTTCGGTCGCGCTGGAGAACGACTATGTGCGGGTAAGCCGGGACGCGGCGCCGTGCGCCGCGGCGGTGCGCGGCCAGTGCGAGGATCGGGTGATCCTGGCGATGGGCGACATCGAGCTGTTTGCCGCCGGCGCGATGCGCCAGATGAAATACGGCGAGGTCGCGGTGTTCAAGGCTGCCGAGTCCTACGGGGCGCCGACCGGCGGCAAATATTTCGAGGTCGCGATCAAGCCCAACCACCCGCCGGTGCGGTCGCCCGCCGAGCTGATCCCGCCGCCGAAGAACCTGCTGGTATTCGAGGGGCGGGAATTCTTCATCTACGAGGAGAAGCTCGAGGTCGGCGACACGCGGGCGCGCCACAGCCACAGCCAGCGGGTCGAGATCAGGCTCAACCAGGGCCCGCAGCTCACCCAGCAGATCTGGCGCGACGGCCAGGTCGTGCAGCAGCACCCGCCGATCGTGAACTGGCGCGAGCCGGTGATCCACGAGGTGAAGAACGTCGGCGACATGGCGCTGCGTAATTTCATCCTCGAGTTCCTGCCCGAGCGCCGCGAGGGATCGAGGTAGCCTGCCGCGCCGTTACAGCCTTCCGAAAGCCCGCACCCGCAACAACTCCGGCGCACGCTGGCGCCCCGGAATCGCTCATAAGAAGCCGTGAAAAACAATGCATGAGCAAATAAAGCTTCACTCCGTCGAAACGAAATCATCCTGGATCGTCGCCACCGTGGTGCTGGTGATCCTGGCGGTATCGTTCGGCGCGCCGTGGGTCACCATCGTCGCGCTCAAGCTGATCGCCGACGACAACGCCGGCCTGCGCTCGGTCCCGGCGCTGGCAAGCGCGCTGGGCTGGATCGGCTTCGGCGCCGGCGGCATCGCCATGGGCGCCATCGCCGAGCGGGTCGGGGTGCGCTGGACGGTGCTGTTCGGCGCCGTGATGGTTTGCCTCGGACTCGCGCTCTCGGCTGGCGGCGCGCCGTGGCAGCTCTATCTCGGCCAGGGCCTGTTCATGGGATTCCTCGGCATCGGCGGGATGAATGCGCCGTTCTACATCTATATCAGCCGCTGGTTCGACCGCCGCCGCGGCTCGGCGCTGGCGTTGATCTCGAGCGGCGGCTACCTGGCGGGCGCGGTCTGGCCGCCGATCTTCGAGCGCGCTATCGCCTACATGGGTTGGCGGCAGACCATGCTCTATTACGGTATCTTCGCCGCGGCCGTGATCATCCCGCTGGCGGCGTTCTTCCTGCGCCAGCCGCCCGAGCTGATGCCGGCGAGCGGCACGCTCGGCGCCGAGCCCTCGCCCAAAACCGTGATGGGATGGCCGCCCAACCTGGTCTTCGCCCTGGTCGCCCTGGCGGTGGTCTTCTGCTGCATCACGATGGCAATGCCGCAGGCGCATCTGCCGGCGCTGTGCACCGATCTCGGCATCCTGGCGTCGCACGGCGCGGCGATGCTCTCGGTGCTGCTCGGCGCCGCGTTCGTCAGCCGCCAATTCTGGGGCTGGATCTCCGACCATATCGGCGGCCTCAACACGGTGCTGATCGGCTCCGTGCTCCAGTTCATCGCCATGACCGCCTTCCTGTTCACGCAGGACGAGGTCGGCCTGTTCACCGTCGCGGCCGCTTTCGGCTTGGGCTTTGCCGGCATCATCCCGGCCTACATCCTGGCGCTGCGCGAGCTGTTCCCGGCGTCGGAAGCCTACTGGCGCATCCCCACCTTCCTGCTGTGCAGCGGCAGCGGCATGGCGCTGGGCGGGTGGCTCGCGGGCGTGCTCTACGACTACTTCGGCTTCTATGCGCCGGCCTTCGCGGCCGGCGTCGCCGCCAACGCTATCAATATCGCGATCATCGGGGCGTTGGTGCTGCGGCAGCGATTTTCGCGTAGGATGGGTTGAGCCTTAAGGGCGTTTACGCCCGTCTTCGCGGGCTATGGCGAAACCCATCGCGACCAGGTGACAGGTGATGGGTTTCGCTGACGCTCAACCCATCCTACAAGAGACTACGAGAGCGAACGAAAACGGAGAACTCCCATGACCTTCCGCATCGCCGTGGTGCAGCCGATCTGCCACCGGCCGGGAACCGACGAAGCCAATGTCCCCGAGGCGGTGCGCGCGATCGAGCGGGCGGCGGGCGAGGGCGCGCATTTCGTGTGCTTCCCGGAGACCTATCCGGGGCCGTGGCGGATGCCGGCGACCTTCGATCCCACCGCCGCGATGGTTGAGGCGGCGGCGAAGCATAAGACTCACGTGGTGTTCGGCACCATCGCGCCGATCGACGCCAAGGCCGCCACCGCCCACAATCTCATCTGCATGGCCTATCCGGACCGCCGCGCGCCGGCGCGCTACCGGCGCACCCATCCGAACGGCCCGTGGATCTATACCGGCGGCACGGCCTGGGAATTCCAGTGGGTGCCGGGCGACGAGTTCCCGGTGTTCGACACCGTGCACGGCAAGGTCGGGCTCGCCATGTGCAGCGAGGTCTACGTGCCCGAGGTGTCGCGGGCGCTGGCGCTGCGCGGCGCCGAGCTGATCTTCATGCCGGCCGGCAAGGACAAGAACAGGCTGTGGGCCACCTGGCGCACGCTGATCTGGGCGCGTGCGATCGAGAACCTGGCGATCGTGGTGACCACGCAGAACCTGTTCGACCATTCCGAGCGCGGGCTCGCCATGGTGGCGGGGCCGGAGGAGATCCTGTTCGAGAGCACGATCGCCGGCACCACCGTGGTCGACGTCAGCCTCGAGCGCGTGCGCTTCCTGCGCGCGACCCGCGACGAGGTCGGCTCCTCGGCGCAGCACGCGGTCAAGCAGGGCCTGCTCGGCCCGCAATGGCAGCGGCCGGAGCTCTACGACCTGATCCATCCGCGGCCGCTGCGCGAGGCGGCGGAGTAGGGCACGCTGGAGACGTTGTTGACGCGACGACGGTTCGCAATCGCCTCCGCAAGGGGAATGGCATGGGCGATCCTCGCCCATGCCGTCGCTACCGGTGTCTCGGCCCAGCCGGTCGGATCATCTCAGCCTACGACCTTGAATCCGGGGAAATTGCTCGTCGCGTCGGCCTATCCCGATCCGCCGTTCGATCTGATCGACCACGGATCGCCGGGCGGGTTTGACATCGAGCTGATGCGCGCGATAGCTGCGCAGCTCTCGCTCACCTTGCAGCCGGTGCGATATGCCGGCGACGATTTCAACGGAATCTTCGACGGGTTGGCCAAGCGCAGCTACGACGCGGTGATCTCGGGCACGACGATCACGCCGGAACGCGCCAAGCTCGTGCTGTTCTCGGACCCGTATCTCGAATTCAACCAGGGCGTGGCGGTAAACCGGCAGCGCTCGCCCAACGTCGCGTCCACCGCCGACCTGCGCGGCCTGACCGCGGGCATCCAATCGGGCAACACGTCCGACTTCGTCGCCAAGCGCCTGCTGGCCGAAGGCGCGATCTCGGGCATCAAATACTATCCCTATCACGGCATCGCCACCGCGCTCGACGACCTGGAGGCCGGGCGCATCGGGCTGGTGATCAAGCTTCATCCGGTGATCTCGTGGCTGGTGAAGGACCGCCCGCGATTGTCGGTGCCATTGCAGGTGCCGACCCATGAGAAGCTCGGGATCGCCTTCGCCAAGGACAACGAAGCGCTGTGCGCGGACGTCAACCGCGCGCTGGCGACGCTGCGCGGCAATGGCGACTTCGCCCGGCTGCGGGCGCGCTGGTTTCCGTAGAGTCGTTGCAACAAGACGGAATCGTCGGTGTGCTCCGCGCGCGGGCCGCGGGCTCCCACCCTCCCCTGGCGGGGGGGGGTCGCCGAGCGAAGCGAGGCGGGGGGGGGGGA
>JBEVIH010000138.1:0-20576 GCA_040510815.1 Xanthobacteraceae bacterium | reverse complement strand
GACGTGCTCAAGGTGATCAGCCGCTCGGCCTTCGATCTGCAGGCCGTATTGCAAACGCTCGTCGAATCGGCGGCCCGGCTGTGCGACGCCGACAAGGCCACCATCACGCGGCAGAAGGGCGGCGTGTTCTTCCGCGCGGAGACCTACGGCTTCTCGGCTGAGTTCATGGACTATGTCAGGTCTATCCCAATCGAGCCGGAACGGGGAACGGTCACCGGGCGCGCCTTGCTGGAGGGCCGGATCATTCACATTCCCGACGTGCAGGCCGACCCGGACTACACCTGGGCGGAGGCGCAGCGGCTCGGCGGCTATCGCACCATCGTCGGCGTTCCGATGTTGCGGGAGGGTATGGTGACCGGCGTGCTGGCGTTGACGCGCGACCAGGTACGGCCGTTCACCGAGAAGCAGATCGAGCTGGTATCGACCTTCGCCGACCAGGCGGCGATCGCGATCGAGAACGTGCGGTTGTTCGACGAGATCCAGGACAAGAGCCGGCAGCTCGCCGAGGCGAGCCAGCACAAGTCGCAATTTCTGGCCAATATGAGCCACGAGCTGCGCACGCCGCTCAACGCCATCCTCGGCTACACCGAGCTCGTGCTCGACAACGTCTACGGCGACACGCCCGACAAGATGCGCGGCGTGCTGCAGCGGATCGAGAGCAACGGCCGGCACCTGCTCGGCCTGATCAACGACGTGCTCGACCTGTCGAAGATCGAGGCGGGCGAGCTCACCCTGGCGCTCACCGAGTACTCGCTCAAGGAGGTCGTGCACACCGTCTACACCGCGGTGGAGCCGCTGGCGTCCGAGAAGAAGCTCGCGTTCAAGATCGAGGTCCCGCCCGACCTGCCGGCTGGGCACGGCGACGAGCGCCGGCTCACCCAGGTGCTGCTCAACCTGGTGGGCAACGCGATCAAGTTCACCGACAGCGGCGAGGTGCTGATCAAGGCGGCCGCCGCCAACGGCGCGTTCAAGGTCGCGGTGCACGACACCGGCCCGGGCATCTCGGCGGCCGACCAGGGCAAGCTGTTCCAGCAATTTCAGCAGGCCGACAACTCGATCACGCGCAGGAAGGGCGGCACCGGGCTGGGGCTGGCGATCTCGAAGCGCATCGTCGAGATGCATGGCGGAAAAATCTGGGTCGAGTCGCGCGTCGGGCAGGGCTCGACATTCGCCTTCACGCTCCCGGTCATGGTCGAACAGCAAGCGAGGCCGACGTGACGAAACGCATCCTGATCGTCGAGGACCACGAGGACGCCCGCCGGATCCTGCGCGATATGCTCGAGATCACGGACTACGAACTGGTAGAGGCCGAGAACGGCGAGCAGGCGCTGGCGGCGGTCGCCAGGCAGCGGCCCGACCTGATCCTGATGGACATCCAGCTGCCGATCCTCGACGGCTACGAGGCGACGCGCCGCATCAAGGCGGACCCGGCGCTGCGCTCGATCCCGATCATCGCGGTCACCTCCTATGCGCTGAGCGGGGACGAGGCGAAGGCGCGGGCGGCCGGCTGCGACGACTTCATCCCCAAGCCCTACAGCCCGCGTCAGCTGCTGGCCAAGGTCCGGCAATACTTGGATCAGTCTTAGGCGCCTTGCACGACTGCGCGTGAGGCAATCAGCGCAGAAACTCCGGCGAGATCAGCCGCGGCAGGATCAGCGGGATCTGCGGCCAGACGATGATCGCCGCCAGCACCACCAGCATCGGCAGCAGCATGATCATGGTGTCCTTGAGCGCGTAGCGCAGCCGCACGCCCGCCACCGCGCAGGAGATCATCAGGCAGAGCCCGTAGGGCGGCGTCACCAGCCCGAAGGCGAGCGAGACGATGCCGATGATGGCGAACTGCACCGGATGCATGTCGACCGAGCGCGCCAGCGGCTCGAGCGTGGTGCCGACGATGATGATCGCCGGAATGGCGTCGAGAAAGCAGCCGACCACCAGGAACACGAGGGCGATGAAGAAGCCGACCTCGGTGATGCCCATGCCCCAGGTGGAGACGTTGGCCAGCAGCGCGCGCGGAATCTGATAGTAGGCCAGCATCCAGCCGAACGCCGAGGCGGTGCCGACGCAGAACAGCGCCACCGCCGACAGCCTCCCGGTCTCCGACAACGCGTGATAGAGGCGCTTCAAGTCCATCTCGCGGTAGATGAAGATCGACAGCAGCGCCGCGTAGATCACCGCCACGCAGGCGGATTCGGTCGCCGTGAACCAGCCGAGCAGGATGCCGCCGACGATGATGAAGGGCGTCATCAGCGCCGGCACCGAATGGGCGGCCGAGCACAGGAAGTCCCGGAACGTCGCGCGCGGATAGACCGGATATTTGTAGAGCTTGGCGTAGACGTGGACGGTCGCCATCTGCGCCGCCGCGATCAACAGGCCGGGCAGGATGCCCGCCAGATAGAGCGCGCCGATCGAGACCGAGAGCACGCCGCCCCAGACGATCATCAGGATCGAGGGCGGGATGATCACGGCCAGCACCGCCGACACCGCGGTGATCGCGATCGAGAACGACAGGTCGTAGCCTTCCCTGGTCTGCGCCTCGATGAAGATCTTGCTCTGGCTGGCGGCGTCGGCGGTCGAGGACCCCGAGATGCCGGCGAAGAACACCGACAGCAGCACGTTGATCTGCGCGAGCGCGCCCGGCCAGTTCCCGACCATGGTGCGCGACAGATGCACCAGGCGGTCGGTGATGCCGCCGATGTTCATCAGATTGGCGGTCAAGAGAAAGAACGGCACCGCCAGCAGGATGAACGCGTTGTAGGCCTTGAAGGTCTCGTTGAAGAGCACCATCGGCGACAGCCGGTCGTCGTAGATGAGCAGCGGCAGGCAGGCGAGGCCGAGCGCAAAGGCGACCGGCACCCGCAGCACGATCAGAATAAAGAACGCGCCAAACAGGATCAGCGCCGCTACGCCCGGCGACAGCGCGACCGCGGTCATGACGCGTCCCTGGCGGCGAGGATGCGCACGTTATCGACGAAGATCTCGCCCAGGAACAGGAGCCAGGTCGCGCCGGCGAGCGGCCAGGCGATGAAGATGAACGGCATCGGCAGCTCGGCGAGCTCGGACTCCTGATACCAGCCGAACTCGACGAACCTGATCCCCCAGTAGAGAAACACCAGCGCGAACACCAGCACGAACAGATGCGAGACGATGCGCAGCGCCGCGTTCGCCCGCCGGCCGAGTTCGGGCCAGACGTCGACCTCGAAATGCGTGCCCTCGCGGACGCCGATCATGGCGCCGAGCATGATCATCCAGATGAACAGGAAGCGCGACATCTCCTCGGTCCAGATGTAGCTCGGGATCAGGTGCGTGTAGCGCGCCACGATCTGCAGCGTGACCGGCACGACCAGGATCGCCACGGTGGCGACCATCAGCCGGGTCAGCAGCCGATGATAGGCTTCGATCAATCGTTTCATGGGCGGGCAGGCGCGCGGCGCGGCGGTGGCAGCCGCGCCGCCCGCGATCGGATCAGCGGATGGTGTTGATCTTCTGGTAGATGGGATCGGCGCTGATCTCCTTGGCATAGGCCGCCATCACCGGATCGACCAGCTTCTTCATCTCGGCCCGATCGCTGAACGGGATGCGCTTGAGCTTGCCGGCCTTTTCGAGAGTCTCGAGCTTGGCAGCGTCCTCGGAGGATTCGATCTGCCGTCCGTGGGCGCCGGCCTCCTTGCCGGCCTTGAGCACCGCCTGCTGCAGGTCGGGCGGCAGCTTGCGGAAGGTCTTGGCAGAGAAGCAGATCGGCCGGATCGTGATGGCGTGCTCGGTCATCGAAAGATTGGGGCCGACCTCGTAGAACTTCATCTGCTCGACGCCGGCGGCCTCGTTCTCCCCGGCGGCGATGACGCCGTTCTGGATCGCGTTGTAGACCTCGTTGTAGGCGATCACCGTCGGCGACATGCCGGCGGCCGTGAAGGTGCGGCTCCAGATCGGCGCGCCCTGGACGCGGACCTTGAGCCCCTTCATCTCGGCAAGGTTGCGGACCGGCCGGTTGACGAAGATGTTGCGCACGCCGCCGCCGGCATAGCCGATCAGCATCACGTCCGCCCGTTGCGCGATCTCGCCGGCGATCGGCTTGAGCACGTCCTGGTCGAGCACCTTGTTCCAGTGATCGAGGCCGCCGAACAGGAACGGCGCGTCGATGAACGGAGCCGCCTTGGAGAAGGTCGACATGTGGGCCGGCGACACGATGCCGTAGTCGACCGAAATTCCCTGGTTCATATAGGCGAAATATTCCTTCTCGAGCCCCAATTCGCTATTGCGATGCAACACGAAAGTGATCGGCTTGCCGTAGTATCTCTTGACCAGCTCCTCGAACTTGAGCAGCGACTTGTTGAAGGCGTGGTCGTCGTTGAACTGAACGGCGCCGTGCAGCGTGACCGTTTGCTGGCTGCTGGCGGGCAAGGCGATCGTGGACGCGGTCACCGCGGTGGCAACGAGGAGAGCAGTCCTTAGCGCGCAAGACATGGAAGCCTCCCTGGTCGTGTATTGTCGTTGGTGGTCGATAGTACGGCGATGCCGGGTCTTGTCCATGGGATTTGCAAGCTCATCGAAGCCGTCTATGTGTTGCCGCTGCCGCATTCCTCGGAGCGAGCGGCGCGCGTGTCACAGCGACCCGGCAACAGTCGCGGGATGTCCAACACCGTCACCCTGATCCCGATTCCGAACGTTCCGCTGGTCCGGCCAGGCGACGATCTCGCCGGCCTGCTGATCTCCGCCTGCGAACGGAACGCGCTGGCGGCGGTGGACGGCGACGTCCTGGTGGTCGCCCAGAAGGTCGTCTCGAAGGCGGAAGGGCGCTACGTCGATCTCGCGACGGTCCGGCCCTCGCCGCGCGCGATGAGTCTGGCGGCCGAGGTCGACAAGGACCCGCGCCTGGTCGAGGTCATTTTGGGAGAATCGCGCCGTGTCGTGCGCCAGCGGCCCGGCGTGCTGATCGTCGAGCATCGGCTCGGCTTCATCATGGCGAATGCCGGTGTCGACCGCTCCAACGTCGACCCCGCGACCGGAGCGGAACCGGTGCTGCTGCTGCCGGCCGATCCCGATGCCTCGGCGGCGATCCTGCACGATCGCCTCGCCGGGCATTTCCGCCAGCGGCTCGGCGTGATCGTCAGCGACAGCTGGGGCCGCGCCTGGCGCCGCGGCACGGTCGGCTTCGCGCTCGGCGTCGCCGGGCTGCCGGCCTTGATCGACATGCGCGGGCGGCCCGATCTGTTCGGGCATCCGCTGCGCGTCACCCAGACCGGGTTTGCCGACGAGATCGCCGCCGCCGCGTCGCTGCTCATGGGCCAGGCCGATGAAGCGCTACCGGCGGTGCTGGTGCGGGGGCTCGCCTGGACCGGCGCCGCGGCGCCGGCCGCGTCGCTGATCCGCTCGCCCGACGAGGACTTGTTCCGGTGAGCGCCGCCAGGACACTCATGGTCGCGCTGTCGGGCGGGATCGGCGGCGCCAAGCTTGCGCTCGGGCTCGCCCGCATCATGCCGCCCGCCGATCTCCTGGTCGTCGCCAATACCGCCGACGATTTCGAGCATCTGGGTCTTGCCATCTCGCCCGACCTGGACACCCTGATGTACACGCTCGCCGGCCTCGACGACCCGCAGCGCGGCTGGGGCCGGCGCGACGAGACCTGGACCTTCATGGCGGCGCTCGCCGCGCTCGGCGGCGAGATCTGGTTCCGGCTCGGCGACGGCGATCTCGCCGTCCATGTCGAGCGCACGCGGCGGCTCGCCGCGGGCGAAAGCCTGTCCGCCATCACCACGGATTTCTGCCGCCGGCTCGGCGTCGCAACGCGCATCGTGCCGATGAGCGACGACCGGGTCCGGACACGGCTGCGCACGAGCGAAGGCTGGCTCGATTTCCAGGACTATTTCGTGCGGCGCCGGTGCGAGCCGCGCGTGAGCGAGGTCGAGTACGAGGGCGCGGCGCATGCGCTCGCGCAGCCGCAGCTGCTGGCGGCGCTCGCCGATCCGCGGTTGCGCGCGGTCGTCATTTGTCCGTCAAATCCGTTCGTCAGCATCGAGCCGATGCTCGCCGTTCGCGGCCTGCGCGACGCGATCGCGAGCTGCCATGCGCCGGTGGTGGCGGTGTCGCCGATCATCGGCGGGCGCGCGGTGAAAGGCCCGACCGCGAAGATCATGGCCGAGCTCGGGATCCCGGTGAGCGCGATGGCGGTGGCGGAGCGCTACGCCGGCCTGATCGACGGCTATGTCGTCGACCATGCCGATGCGACGAGCGCCGCCGCGCTCGGCGTTCCGGTGACGGCGGCGCAGACGCTGATGCTCACGCTCGACGACCGCGAGGCGCTGGCGCGCCATGTGCTCGCCGCCGCCGACGCGCTGGCCAAGGCTACCGCATGAGTGCCCGCCGCATGAGTGCCCGCCGGATTTGCGCCGTGGTGCCGGTCAAGGACACCGCGCAGGCCAAGCAGCGCCTCGCCGGGATGCTCTCCGCCGAGCAACGAGGCGAGCTCGCGCTCGCCATGGCGGAAGATGTCCTGCAGGCATTGGCGTCGGCCGCCGGGCTCGCCGGCATCCTGGTGGTCACGGCCGATCCGGCGGCGGCGGCGATCGCCGCCCGCTACGGCGCACGCGTCACCGGCGACGGCGCGCGCGCGGATCATACGGCCGCCGTTGCGGCGGCGGCGCAGCGGTTGGTGGCGGAAGGCTTCGACATGCTGGCGCTGCCTGGCGACATCCCGCTGGTCGAGCCCGCCGACATCGCCCGCCTGCTGTCGGCTCAGCGGCCGCCGCCCGCCTTCACGATCGTGCCGGCGCGCGACCAGATGGGATCGAATGCGCTGCTGTGCTCGCCGGCCGACGTGGTACCGCTGCGTTTCGGCGACGGGAGCTTCTTTCCGCATCTCCACGCCGCCAGAGTGCGCGGCATCGAGCCGCTGGTGATGCGGCTTCCCCGGATCGCGCTCGATATCGACACGCCCGAGGATCTCGCGCTGTTCCGAGCGGCGCCGTCGCGCACGCGGGCGCGGATGCTGCTCGATCGCTGGGATGCTGATTTGGCCGCGGAATTCGGAAAGGCGACCTGACCGCCGCTTTCGCCCGTCAATCCGTCCCGCCCAGCTTCAGCAGGAACGCGTCCCAGCGGTTCATCAAACGGTCGTGGCGGCTGTAGCGCTCCAAGGCGGCGGCACCCTTGGCCGCCGCCACGCCGTTGAGCAGCGCATTGGCGATCGCCATGGGCGCGGTCAGCGAATTCTGCATGCCGGTCCCGCCCGAGGCGGCGAGCAGCACGACGTCGGCAATCTGCCCGACCGCCGAGATCGGGGAGTCGGTCACGGCGATGACCTTGGCCTTGTTCTCCTTCGCCCACAGCACGACCCGGTGCGTGGCCGCCGCGTACCGCGGAAACGTGAAGGCGATGACGCAATCCTCGGCGTTCATCTCCACCAGCCGCGAGGTCGCGAACGCATCGTTGGCCGCGAGCAGTGAGATATCGCTGCGCAGACGGTCGAGAATGAGCGCGAAATAGTGCCCGACCGGAAAGGTGGAGAAGCCTGCGACCACATAGATCCGGCGCGCGCGGGCAAGGATGCTCACGCCCCTGCTGAACGTCTCCGAGTCGATCGACGAGATCGCCCGATGCAGGTTTTGCCAGTCGTGGCTGAGCGAGGCGCCGAAGCTCGTGCCTTCGAGATGGGCGGCGACGTGGCTTTCATTGATCGGGTCGCCGGTACGCGACAGCTGGCCACGCACCAGTTCCCGCATCCGCTCCTGCAGATCCGGAAAGCCGTTGAGACCGAGGCGATAGGTGAAGCGCACGATCGTCGACGGGTTGACGTCAAGCTGCGCGGCCATCTGATCGACGGTCGAGAACGCCACCGCCTGCGAGTGCTCGACGATGTAGGAGGCGATGCGCTTTTGCGATTGCGTCAACAGGTCGTAGCGGCGGCGAAGCTCCTCGATCACATCGCCGGAGCTGACCGGTGCGGGCGCGAGCTTCGCGGCTCCTTTGCGGATCGCCATGCCCTCTACCTTGACGAGTACCGGCCTCTACCTTGACGGGTGCATGCTTGCAACAAAATTCGTTGCAGTCAAACGGCACGGTCCGGCAACTTCGTCGCACCGGCACCGAAGCATCGCAAGATCAGGCTCGGGCAGGCCTTCGCCGAAAACGGGCGGGCGGGCAACGAAGGAGCGCGCCGCCGATGTCCTTAGCCTCGAGCAGAGGCCGCTGGATCGCCCGCTTTCGCGGACGATGACGAGGGCGCATTCGGCCGCGCGAACGCCGCTTCCATCTCGCGGCGCACCTTCACGGCGAAGTCGGTTTCGTCATAGGCGACGTCGCTCCACGTCAGGCATTGGCCCTCGGCGACGTCGCACTTGAGCCGCACGTCGTGCGCCAGCCCGAGCGGCAGCAGACCCTCGGCGAGCGAGCGCTCGGCCGGAACCTGCTTGCCCCAGACGCAGAAGCCGCCCTCGCCGTCGAGCACCTCGCCGGCCTTGAGCGCGCGCTTGGCGGTGGCGGCGACGTCGGAGCGGAAGCCGGTCGGAGCGCCGGTCGGCTCGTTGCGCAGCGCCGCGCTCGCCACCGACACGCCGAGCTCGAGCCCGATCATGTGGATCGGACGATAGAGCGCGGCGTAGCGCCCGCTGCTGTCGGGCAGCATCGCGTATTCGGAGAAACAGCGGCGGGCGTAGTCGCTCTCGCCTTCGAACACCACGTAGGTGCCGAGCGCGAGATGATGCGGCACGTCGCGGCCGTCGCGGTAGACCGAGGACACGACCTCGGTGACGCCCTCCTTCTCGAGCGTGCCTCCCGCCGCCCGCGGCTTGCACACCTCGGCGAGCTCGAAGCGCGTGGCCGGCGGGAAGCCCAGGCCTTCGCTCTGCGGGACGAGGCCGGTGGCGTTGCAGACCGCGGTCATCTCGATGCCCGACTTGGTGCCGTCGACGAAGCTGTTGAACATCTTCGGATTGATCGAATTGCGATCCTCGATCCGCAGATATTTGTCGAGGATGTCCCACAAGGTGTCGGGGGTGGAGCGGTGATAGTGCGGCTCGTAGCGCGTGCCCTTGCCGGCGGCGACCACCTTGAAGCCGCAGGCGCGCGCCCAGTCGACGTGCTCGCAGATCAGCGCCGGCTGGTCGCCCCAGGCGAGGCTGTAGACGACGCCCGCGCTTTTCGCCTTGCGCGCCAGCAGGGGGCCGGCGACCGCATCGGCCTCGACGTTGACCATGACGATGTGCTTGCCGTGGGCGATCGCGCGCAAGGCGTGGCGGATACCGGCGGGCGGAACCCCGGTCGCTTCCACGATCACCTCGATCTCCGGAAACGCGATCAAGGCGTCCGCGTCGGGCGTGACGTTGGTGCGGCCGGTCTTGCAAGCGTCGCCGAGCGAGGCCGCGGAAATGGTCGGCTCGTCCCAGCCGGCGCCGCGCAGCTGGCGTTTGGCGCGCGCCACGTCGAGGTCGGCGACGCCGACTACGTGGAGCCCGCGCGTCGAGCGCGCCTGCGCCAGGAACATGGTTCCGAACTTGCCGGCGCCGATCAGGCCGACGGTGACGGGCCGGCCGGCGGCTTCCCGTTCGAGCAGCATGGCGTGAAGATTCACGAACGACCCTCGGTGACACGAGCCTCGTTCCGCCCGATCCGGGCGGGAGGCCGCGGGAGAGTCATAGCACGCGGGCGGCCGTCACTGGCAGACCGCGCGGGTCACGAACATCTCGATCTTGCAATCCGTGTCGTTCGGCGCTCGTCCCTGGAGCAGGAGCCGCGCCGGACATTTCTGCTCGGATTGGGTGTCGAGGCTCTTGCCGGTCTGGAAACCCTTGCTCTGGCACACGCTGTTGGCTGCGGTGAGACAGTCGGGGGCGCCATTCGGCGCGGCTTCGCAGCGCACGCGTCCGCTCACCACGCGCGAGCCCGGCAACGCGAGGATCCCGGTGGTGACATCCTTGGCGGCGTCGCGTGCCTGGCTGCCGAGCTTGTCGAGATTCTCCTGCGCACCCTGCATCTCGGATTTGAGCTTGGCCGCGCCCTCCTCCAGCCAGCGGCCGACGGCGTCGATGAAGCCCGGCTGGTAGCTCGGGCTCGGCGCCTGTGCGGCCGGCGGTGGATCGACGGGCGGAGCCTGCGTCTGGGGGTCCTGCGCCGGCGCCGAAGCGACGGCGAACAGCAGGTAAGCGCCGACCGCCGCGCACGCCGCGGCCGATGAGCTCCAAAGGCGAATGCTTCCCCGACGGCTGGTCATCCCGATCCCGCTGACATACAGCCACCTGCAAGCTGCGTGCGTCGGATGGCGAAATTGAGGAACGATGGAACCGTCAGAACAGATAGACCGCCGCGATGATGCCGATCACCAGCACTATCGTGCTGATCGTCACCCAAAATCCCAACCGCTCCTCGATGATCGCCCGCGCCTGCGCGCCGTAGCGGTTGAGCAGGAAAGCGAAGAGAAAAAATCGCATGCCGCGCGCGACGAACGACAGCAGCACGAACATCAATAGATTGTAGCCGGCGAAGCCGGAGGCGATGGTCACGATCTTGTAAGGGATCGGGGTCACGCCTTTGATCAGGATGATCCAGCCGCCCCACTCGGCATAGGACGAGCGGAACGCCTCGACCTTGTTGCCATAGCCATAGAGCTGGATGAGCCACAGCCCGACCGAGTCGTAGAGCACGGCGCCGATGAAATAGCCGAGCACGCCACCCGCCACCGAAGTGACGGTGCACAAGGTCGCGTAGAAATACGCCTTGTCGGGTCGCGCGAGCGACATGGGGATCAGCATGGCGTCCGGCGGGATCGGGAAGAACGAGCTCTCGACGAACGAGATCGTTCCCATGATCCAGGACGCGTGCGGTTTGCCGGCGGCGGCGATGCACCAGTCGTAAAGGCGGCGAAGCATGGCGGGCTTGCTTAGCGGCGGGACCGCCGATTGTCCATGCGGCAACGGCAACGCAGGACAGCCGGCGGACGACGGACAACCGACGCTGTCGACGGAGGCGGACATTCGGCCGCCGCATCGTCCTCAGTCGTCCGTTGTCCGTGCGGTTCAGTGCCGCTTGCGAGCGCGGCTGCGGTCGAGCGCGACGATCTTGCGTCGCGCGCCGGCGTCGACCGCATGCTTCGGAAGCTTTTCGGCGATCCCCATCAGCCGCTCGCGGCGCTCCATCTCGGCCCAGACGTCCTTGGGCTGGACGCCGGCCGCCACCCAGAGCACCACCAGATTGTAGAGGAGGTCGGCGCTTTCCTTGACGACCGCGTCGGTCTGGCCGTTCATCGCGTCGATGACGACCTCGATCGCCTCTTCGGCGAGCTTCTTGGCCATCTTGCCGCGGCCCGCGCGCAGCAATCGCGCTGTCCGCGAGGTCGCCGGATCGGCGCGCTCGGCGGCGACAACAGCCTGGTAAAGGCGGTCGAGCGAATCAGCCATTCCGGGCCACAATAAACCTATCCGGCGACGAATGTGTTAACGATTGTGGTCAATACGGGGCTGTACTGCGCCGCAAAAAACAGGCCGGCGCCACCGCGGGCGGCGCCGGCCTACGCGTACACCTACGCAGCACTCACACGCGTACGCACTCACACGCCTCGCCTCACCGATGGTGCCCGTAGGGATGGCGGCGTTGCTGCCAGTGCCGGTAAGGCCCATGCGGCGGGCCGCCATACACCGGCCCGCCATAGACCGGGCCATGGGAGTACGAATAGCTGTCGCGCTGCTGCTCGGCCGCGATGATCGCCGCGACCGTTCCGAAGATGGCCGCGAAGGCCGCCAGCGCCGCGGCGTCGTTGCCATGACGCGAGCCGGCAGCGGCCGGTTGAATGGTCATCGTGCTCAGTGCGATCGCAGCCGCCGCTGCGGCGGTGATCGCGCGGCTCGTCAACATACGCATGGGTTCGCCCTCGTTTGGTTGTTCCGCTCAACGGCGGATCAACGTTCAATCTAGGCGAAGGTCGCGGCGCGATGAGGCCGCCGCCGGATTATATTTTTGCAATGTAGAGTAACGGGCGTTCAGACGTAGAGTAACGAACGTTCAGAATCGTTTTTCGGCTGCGAGGTCGGGAAAATGTTTTCCAGGATTCACTCCTCCGTCGCCAGCAGGCTCGCATTGCCGCCCGCCGCCGCGGTGTTGATCGTCACCACCTGCTCGGTGACGAACCGCCGCAGATAGTTCGGGCCGCCGGCCTTGGGTCCGGTGCCGGAAAGGCCGGTGCCGCCGAACGGCTGGGTGCCTACCACCGCTCCGATCATGTTGCGGTTGACGTAGACGTTGCCGTGCGCGAGCCGTGCCACGACGTGCTCGACGGTGGCATCGATGCGCGAGTGAATGCCGAGCGTGAGGCCATACTGGTTGGCGGCAATGTCGTCGATCAGCGCATCGAGCGAATTGGCGCGCCAGCGCACCACGTGCAGGATCGGGCCGAACACTTCTTCCTTCAGGTCACGCGCCCGATCGAGCGCGATGATCGCCGGCGGCACATAGCTGCCGGCCGCCGGCAGCGCCCGGTCGGCATCCCAGCGAAAGCGCACGCGGCCTTGTGCGTCCATGCCGGCGATCCAGCGATCGAGCTTGTCCTTGGCCTCGGCGTCGATCACCGGCCCGACATGGGTCGCGGGATCGTGCGGATCGCCGAGCTTAAGCTCGCGCGCCGCGCCCGCGATCATCCCGATCACGTGGTCGGCCACGTCCTCCTGCACGCACAACAGCCGCAGCGCCGAGCAGCGCTGGCCGGCCGAGCGGAAGGCGGAGGCCACCACGTCGTCGGTGACCTGCTCGGGCAGCGCGGTCGCATCGACGATCATCGCGTTGATGCCGCCGGTCTCGGCGATCAGCGGCACGATCGCGGCGTCCTTGGCGGCCAGCGCCCGGTTGATCGCGCGGCCGACCTCGGTCGAGCCGGTGAAGCAGACCCCGGCGGCGCGCCGGTCGGCAACCAGCGCCGCGCCCACCTTGCCGTCGCCGGGCACGAGTTGAAGCGCGCTCGCCGGGATGCCGGCCTGGTGAAGAATTCGCACCGCCTCGGCGGCGATCAGCGGCGTCTGCTCGGCGGGCTTGGCCGCCACCGTATTGCCGGCGACCAGCGCGGCACTGACTTGGCCGAGGAAGATCGACAACGGAAAATTCCACGGGCTGATGCAGACGAAGACGCCGCGGCCGCGATAGCGGAGCTCGTTGCTCTCGCCGGTCGGCCCGGGCATCGATTGCGGGGCGAGCGCGCGGCGCCCCTCGACCGCGTAGTAGCGGCAGAAGTCGACCGCCTCGCGGACTTCCGCCACCGCGTCGTCGAGGGTCTTGCCGCCTTCCGACTGCAGCAGGGCGAGCAGCCGGCCACGCCCCGCCTCCAGGAGATCGCTGGCGCGTTCGAGCGCGGCAGCGCGGGTCTCGATCGGCGTCTCGGCCCAGGCGGCGAAGCCCGCCTGCGCCGCCGCCATGGCGGCCGCCGCGCCGCCAGCGTCGGCTTCGCGGACGCGGCCGATGGTCGCAGCGTCGATCGGCGAGCGCAGCGGGCGCGCGCTGCCGGCAAGCGCGACGCCGGCGATGAGCGGCACCGCCTCGGTCGGCGCCTCGGCGCTGCCGACCTGCGCCAGCAGCGCGTCGAGACTCGCGCGATCGCCGAACTCGACGCCGGACGAATTGACCCGCTCGGGCGCGTAGAGATCGCGCGGCAGCGGAATCTTCGGATGGCGGGCGTGCGCCGGATCGCCGATCCAGCTCTGCGGCCGGCGCAGGATGGTGGCGATCGGCACCGACGGATCGGCGGCAACCGACACGAACGACGAGTTCGCGCCGTTCTCCAACAGCCGCCGCACCAGATAGGCCAGGAGATCGCGGTGACCGCCGACCGGAGCGTAGACCCGGCAGGCAGCCGCGGGGTGATCGGCGAGCAGGAGCTCGTAGAGCGCCTCGCCCATGCCGTGCAGGCGCTGGAACTCGTAGCCTTCGACGCCGCCGGCGTCCTCGATCACGCTCGCCACCGTGAGCGCGTTGTGGGTGGCGAATTGCGGATAGAGGCGCGGACGCGCCGCCAGCAGCCGGCGCGCGCAGGCGTCGTAGCAGAGATCGGTCATCGCCTTGCGGGTGAACACCGGATAGTCGGCGAGACCGCGCTCCTGGGCGCGCTTGACCTCGGTGTCCCAATAGGCGCCCTTGACCAGCCGCACCGTCAGCCGGCGTCCGAGCGCGTGCGCGGTGTCCACCAGCCAATCGATCACCGCCGGCGCGCGCTTCTGGTAGGCCTGCACGGCGAGCCCGAAGCCCTCCCAGCCGCGCAGCGAGCGATCGGCGAGCACCGCCGCCATCACCTCGAGGGTGAGCTCCAGCCGATCCGCCTCCTCGGCGTCGACGGTGAAATTGAGGTCGTGCCGGCGCGCCTTGCGGGCGAGCTCGATCAGGTCCGGCACCAGCTCGGCCAGCACGCGGCGGCGCGAGACCGCCTCGAAGCGCGGGTGCAGCGCCGAGAGCTTGACCGAGATGCCGGGGCGATTGGGAAGCGCGCCGTCCCCGGCGCTGGCGCCGATCGCCTCGATCGCGGACGCATAGGCCGCAAGATAGCGCTCGGCGTCCGCCCGCGTGCGCGCGCCCTCCCCCAGCATGTCGAACGAATAGCGCAGATCGCGGTGCCGGCCCGCCCGCCGCAGCGCCTCCTCGATGGTCTGCCCGAGCACGAAATGGGAGCCCAGGAGCCGCATTGCCTGGCGGGTCGCCGTGCGCACCGCCGGAAGGCCCAGCCGCTTGACCAGGCTTTCGAGGATGTTCTCCGGCGTCTCGCCCGGATGGATGATGCGGGCGGTGACGCCCAGCGTCCAGGCCGAGGCCGTCACCAGCAAGGCGCTCGATCGCACGTCGTGGGTCGACCAGTCGCCGGTGGCGAGCTTGTCCTCGATCAGGCGGTCGGCGGTGGCGGCGTCGGGCACCCGCAGCAGCGCCTCCGCCAGCACCATCAGCGCCAGCCCCTCCTTGGTGGACAGCGAATAGGCGTGCAGGAAATCCTCGATGCCGCCGAGCCCGCCGGTGCGGGCGCGGATGCCCTCGATCAGCCGGGTGGCGTAGCTCTCGATGCGACGCTCGGCCTCGGCCGGGCGGGACGCCTGGGCCAGCAGGCCCGCCGCGATCGCCTGGTCGGGCGGCGCATAGGGGGCCGCGAACACCGGTCGCGCGTCTGCGTCCGGGGCGGGGGCAAGCTGCGTATCTGGAGTCATGCGCGGGTCCGGCGTGGCCTCACGTCGATATATGTTAACGGCGGTTCAGGTCGTCGAGCCCGGGAATCGATCGCACCGGGGATGACCGGGCCGGGGGCGGTGTTGGAAACGTTGTGAAGGCAGCTCTCGCAGCGCGATCTTGCCTTGCTCTTGGCGCCATCCTGTTCTTTATCTGACGGGATCGGTTGATCGCGGTGGGGCCAGGCGGGAGCCGACGATTGTAGAGGAGTACGGCGACCCATGGGCCCCCTTGACCTCATGCGGCTTCGTTGGGCCGCACGTCTGGCTGTTGCGGCGCTCGCGCTCGTCATCGCTTTGCCCGCCGCGGCGCAGACCAACGTCAAGTTCTCGCTCGATGGACGGCTGGAAGGTCCGGCCGGGCTTTTCCTGTTTCCTCACGACAGGGGTTACTACCGCGCCGCCGGCCTCGAGGTGACCGTCGACGAGGCCGCCAGCGGGACCGCGACCGAGTCGATCACTCGCGTCGCCTCCGGGGCCTACGAGATGGGCTTCGCCGACATCAACGCGCTGATCAAATACCGCGACCACAACCCGTCGGCGCCGGTCAAGGCGGTGTTCATGGTCTACAACAAGCCGCCCTACGCGGTCCTGGGGCGCCGCAGCCGCGGCGTCACCGAGCCGAAGAATCTCGAAGGCAAGAAGCTCGGCGCGCCGACGACGAGCAGCACCTTCGCCCAGTGGCCGCTGTTCGCCAAGCTCAACGGCATCGAGATCTCGAAAGTGACGATCGAAAACATCGCCACACCGGTGCGCGCGCCGATGCTTGCCGCCGGACAGCTCGACGCCGTGTTGGGCTTCTCGTTCCGGATCTATGTCGATCTCAAGGACCGCGGCGTGCCGGTCGATGACGTCGTGCTGCTGCCGATGGCGAATTACGGGCTCAAGCTCTACGGCAATGCCATCATCGTGAATTCCAAGTTCGCCGCCGAGAAGCCGGAGGCGGTCAAGGCGTTCCTGCACGCGTTTCTGAAGGGCATGAAGGAGACGATCAGGCGGCCCGCCGACGCGGTCGAGTCGATCGTCAAGCGCGACGATGCCGCCAAGCGGGAGGTCGAGCTCGAGCGCCTGCGCATGGCGATCAGGGACAACATCCTCACCCCGGAAGTGCGCGCCGACGGCTTTGGCGCGGTGGCGGCGACGCGGATGGAGGAGTCGATCGAGCAGATCGCGCTCACCTACACGTTCAAGGCCAAGCCCAAGCCGGAGGATATCTTCGACGCCTCGTTCCTGCCGCCGGCCGCCGAGCGCAAGGTCAATTGACGCGGGTTCGCCGCGATCCTCGGACTTCGGAGCGACTAGCCGGACCCGGACGCTGCCGCCGGCGAAACTTCCGGTACGGCGGCATTTCCGCCGTCCGTCACCTCGAGCCGCGGGCGGAGCACCAACGCGATCTCGTCGGCGAGCTCCTCGAGCGCCGCCCGGTTGCCGCCTTCGCGCAGGAAGATTCCGCAATAGAGCTCGGGCAGCTCCGGCAGCGGCGCATCCTCCCAGATCGACAGGCTGGTCTGCGCGACCCGTGAGCGCGGCAGCACCATCACGCCCAAACCGGCGGCCACCGCCGCCTCCAGGCTGCGGACGCTGCGGGCCGTGAACACGAAATCGCAATCGCGCCCGACCCGGTGCAGCGCATGCACCGCCGTATAGCGGCAGGAGCAGTCTTCGCCGAACGACACCAGCGGCACCGGGCCGTCCGGGTCGAGGGTGGTGGCGTCGCTGCGCACCCACACCGCCCGGTCGATCCAGAGATGCCGCGCCTCGATGGTGGGCTTGGCTTTGGAGATCGCGACCGCGAGATCGAGATCGCCCTGCTTGAGATCGCGCAGCATGTTGTCGAAGCTGGTGGCGCTGACGTTGAAACGGACGTCGGGCCAGCGCTTGCGGAAGTCGGCGAGCGTCTGGGGTATTCGGGAGCCGGCAAAATCGCCCGGGATGCTCACCCGCAGCGTTTGCGCCGACGGCCGTCCGCCGGTCAGATGCACGATCTCGTCATTGATCGACAACATCCGCCGCGCGTAGTTGACGACGATCTCGCCGCGCGGCGTGAGGCTCACGCCCGGCGCGCTCTTGTCGAGCAGATCGTAGCCGAGCAGAAACTGCAGCCGCTTGATCTGCGCGCTCACCGCCGGCTGGGTGACGCCCAACGATTGCGCCGCCTTGGTGAAGCTGCGCAGGTTGACGACCGCAACCAGCGTGCGCAGTAGGTCAGTCGGGATGTTTTGCATTCCAGCCCTCGACGTTGTCGCGTTCAACGCGCCCCCTCGCAGAGTCCCATCCATCCGTGAGAGCGACGACATTCGAGCAGATAGTCAGTCTCTATGGTATTCGCAAATAGTGAATAGATATAATCACTTCTCGGTTAGGGCGGGCAGCAATAAACGTTGTCATCCAAGTTGAAGTCGGCAAATATTGTATCTCTGCTCGTTGCCGGACGCCCCGGCCGGGGTGCCGCCGGCCGAGCTGCCCGCGAGCGCCTCGTTGCGGGGCCGCGGCAGTGCCCTAGATTGCTTTTTTGCCGGGGTTTAGCGTCCTCCTACCGGGAACAAGTGGCGCGGCGTTGCGTTAGAGTGCTTTTCCCGGGCATTGGAACTGGTCCTCCGGGAACAAAGCGGCGTTTGCCCCTGCCGATGTCGGCCTCATGAAATTCCTTCGCCTCTACATCCGCGTGCTTGAAATGCTCGGGCGCGAGGCCCGTTTGGGCTGGATGCTCGCCGGCGCCAATCTGGCGATCGCCACCGCCATGTTCGCCGAGCCGTGGCTGTTCGGACGCATCGTCAACCTGCTGGCGGACTCCCAGGGCCGGTCTGCGCAATTGAACTGGCAGGATTTGATGCTGCTGGTCGGCGTCTGGGTGGGCTTCGCGCTGTTCGGCATCGTCTGCAGCACCCTGGTGGCGCTCCACGCCGACCGCCTCGCCCACCGCCAGTACCAGGTGGTGCGAACCATGTTCTTCGAGCACGTGCTGCAGCTGCCGCTGAGCTACCACACCGGCTCGCATTCCGGGCGGCTGATGAAGGTGATGATCATCGGCACCAACACGCTGTGGGGGCTGTGGCTGGCGTTCTTCCGCGAGCACTTCGCGAGCTTCATCTCGCTGCTCTTCCTGCTGCCGCTGACCCTGTTCATGAACTGGCGCTATGGCCTGGCGTTGATCGTGCTGTGCGGCGTGTTCTCTTTGCTGATCGCACTGGTCGTCAACAAGAGCCAGACCCTGCAAAGCACGGTCGAGGGCTACTACAGCGACGTGGCCGAGCGCACCACCGACACGCTGGGAAACATTGCGCTAGTGCAGAGCTTCGCCCGCATCGAATCGGAAGTGGCCGGCATGAAGAAGATGGGCGACGAGGTGCTCGGCGCCCAGTTGCCGGTGCTGGGCTGGTGGGCGCTGGCGACGGTAATGACCCGGGCGGCGACCACGCTGACCATGCTGTCGATCCTGATCCTCGGCGTCTGGTTCTACGTCAACGGCCTCACCACGGTCGGCGAGATCGTCACCTTCATGGGCTATGCCACGCTGATGATCGGCAAGCTCGAGCAGGCGGTCCACTTCGCCAACACCATGGTGATGGAGGCGCCGCGGCTGCAGGAATTCTTCGAGGTCTATGACACCGTGCCGACGGTGCGCGATCGCCCCGACGCGACCGACCCCGGCCGCCTGCGCGGATTGGTCGAGTTCAAGGACGTCTCCTATTCGTATGACGGCAAACGGGCCGCCGTCGCCGACCTCTCTTTCACGGCGCTGCCGGGCGAGACCGTGGCGCTGGTCGGGGCCACCGGCGCCGGCAAATCGACGGCGCTGGCGCTGCTCCACCGCGCCTTCGATCCGCAGTCGGGCGCGGTGAACATCGACGGCAGGGACATCCGCGCGTTCACGCTGACGGGGCTGCGGCGCAACATCGGCGTCGTGTTCCAGGAGGTGCTGCTGTTCAACCGCTCGGTCGCCGAGAACCTGCGGGTCGGCAAGCCGGACGCGACCGAGCAGGAGATGCGCAGCGCCTGCGAGCGCGCGCAAGTCATGGACGTGATCGAGCGCAATCCGGACCGCTTCGAGGCAGTGGCCGGCGAGCGCGGGCGGATGTTCTCGGGCGGCGAGCGCCAGCGGCTGTCGATCGCGCGCGCGCTGCTCAAGGACCCGCCGATCCTGATCCTCGACGAGGCGACCAGCGCGCTCGACGCGCTCACCGAGGCCAAGGTGCAAAAGGCGCTCGCCGAGGTCATGAAGAACCGCACGACCTTCGTGATCGCGCATCGGCTCGCCACCATCCGCAATGCCACCCGCATCCTGGTGTTCCAGGGCGGCCGCGTGATCGAGAGCGGCAGCTTCGACGAGCTGATGCGGCTCGGCGGGCACTTCGCCGAGCTCGCCCGGACCCAATTCATGGTGGCCGACGCCGGCAAGGCGAAGGCCGAGCAATTGAGCGGCCAGCCGGTGGAAACCTGAGCCGGGTGCGGCCGCGTCCCGTCAGGGTGGATTGCGAGCCCATCGTTTGAAGATGTCGGCGGTCGCCGTGTCGGCGGGGAAAAAGCACTCGATGCGGATCTCCTGAACGGTCACGTCGAGTGGGGTGCCCAGCGTCGCAAGGGCCGTGAACAGCCTGAGCGAAGTCTCGCCCTTGCGGAAATGGATCGTGAGGATCGGCTCCTGCGTGTCCTCGATCGAGAGCGTCTGCGCGACGCCGGGAACGTCGGGGTAGCCGAGCAGACGATCGAGAAGCGCGGCGGTCTGGTCGCTGCCGTCGGCCAGCGCATCGGCGCGCACGCCGCGAACGAAATACCCGGCGACCTCGCGCCAATTGACGATCAACGGCCGCAGCGCATTCGGCGCGACCAGCGCGTCCGCGAAATTGACAGGCGCGGCCGGATCGGGCTCCCGCGGCGGGCTGTCGGTCAGGAATCCGACAAGCCGTTGGCCGGCCAGGTTGGCGCGCAGCAGGTTCCAGCGGCGGTCGACCACATATCCGGGATACGGCTCCTGTGCGCCAGCATGTAGTCGAGCGCACGATTGACCACGGCAAGCGCGGGCGCGCCGAGCGCGCTTTCGCGCCAGACCGGTGCGTAGCCGGCTGCCAGCAGCAGTGCGTTCTGCTCGCGGAACGGAAGCTCCAAGGCCGCCGCGAGCCGCAGCACCATGTCACGCGACGGCGTGGTCCGTCCGATCTCGAGGAAGCTCACATGGCGCTGGGAGATGTCCGCCACGCTGGCAAGCTCGAGCTGGGACAAGCCCCGGCGCGTTCGCCACCACCGCAGCCGCGATGCGAAGCTTGCGTCAAGGTTCAAGATTACCTGCCTGGTAGTTGATCGAGCCACGGCTATCGCCATGATCGGGCTCTCCCGCGACTCGGTAAAGGAGCAATTGCGGTGAACGAGCGGTTCGGCGTCGCGGTCGCGATCGCGTCGAGCGCC
>JBEVIH010000137.1:0-13023 GCA_040510815.1 Xanthobacteraceae bacterium | reverse complement strand
TGAACGTCGCCTGACCCTTCTCGGCCAGGATCTTGGTGATCGCCGCCGTCAACGTCGTCTTGCCGTGGTCGACATGCCCGATCGTCCCCACATTGCAATGCGGCTTGTTGCGGTTGAATTTCTCTTTGGCCATGGGACTCTCCGTTGCGTCCTGTGGTGCTACTCAGGTCAGGCGAACTTCGCCTGGATTTCTTCGGCGACCGCCCGCGGCACTTCCGCGTAGTGGTCGAATTGCATGGTGAAGGTGGCACGCCCCTGCGACATGGAACGCAGATTGCTCACATAGCCGAACATGTTGGCGAGCGGCACCATCGCGTTGACGACGTTGGCGTTGCCGCGCCTGTCCTGGCCCTGGATCTGCCCGCGCCGGGAATTGAGGTCACCGATAACCGAGCCGGTGTAGTCCTCCGGCGTCACCACCTCTACCTTCATGATCGGCTCGAGCAGGACCGGCGCGCCCTTCTGCAGCGCCTCGCGCAACGCCATGCGCGCCGCGATCTCGAACGCCATCGCCGACGAATCGACGTCGTGATAGGCGCCGTCGATCAGCGTGACCTTGAGATCGACCACCGGGAAGCCCGCGAGCACGCCGGAGCCGAGCACCGATTCGAGCCCCTTCTCGACCGCCGGGATATACTCCTTCGGCACATTGCCGCCGACGACCTCGTTCTCGAACTCGAAACTCTTGCCGGGCTCGCTCGGCCCGGCGACGATCTTGACACGCGCGAATTGGCCGTGGCCGCCGGTCTGCTTCTTGTGGACGTGATCGACCGTGACCGGTCTGGTGATCCTCTCGCGATAGGCGACCTGCGGCGCGCCGATATTGGCCTCGACCTTGTACGGGGGCCGTTTGAGGATATCGACTTTGATGTCGAGATGTAGCTCGCCCATGCCCTTGATGATGGTCTGGCCCGACTCCTGGTCGGTCGAGACGCGGAACGAGGGGTCCTCGGCCACCAGCTTGGCGAGCGCGACGCCGAGCTTCTCCTGGTCGGCCTTCGACTTCGGCTCGATCGCAATCTCGATGACCGGGTCGGGGAATTCCATCTTCTCGAGGATGACCGACTTCTGCGGATCGCACAGCGTGTCGCCGGTGCGCACCTCCTTGAGGCCCGCCAGCGCCACGATATCGCCCGCGTAAGCCTCCTTGATGTCCTCGCGCTCATCGGCGTGCATCAGCAGCATGCGGCCGATGCGCTCCTTGCGGTCCTTGGTGGAATTGATGACGCCGGTGCCGCTCGACATCGTGCCGGAATAGATGCGACAGAAGGTGATAGTGCCGACATACGGATCGTCCATGATCTTGAAGGCGAGCCCTGCGAACGGCTCGTCGTCGTCCGGCTTGCGCACGATCTCGTTGCCTTTGTGGTCGATACCCTTGATCGGCGGCACGTCGAGCGGCGACGGCAGATAGTCCACGACCGCGTCGAGCAGCGGCTGCACGCCCTTGTTCTTGAAGGCGGAGCCGGCAAGCACCGGAAAGAACGCGCCGGTGATCACGGCCTTGCGGATCAGGCGCTTGAGCGTCGCCTCGTCGGGCTCCTTGCCGTCGAGATAGCCGGCCATAGCGTCGTCGTCGAGCTCGACCGCGGCCTCGATCATCTTCTCGCGGTATTCCATGGCCTGCTCGACCATGTCGGCCGGGATGTCTTCATCGTGATACTTGGCGCCGCGCGACTCGTCGTCCCAGACGACCGCCTTCATGCGGACGAGGTCGATGATGCCCTTGAATTGCTGCTCGCTCCCGATCGGGAGCTGGATCGCCACCGGCTTGGCGCCCAGCCGCTCGACGATATCCTTGAGACACTGGAAGAAGTCCGCGCCGATCTTGTCCATCTTGTTGGCGAAGACGATGCGCGGGACCTTGTACTTGTCGCCCTGGCGCCAGACCGTCTCGGTCTGCGGCTCGACGCCCTGGTTGGAATCGAGCACGCAGACGGCGCCGTCGAGCACGCGAAGGGAGCGCTCGACCTCGATGGTGAAGTCGACGTGGCCGGGCGTGTCGATGATGTTGAGCCGGTGGTCCCTCCAGAACGCGGTGGTGGCGGCCGACGTGATGGTGATGCCGCGCTCCTTCTCCTGCTCCATCCAGTCCATGGTGGCGGCGCCGTCGTGCACCTCGCCCATCTTGTGGCTCTTGCCGGTGTAATAGAGGATCCGCTCGGTCGTCGTGGTCTTGCCGGCATCAATGTGGGCCATGATGCCGAAGTTGCGGTAGTCCTCGATCGGATGGCTGCGGGGCATGGTCTGTCCTTCGTCTCTCCCTTCGCCCTCACCAGCGGTAGTGCGAGAAAGCCCGGTTGGCCTCCGCCATACGGTGCGTGTCCTCGCGCTTCTTCACGGCGTTTCCTCTACTGTTGGATGCGTCGAGCAGCTCGGCCGAGAGCCGCTCCGTCATCGTCTTTTCGTTGCGTTCGCGCGCCGCCGAGATGATCCAGCGGATGCCGAGCGCCTGCCTTCGGGTGGTGCGAACCTCGACCGGCACCTGGTAGGTGGCGCCGCCGACGCGCCGCGAGCGCACCTCGATCGTCGGCATGACGTTGTCGAGCGCCTGCTCGAACACCGAGATCGGGTTCTGCTTGGTCTTGCCCTCGATGATGTCGAGCGCGCCGTAGACGATGTTCTCGGCCACCGACTTCTTGCCGGCGTGCATGATCGAGTTCATGAACTTCGAGACCACCAGATTCCCGTATTTGGGATCGGGGTTGATCTCTCGCTTCTCGGCGCTGTGACGGCGGGACATCGCTCTGTCTCTTTAGTTATGCAAAACGACCCGTCACTTGGGTCGTTTTGCTCCATATTTCGATCGGCGCTGCTTGCGGTTCTTCACGCCCTGCGTATCGAGCACGCCGCGCAGAATGTGGTAGCGCACGCCGGGCAGATCCTTGACGCGGCCGCCGCGGATCATCACCACCGAATGCTCCTGCAGATTGTGGCCCTCGCCCGGGATGTAGCCGATCACCTCGAAGCCGTTGGTCAGGCGCACCTTCGCCACCTTGCGCAGCGCCGAGTTCGGCTTCTTCGGCGTGGTGGTGTAGACGCGCGTGCATACGCCGCGCTTCTGTGGGCTCTGCTGCAGCGCAGGCACCTTCTTCTTGGCGTGCTGCGTGACCCGCGGCTTGCGGATCAACTGGTTGATGGTCGGCATCGTTTCGCCTTCAATCCCTTGTCCAACGCGCGCAAACGGACGAGCGCCATCCGCTTCCGGTGCGTTCGGCGCTCACCCGTTCACAGAGGACCACGCCGCGCTTGAACGCGAAGCGGTCGTGCACTTCTCAATCTGACAGTCGTCAGAGGCAGCGTCTGAGCTTCATCCCTCGAGGCTGGTGACACCCATCCGCAGCCGAAGGAGACCTCAACGATCTCAATGGTTTAGCGGGGTTCGGGGACGCCGTTCCGAGCAAGCGAAGCTCACCGCCTGCCGAAAAGTGGGCGGTATGTATCGGCGGGGTGGGGCGAAGTCAAGGCGCAAAGGGCCGAAAAATCGAGGGTTTTCGCTGATCGGCCGGGGGTTTCTCACGCCCGCGGCGTCAATCCTGCCGGGCGCAAAACGTGTGACGAAACGCCGGAAATCGCCGTGAGTTGGCCGTTACTTGCGCTCGAGCAGCGCCGCGATCGCCTTGGCCTGGTTGCGGGCATAGACCGGCAATCCGGCGCTGATCGAGCTGCCGCTGTTGAACGAGCTCTTGCCGGCCAGCACCTGCGCGGGCACCAGGTTCCGCAGCACCGGCACGTTCGCGTATTCCTTTTTCTTGGTCAGGATCGCCGACTCGATCGCGAGCGCCATGAACACGGTGACGACCGTCCGGTTGGCGTCGCCCGGATGGCGCTGGAACACGGCGAGCAGCTTGCCGAACTGCATCATCTGATTGACGTAGAAGATGTTCTGCTCGAGCGCGCCGACCGAAGGCGTGTCCAGTCCGGTCAGCGCCGCCAGCCCCATCTCGGCGACCTCGGCCGGCGAGCGCACCGTCATCTCGCTTTCGAACTCGAGATAGTCGGCGACCTTCTTGGGGCTCTCGCGCAGCTTGTTGGCGATCTGGATCCCGAGCGGCAGCTTGCCCTCGAGCTGATAACGCGAGTGGACGCAGATCGCGATCGGCCGCGCCTCGCACCAGCGTCGCAACGGGTGCTGGTTGTGCACCGTGCGCGGGTCTTTCGGGGAGATCGCCTCGGCCGAGTTGATCAGGCGATGCTTGATGGCGGGATCCATACGCTCGACGAAGGGAAGCGCCACGAAGCTCGCCAGATTGAGTGAATCCGGGGCCCGCGCGAGCGCGAACCGCGCCTGGCCCACATACAGATGGAGCTTTTCCTTCACGCGCTTGCGCACCCCGTCGACCGTGATCTCGACGTAGGGCTCGACATAGCTCGGATAGGGACTCAGGAACTGTTTCTGGACAGCCCTCGCCTGCGCCCAATCCTCGAACCGGATGAGCCCGGCGTCCGGGTCGATCAACTCGTCGCCTCCCCGGTCGATGAATGCGATCGTCTTCGGCTTGAGCTGCTCGACGGCGAGCCCGGCGACTGAACTGGCTTCCTCGATCCGGAATTCCTGCGCATTGAGCGGGGCGGTCAAACCCGCCACCGTCGTCGCCAGGCCCGCGAGCACGGCGACCGAGCTAAGACTGCGCATCATGGATGTCTTTCAGTATGGCCGATGGCCCCAGATGTAACCCGGATCGATGCGCTGCGGTTCCCGATACTGGCGTCCATACGGATCGCGCGGCGGCGGAACCTGGACACGCGGATCGCGTCCGTACTGCTGTGCCTGCCCGTACTGGCTCGGCGCCGAATCACGCGGCGCCTGAATATAGCGCCCCTGGCCATCCTGGTAGTAGCCATTGTAGCGGCGCGGGTCGTAATAGCCGGGCTGCGACTGGTAGGGTGAGCCGAAGAAGAATGGGAACGGGTTGGGCCCTACGCCGTAGCGCTGCTCGCGGGTGTAGTAGGCGTCCTCGCGCGACACGAGCTGATACTGGGTGTCGAGAATCCGTCCGGTCCGGTCGATGCGGAAGCACTCGGTGATCGGCCGGCCCCCAGCCGGCATCCCGGCCTGCTGGGCCTCGCCCGATTCGAGATCGATCGACCGGCACGAGAGCGCACGCTTGGCTTCGGGCGACGGCGGCGCCAGCGCAACCTTGGGCGCAGCGTGCGTCCACACGGCCTGCATGATCGGCTCGAAGATCGGCACCGCGGTGTGGCCGCCGGTGGCCCCACCGCCGAGCGTGCGCCGCTTACCGTCGGCGTTGTCGTAGCCGATCCACACCGCCACGGTGACGTCATTGGTGAAGCCCACGAACCAGGCGTCGTTCTCGTTGTCGGAGGTGCCGGTCTTGCCGGCCACGAACGGCGCCATGCCCGCGATCGAGCGCGCTGTCCCGCGCTGCAGCACGCCCTGCATCATGGTTTTGAGCTGGTAGAAGGCGGCCCGGTCGACCGACCCGATCGTCACCGCCGATTTCGGATCGTGCCGATAGATGATCAGGCCGTTGTGCTCGACCGTGTCGATCACGTGCGGCTCGGGGCGCACCCCCTCGTTGGCGATCGCCGCATAGAAGGCCGCGAGATCGATCGGCCGCACCGGCTGGGCGCCGAGCACGAACGGATAGTAGCGGACGCAGTCGCGATAGATCTGGGCTTCCATCGCCAGCGCGCACAGCCGATCGAGGCTCGCCTCCGGCGTGTCCTCGATGCCCCCGTCGAGCAGATGCACGGTTGCCAGATTGCGTGAATTCTCGAGCGCGCGACGCAGCGTGAGCACGCCGCCGCCGCCGCCGTCGTAGTTCCTCGGCGTCCAATAGTCCTGCTCGCGGGCGCGGATGCCGGCGCCGATCGGCGGCAGGGTGATCGGCTCGTCGCTGATGAGCGTGTTGGGCTGCAGGCCGGCGCGCAGCGCCGCGAGATAGCTCAGCGGCTTGATGGCGGAGCCGGGCTGCCGCTGCGCCTGGGTGGCGCGATTGAGCTGGCTCATCGGATAAGAGAAGCCGCCCGCCATGGCGAGGATGCGTCCCGTCTTGTTCTCCAGGACCACCGCCGATCCCTGCACGACCGGCCGCACCCGCAGTTCCGCGCGCGCCGCGGTCTTGCTCTTGGCGTCGCCTCTTGCCTCGACCACGCGAACGAAGACCACGTCGTGGAGCGCGAGCTTGCGCTGGGCGGTGGCGTTGTCGATCGAAAGCGGCAGCACGCGCCCATCGGCGAAGCCGACCCGCCAAGCCTCGCCCTTCTTGCCGCCCGGCTTTTCCACGATCACCGCCGGCGTCCAGTGCACGTCATAGAGCGGGAGCCGGGCAGTCGCCAGCGCCTGCTGCCACGGCGGCCGCCGGTCGACGGTCTTCTTGCCCGCCTCGATTCGTTGCACGGCCTTGGCGAGGCTCATCTCGGCGCCCCGGAACTGGACCCGGTTGGCGTTGCGCTCATAGCGCGCCAGACCGTCCTGCAGCGCCTCCTCGACGGCGCGCTGCAGTTGCGTATTGATGGTGGAGCGCACGGTGTAGGAGTTGGCGGTGATCGCCTGGATGCCGGCCGCCGCCTTGGCTTCGCGGGCGACCTGATCGACGAAGTGGTAGCCGATGTCGCGGCGCGGCCGCTCGTAGGCCACCAATGTCGGCATCGGCGGCAGCCCCTTGGGCACCGCGTCGGCGCCGATCACGCCGTCCTCCTGCAGGCGGCTGAGCACATAGGCGAGCCGCTCCTGCGCGCGCCCCGGCTGCCGGTCGGGGCTGTAGTAGTTCGGCCCCTTGGTCAGCCCCGCCAGCAGCGCGCCCTCTTCGAGCGTCAGCGCCTTGACGGATTTGCCGAAATAGCCGCGCGCCGCGAGCTCGATCCCCCACGCGCTGCGGCCGAGATAGACGAAGTTCAGGTAGAGCTCGAGAATCTGCTGCTTGCTCAGCGTCTGCTCGAGCCGCGACGCCACGATCATTTCGCGGATCTTGCGCTCGTAGGTCAGCTCCTCGCCGACCAGAAGATTCTTGACCACCTGCTGGGTGATGGTGGAGCCGCCTTGCGGGCGGCCGGACTGCGCAAGATTGCCGATGAAGGCGCGGATCAGGCCGCGCTCGTCGATGCCCTTGTGCGCGTAGAAGCGCTTGTCCTCGGCGGCGATGAACGCCTTCTGCACGTGCTCGGGAACGTCGGCGAGCGCCACCCAGACCCGGCGCTGGTTCTCCTCGAACACTTCCGCGAAGCGCTGGCCCTTGCCGTCGAGCACGATGCTGGCGCCCGGAAGCTTGAGTCCTCGGAGCTTGGTATGGTCCGGGAGGTCGGCGGCCGCCTTGTTGTAGAAATCGATCACGTCGCCGAGGTCGGCGGCCGGCTTGGGAACCTTCTCGTTCTTGCAGAACTGCCGATAGGCGGTCACCAGATCGGCAAAATTGATGCCACGGAACGCCTTGATCTCGCCGGTGGCCGCCTGCGGATCCTCCATCGCGGTGCTGATGAGGTCGTCGAGGTTGATGTCCTCGATGTCGAAGGCCTTGCGCATATGGGTGCAGCCGGCCTGCAGCAGCTTGGCGACCTGCTGCTGGTCCTGCGCGCGGTCGAACTGGGTCTTGACCGAATCCGGCGTGGTCGCGACCTGGCTGAGCGCCAGCGCGGTCGCGAAGATCTTGACCAGCAGGGTTTCCATCGGGCGATGCGGATGCTCAAGCCTGAGGCGAGACCGGCCCCTCCATTAAGTCATCGGGACAAAATGGCTTTTTGGGGGGATCGGTCCTTAATACGGGAAAATTTGCTGCTTGGTTGCAGCGCTGTGGCGCTTGGGTAACATCCCGATTCGATATTGATCGTACAAATTCGTTTATCGGCAGGTAATATCCCGTTGAAATAGTGTTAAAACGGGTCTGCGCGGCAAAGGCCGGAGTCCCGGCGCAAAATCGCCGTTTTGCGCGAATCGCCGCTGCCCGCCAAACCGGGCCATTACAACGTCTTGAGGAATTCGATGAGCGCTTTGCGATCGTCGTCGCTCAGATCGGTACCATATTCATGTCCGGCGTTCGAATTACCGGGCAGAGAGACGTCGTATTTGTAGGCCCCCTCGAACGGACTGTCCGACTCGAAGCCGACCGTTTCCGGATTGAACTCCCAATTCCCGACATAGAAGACCTTGCTCCGCTGGCTTGCCGGAAGCAGGAGCTGGTAAAGCGAAGGCACCGAGCCGTTGTGCAGAAAGGGCGCCGTCGCCCAAATGCCGTTGAGCGGCCGCGCCCGGTATGCCAGCAGAGCGCGAAACTCGTGTGGTCGCCCGAAATTGATCTCCTCGGCCCGTCGGGCATTGGCTGGCGACTCGTCGATCCATTGCTTCGAAATCTTCCCGGCCGCCAGTTCGCCCGCCCTATAGCTCGCAATTTCCGCGGGCCCGCCGATCTTCGAGAGCGTCACCTTGCGCCGCTCGAAGGTTTGCGCCTGCCGCGGGTCGGTTCCGATGCTCTGCAGATCGAACGTGGGGATGATGATGTCGCCTGCCGCGCCCGAGGACCGGTCGCGTGGAGCGTGCGACATGCGATCGATGAGCTGATGGCAGCGCACGCATAGACGGTCGTATAGATCCTTTCCGCGGTTGGCTTTCGCGACGTCGATCAATCCCAGAATCGCCTCCGGCCACACCGGCGACTTCAGATCATTCAACGCCCGCTGACCGGCGACGATGCTGTCCATGTCCAGGTTGTGCGCAATTCGCGGCTCAAAAATCGTCTCATGTCGGATGGGTGCCTGCACGCCGAGCGCCTCGATGACGTTGCGGGGCAAGGGCTGGCGGATTGCCGCGTTATAGAGCACCCAGTCGAAATAGGGCGTGTCCCAAAGCGCAGGAAAGCTCACCGGCGCAGTTTCCGGAACATAGTTCTTCGGTTCCCTGAGCGGCGCGCTGAGGAACAGGTTGACGCCGCGTTCATGCGCGTCCAAACGCCCAAAACCGGCGGGGGTCGGCGCTTCTGCACTGCCAGCCTGTGCCGCCTGCAGAAACGCCTGATCTTCCCCGACCGCTTTCAAATAGCAGCCAAATCTCTCCGCAAGATCGACGCCGGTCGCCGTCCCGGTCGCAACGATGCGGCGCGCAAATCGGGCACGCTTGGCATCGTCGTTGGCCGTGGCCATCAGCGCCTTGCTCAGCTCACGCTGAAACGCTTCGATGTCGTGACGCGCCGCGCCGCCTTCGATCCTGATCTGCTGGCCGTGATAGTTGATCTGCCCGGTATGGCAGGCCGCGCAGGCAAATCCGACCCAATCGCCTTTCCAGCAGGCGTACCGCTGCCGGTCGCTGTCGAGTGTCACCTTCGCGAAGCCCACCGGCAGCCCATCAGGATTGTATCGTTGATCCGGCGGCTCGGTCAGGAAGCCCATCCTTTGCAGATGACCCGGCGCGCTGAACAGTTCGGTTCCAGCCGACTGCTCGAGCGCCAGAAACCACGGATAGGGCATGAACGCGGTGCCCTGCGTCAGGAAGTACCACCATCGTGTGGTGTCGGTGCTCCAACCCTGATCCAGGTAGGTGGCATGCCCGCCATACGGCGCATTTTGCGTGGGTGCAGACGAGGCCAACAATTGCGCGCAGATGATGGACGCGGCGGCTAGGGCGAGCGCACGGAGCTTCTTCATGGTCACCTCCCGCGGGTGGTCGGGCCTGAACCTGGAGCGCTGCTCACATCCCCCGAAGCCTGAGTTCGCTGCAGGCCGCGTTACAAGCAATTGTTACCATAGCTACCTATCTACAACCTTAGGTTAATATGTGCATCCTCACATTGCAATGTCTGTTTTAGCTGCAGCGCCGCAGCGCACGGAGACGCCGACCAGTAACGCGCGGGCCACGCCGCGATGCACCGCGAAAATGCACGAAAAAGGCCGCCCCGAAGGGCGGCCTTGATGTTCGCACGGATAGCGGATTGCCTTGCTACTCCGCTGCCGGCAACTGCGCCGGCTCGACCTTCTCGGCGGCCGCCTTGGCGGCGGCCTCCTTCTCGCGCTCCTCCAGGATGAGGGCGTCGCGCTTGACGGCGACCTCGCGCAGCCCGTTCATCATGGCGCCGGTCCCGGCCGGGATCAGGCGACCGACGATGACGTTCTCCTTGAGGCCTTCGAGCGTGTCGACCTTGCCGTTGACAGCGGCCTCGGTGAGCACGCGCGTGGTCTCCTGGAACGACGCCGCCGAGATGAACGAGCGGGTCTGCAGCGAGGCTTTGGTGATGCCGAGCAGCACCGGGTGGCCGGTGGCTTCCTTCTTGCCCTCGGCCCGCACCCGGGCATTGACCTCGTCGAGCTCGATCTTGTCGATCTGCTCGCCCTGGATCAGCTCGGTCTCGCCCGTCTCGTCGATCTCCACCTTCTGCAGCATCTGGCGGACGATCACCTCGATGTGCTTGTCGTTGATCGCCACGCCTTGCAGCCGGTAGACCTCCTGGATCTCATTGACCAGGTAGCCGGCCAGCTCCTCGACGCCCTTGATCGCGAGGATGTCGTGCGGCGCCGGGTTGCCTTCGACGATGAAGTCGCCCTTCTCGATCACGTCGCCGTCCTGCAGGTGGATGTGCTTGCCCTTCGGGATCAGGTACTCCTTGGGCTCTTCGCCCTTGCCCGGATCGATGATGACGCGGCGCTTGCTCTTGTAGTCCTTGCCGAAGCGGATGGTGCCGGAGATTTCCGCGATGATCGCGGCCTCCTTCGGCCGGCGCGCCTCGAACAGCTCCGCCACCCGCGGCAGACCGCCGGTGATGTCGCGGGTCTTGGCGCTCTCGGTCGGAATGCGCGCGATCACGTCGCCCGCCTTCACGTGCGCTCCCGGATCGACCGAGATGATGGCGTCGACGGCGAGCTGGTAGCGCGCCTCGCCGCCGCGCGCGACCTTGAGGACCTTGTTTTGCTTGTCCTTGATCACGATCGCCGGGCGCAGGTCCACCCCGCGGGCGGTGCGCCAGTCGGTGACCACGCGCTTGGCGATGCCGGTCGACTCGTCGAGCGCCTCCGACATCGACTGGCCCTCGACCAGGTCCTCGAACCCGGCCGAGCCCTCGACCTCGGTGAGGATCGGGCGCGTGTAGGGGTCCCATTCGGCGATGCGCTGGCCGCGCTTGATCTGGTCGCCGTCGTCGACCAGGAGCCGCGCACCGTACTGGATGCGGTGCATGGCTCGCTCGGTGCCGTCGGGATCGAGCACCGCGATCACCATGTTGCGGACCATCGTGACGTTCTGCCCGTCGGAGTTCTTCACGACGTTCTTGTTCTTGATCTTGATCTTGCCGTCGAAGTTCGACTCGACGAACGACTGCTCCGAGATCTGGGCGGCGCCGCCGATGTGGAACGTGCGCATGGTGAGCTGGGTGCCCGGCTCGCCGATCGACTGCGCGGCGATGACGCCCACCGCCTCGCCCATATTGACCGGCGTGCCGCGGGCGAGATCGCGCCCGTAGCACTTGCCGCACACGCCCGTGGTGGTCTCGCAGGTGAGCACCGAACGGATGCGCAGCTCCTGGACGCCCGCGCCGACGATCGCCTCGACCTCCGGCTCTTCGAGCAGGGTTCCCTTCTTCACGACCACCTTGTGCGATGACGGGTCGCGCACGTCCTCGGCCGTGGTGCGGCCGAGGATGCGGCTGGCGAGCGAGGCTACGACCTGGCCGGCGTCGATGATGGCGCGCGTCTTGATGCCGGCCGAGGTCCCGCAGTCCTCGGTGGTGATGATGCAGTCCTGCGCCACGTCGACCAGCCGGCGGGTGAGATAGCCCGAGTTGGCGGTCTTGAGCGCGGTGTCGGCGAGGCCTTTGCGGGCGCCATGCGTCGAGTTGAAATACTCGAGCACCGAGAGCCCTTCCTTGAAGTTCGAGATGATCGGGGTCTCGATGATCTCGCCCGACGGCTTGGCCATCAGGCCGCGCATGCCGGCGAGCTGGCGCATCTGCGCGGGCGAGCCGCGCGCGCCGGAATGCGCCATCATGTAGATCGAGTTGACCTGCGCCTCGCGGCCCCCCTCGATCCGCTCCACCGACGAGATCTGGCGCATCATTTCGTCGGCGATCTGCTCGGTGCACTTCGACCAGGCATCGACCACCTTGTTGTACTTCTCGCCCTGGGTGATCAGACCGTCGTTGTATTGCTGCTCGAACTCCTTGGCGAGCGTGCGGGTCTGTTCGATGATCTTCCACTTCGTGCTGGGGACCACCATGTCGTCCTTGCCGAACGAGATGCCGGCTTTGAAGGCGTGGTGGAAGCCGAGCGCCATGATCCGGTCGCAGAAGATCACCGTCTCCTTCTGCCCGCAGTGGCGGTAGACCTGATCGATCATGCTGGAGATTTCCCGCTTGGTCATCAGCTTGTTGACGACGTCGTAGGAAATCTTCGAGCTCCTCGGCAGCACCTGGCCGAGCATCACCCGGCCGGGCGTGGTGTCGAACCACTGCCGCACCGGCTTGCCCTTCTCGTCCACGCCGATCCAGCGATATTTGATCTTGGTGTGGAGATCGATCACCCGCTCGTGCAGCGCGTGCTCGATCTCGGCCATGTCTCCGAACACCTTCGGATTCTTCTGGCGCGGATCCTCGCGCATGATCGAGAGGTAGTAGAGACCGAGCACGATGTCCTGCGACGGCACGATGATCGGTGAGCCGTTCGCCGGATGCAGGATGTTGTTCGTGCTCATCATCAGCACGCGCGCCTCGAGCTGCGCTTCGAGCGACAGCGGCACGTGCACGGCCATCTGGTCGCCGTCGAAGTCGGCGTTGAAGGCCGCGCAGACCAGCGGATGCAGCTGGATCGCCTTGCCCTCGATCAGCACCGGCTCGAACGCCTGGATGCCGAGGCGGTGCAAGGTCGGGGCGCGGTTGAGCAGCACCGGGTGCTCGCGAATGACCTCGTCGAGGATGTCCCAGACCTCGGGCTTCTCCTTCTCGACCAGCTTCTTGGCCTGCTTGACCGTGGTCGACAGGCCCTTGGCGTCGAGCCGCGAATAGATGAACGGCTTGAACAGCTCGAGCGCCATCTTCTTCGGCAGCCCGCACTGGTGGAGCTTGAGCTCGGGACCGACCACGATCACCG
>JBEVIH010000136.1:0-17293 GCA_040510815.1 Xanthobacteraceae bacterium | reverse complement strand
GGAATCTGGATGAGGATCGGCAGGCAGCCGGCGACCGGATTGATCTTCTCCTTCTTGTAGAGCTCCATCATCGCCTGTTGCTGTTTCATCTTGTCGTCGGCGTAGCGCTCGCGGATCGCCATCATCTCCGGCTGCACCGCCTTCATCTTGGCCATCGAGGCGTACGACTTGTTGGCGAGCGGGAAGAACACGATCTTGATGAGCACGGTGATGATCAGGATGGCGAGGCCGAAATTGCCGACCTTGTGGTAGATCCAGTCCATCGTCAGGAACAGCGGCTTGGTGATGAAGTAGAACCAGCCCCAGTCGATCAGCCGGTCGAATTTGTTGAGCTCGAGCCGCTTGTCATAGTCGTCGACCGTCGCGACCTCCTTGGCGCCGGCGAACAGCCGCGCATTGGTCGAGCCGGTCGCGCCCGGTGCGATCGTTTGCGGATCGAGGCGATAGTCGGTCTGGTAGGTCCTGAGAGTGCCGATCAGGCCCGCGGAAAAACTGGCATGAACTCTGGCGCTGGTGTCGGGCAGCAGGGTGGCGGCCCAGTATTTGTCGGTGATGCCGAGCCAGGCATTGGTGACGTCGAACGTCTCCAGTTTCTTCTTCTCGATGTCGCTGTAGGTGACTTCCTGCAGGCCCTTCTCCCCCAACACTCCGATCAGGCCTTCGTGCAGGATGTAGAACCCCTCCGTCTTCGGCGTGCCGTGGCGTGAGATCAGTGCGTAGGGATAGAGCGTCACCGGCGCCGCGCCCTTGTTCAAGACCTCGTCCTTGATGGTGAACAGGTACTTGTCGTCGATTGCGACGGTGCGGCGGAATTCGAGCCCTTCGCCGTTGTCGTAGACGAGCTTCACCGGGCGATCGACGGCAAGCGCGCCGCTGCCTTCCTGCCGCCAGACCGTGTCGTCGCCCGGCAGCTTCACGCTCGTTCCTGCCGCCGGTGTCCAACCGAATTGAGCATAGAATGGGTTCGGGCTGCCCGACGGGGCGAGCAGCACCACCGCGGGCGACTTCGGATCGACGGTCTCGCGATATTTTGTGAGCGACAGATCGTCGACGCGGCCGCCCTTGAGCGCGATCGAGCCGGCGAGGCTCGGCGTCTCGATGCGGACGCGCGGCGACTGCGCGAGCGCGGCTTCGCGGCTCATGGTCAGGCCCGGCCCGCCCGGCGCCTGCGGCACGGTCCCGGGCTGCGGCGTGATGCCCGGCTGTTGCGGCACCGTGGGTGCGGACGGCGTCTGTTGCTGCTGTTGGGCCTGCTTCTGCTTCTCCATCTGCGGCATGCCGAAGAAGATCTGCCACCCGATCAGCACAAGCGCCGAGAGGACGATGGCGAGCAGCGTGTTCTTCTGGTCGGTCATGTCATCGGCTCGTCATCATTCGGTCGTGTGGTTCGGCGCGGTCCGCGCCCGCTCCCGGCGCCAGGTTCCGCACGCCGAGGCTGCAATCTCCTGAGCGCTCCGTCGAATTGCTCGACCATGCGATCGAACGGCAGCTCGAGGGCGGCGCGACGGCCGATCAGCACATAGTCATGTCCAGGACGCAGACAACCCGCCGCCGCACGCCTGACGATTTCCCTGAGACGGCGCCGCACGCGATTGCGCTCGACGGCATTTCCAACCTTCTTCGACACGGTGAAGCCGACGCGTACCGGACCACTGTCCTCTCGCCGGCGCGCCTGCAGCACGAACGCGGCAGTCGGCACCTTGCTGCCGGTGGCGGTGGCCAGGAAATCGGCCCGTTGCCGCAGCCGCTGCACCGGAATGACCGCGGCGCGGCTGGAGTCAGGCACTGAGCCGCTTGCGACCTTGCGCGCGGCGCTTGGCGAGCACCTTGCGGCCGCCGGTGGTCGCCATGCGGGCGCGGAAGCCGTGGCGGCGCTTGCGTACCAGCTTGCTCGGTTGATAGGTCCGCTTCACGGGGTGGTTCTCCGCTGGCCGCTGGGTATAGCCGGTGATTGCTCGGGCGGCGGCGCGGGCCCCGGCCTTTCGCCCAAACCCCCCGGATCGTCGGGGTCGCCGCGTCAAAATCTCGCGGCTTATAGGGGAGGCTGCCCACACCGTCAATGCGACCGCCGGCGCCCGCGCGCGGGCGTGAACATGCCCTCGGCAAGCCTCAAATGACGGTGAAAATGCTCCTTGCTGTGGCTGCCGCGCGGGTAAGATCGGCCGCTGCGTGCTACCGTGCCGGTCTGTCCATGCCGATCCGCCTCGACCATGTCATCGAATAACGACGGCTCGTCCGCGGGTCGTAGAGCGTTTTCGCTGCGCCGGCTCTGGCCGTTGATCGCGATCGCGTTGATATCGGCCACCGTCATCGCCATGGGCTGGCACCGGCAGCTCTCGTTCGAGACGCTGGTCCATCACCACGCCGTCCTGCAGGACTTCATCGCCCGCAACGCGGCGGCCGCGGTCGCCGGCTATGTGGCGCTCTACATCGCGGTGGTCGCCCTGTCGCTGCCGGGCGGCGCCGTTCTCACCATCACCGGCGGCGTGCTGTTCGGCGTCGTCATCGGCGGCGCCGCCGCCTCGGTGGGCGCGACGATCGGCGCGATCTGCATCTTCCTGATCGCCAGGAGCGCGGTCGGCGAGCAGCTCGCGCGCCGGGCCGGGCCGCTGGCGGAGCGGCTGGCCGAGGAATTCCGTGCCGACGCCTTCAGCTATCTGTTGTTCCTGCGGCTGGTTCCGCTGTTTCCATTCTGGCTGGTCAATCTGGTGCCGGCGCTTTGCGGCGTGCGGCTGGCGACCTTCGCGGCGGCGACCGCGATCGGCATCCTTCCCGCCACCTTCGCGTTCGCCTTCGTCGGCGCCGGCCTCGACAGCGTGATCGCCGCGCAGGATGCCGCCTACCGGGCCTGCCTGGCGGCGGCGCGTCCGGATTGCCGGCTCGATTTCCAGCTGCGGGAGGCGATCACGCCGCAGCTCCTCGGCGCGCTGGCGGCGCTCGGCGTGCTGGCGCTCATTCCGGTGGTGGTCAAGCGGTTGCGCGCGCGCGTCACCCGCCCCTCGCGGAGCTAGAGCATGATCCCGAAAAGTGGATACCGGTTTTCGGAAAAGATCATGCTCCAACAATAAGCTAGAGCGCGATGACGATTCGAAGAAAAGTCATCGCGCTCTAAGCGCCGTCGCGGCGCGCGGAGATAGGTAAAGCCATGCCGGAACTGTTGCGAACCGACATCTGCGTCATCGGCGCCGGCTCCGGCGGCCTGTCGGTCGCCGCCGCCGCCGCCGCCTTCGGCGTCCCGGTGGTGCTGATCGAGAAGGGGCTGATGGGCGGCGACTGCCTCAACACCGGTTGCGTGCCGTCGAAATCGCTGATCGCCGCCGGCAAGCGCGCCCGCGCTGTGACGCAGTCGCGGCCCTTCGGCGTGTCGGCGGCCGGCGCCGTCGTCGCCTTCGGCGACGTGTACCATCACGTGCACAACGTCATCGAGGCGATCGCGCCGAACGATTCGCGGGAGCGCTTCGGCGGCCTGGGCGTGCGGGTGATCGAGGGCGTCGCCCGCTTCAAGAACAAACGCACCGTCGCGGTCGGCGAGCAGTTCGAGATCAGGGCGCGGCGCTTCGTGATCGCCACCGGCTCCTCGCCGGCGCTGCCGCCGATTTCCGGGCTGGCGGAGACGCCGCATCTCACCAACGAGACGGTGTTCGATCTCACCGAGCGTCCCGAGCATCTGGTGGTGATCGGCGCCGGGCCGATCGGCCTGGAGCTGGCGCAGGCGTTCCGCCGGCTCGGCGCGTCGGTGACGGTGCTGGAAGCGGCGCAGCCGCTGGCGCGGGAAGACCCCGAATGCGCCGCCATCGTGCTCGATGAGCTCACCCGCGAGGGCGTCACGCTGCGCGCGGGCGTCGAAGCGCTGCGCGTCGAGGGCTCGCATTCCAGGATCAAGGTGGTGGTCCGCGCCGGCGAGGCCGAGGAGGCGATCGACGGCAGCCACCTGCTGGTGGCGACGGGCCGGCGGGTGAACACCGAAGGGCTCGGCCTCGAGCAGGCCGGCATCGCCTTCGACGGCCACGGCATCCGGGTCGACAAGGGGCTGCGCACCAGGAACAAGCGCGTCTATGCGATCGGCGACGCGGCCGGCGGCGCGCAATTCACCCACGCCGCCAACTACCATGCCGGGCTGGTGATCCGCAGCGCGCTGTTCCGCCTGCGGGTCAAGGTCGACGACGACCTGATCCCGCGCGTCACCTTCACCGATCCCGAGCTCGCCCATGTCGGCCTCACCGAGGCCGAGGCCAGGCGCCGGCGGATCAAGGTGCGGGTGGTGCGCTGGCCGTACCACGAGAACGATCGCGCCCAGGCCGAGCGCGAGACCGCCGGGCACATCAAGGTGGTGACCGACCGCCGGGGCAGAATTCTCGGCGCCACCATCGTGGGCGCGGCGGCGGGCGAGCTGATCACCACCTGGACCCTGGCGATCAGCCAACGGCTCAATATCCGCGCCATCGCCGGTATCGTGGTGCCGTATCCGACCCTGGCGGAGGTTGGAAAACGCGCCGCGATCACCTATTTCACCCCTAGTTTGACGAGCCCCTGGGTGCGGCGCATCATCGCTGTGTTGCGCCGCCTGGGTTGACCTAGAGCATCATCCCGAAAAGTGGGTACCGGTTTTCGGAAAAGATCACGCTTCAACAATGAGCTAGAACGGGATGACGATTCGAAGAAAAGTCATCCCCGTTCTAGGGGCGCCAGCTGCAAGGTATTGAAATAATGACGGATCGACCCGCGCCGGGATCGACCCGCGAGCGCGCGCCGCGCTTGGGACTGTCGGGCAAGCTCCTCGTCCTCACGATCCTGTTCGTGATGATCGCGGAAGTGCTGATCTATGTCCCGTCGATCGCCAATTACCGGTTGAACCTGCTCAACGACCGGCTGTCGGCCGCCTACACCGCCGCGCTGGTGTTCCAGGTGGCGCCCGGCGGCGTGGTGCCGGAGAACGTGGCGCGCCAGGTTCTCGACTCGATCGGCGCCCGCTCGGTCGCGCTGAAGACCGGGCAGCAGCGCCGCCTGCTCGCCGCCACCGAGATGCCACACGCGGTCGACCACGAGATCGACATGCGCGACTGGCGCTGGCACCGCGCCATCATCGACGCCTTCGACACGCTGGTCTGCGGCGACGTCGACGTCATCAAGGTGGTCGGCCCCGCTCCGATGGGCGGCGAGTTCGTCGAGATCGTCATCGACGAAGCACCGTTGCGCGACAAGATGCTCGCCTTCTCGCGCAACATTCTGCTGCTGTCGCTGCTGATCTCCGGCATCACCGCGATGCTGGTCTATTTCGCGCTGCATTACATGTTCGTGCGGCCGCTGCGCCGGATCACCGCCAACATGACCGCCTTCCACGACGCGCCGGAGGATCCCGCGCGCGTCATCGCCGCCTCCGCCCGCGCCGACGAGATCGGCACCACCGAGCGCGAGCTCGCCGCCCTGCAGCGCGATCTCGCCTCGATGCTGCAGCAGAAGAGCCATCTCGCGGCGCTCGGGCTGGCGGTGTCGAAGATCAACCACGATCTGCGCAACCTGCTCACCTCGGCGCAGCTGTTCTCAGAGCGGCTGGTGACCGTGACCGACCCGCGCGTCCAGCGGTTCGCGCCCAAGCTGATGAAGGCGCTCGAGCGTGCCATCGCGTTCTGCCAGTCGACCTTGTCCTATGGCCGCGTGCAGGAGGCGCCGCCCGACCGGCGCGCGATCGCGCTCGAGCCGGCGGTCGAGGAGGTGCGCGAGACGCTCGGCCTCGATCCCGGCGGGCAGATCCGCTGGATCAGCGCGGTCGAGCGCGGGCTCATGGTCGACGCCGATCCGGAGCAGCTGTTCCGGATTCTGCTCAACCTTGCTCGCAACGCCGTGCAGGCGCTCGAGAGCCGCGCCTCCCGCGACCCCGGCCGCGACCAGGTCCGCATCACCGGCCGGCGCGAGGGCGCGGTGGTGGTGATCGAGGTGTCCGACACCGGGCCGGGGCTCGACGGGCGCGCCCGCGCGCACCTGTTCGAGGCGTTCCAGGGCTCGACCCGCACCGGCAGCGCCGGCCTCGGGCTCGCCATCGCGGCCGAGCTGGTGCGCGCCCACGGCGGCGAAATCCGCCTGGTCGACGGCACCATCGGGGCGACCTTCCGCCTCACCATTCCCGACCGCGCGGTCGAGCTCGATCAGCGCCGCGAGCGGGCGCGGGCGTGAAGGAGAGGCGCGCTGACGGCCCTTCGGACGATCGTCCGCCTCGCGCCCGCCCGCCTTGCCTCACCGGGGCGAAGCCTATAGGTATGCCCGCGTTCCCGGCGGCTTTGGCGGCTCCGGGATTTCCCCGCGCGATGCGCATGGGCGCCCGTAGCTCAGCTGGATAGAGCACCAGACTACGAATCTGGGGGTCAGGAGTTCGAATCTCTTCGGGCGCGCCATTTTCACCAACAAGATTCGAAACCTGTGATGCCGCGACGTCGAGCCCCGGAGTACATCCATCTGCCGGGCTTGCTTGCCGTGCGGCACCGCTGCGATGAATTTGACGAGGGCGATCTGCCGCTCCGGCGCGGCTACGATATGCGCCCGCGCGACTGCTGCTCCCTGCGCTCGTTCGGCGCCGCCGCCGGGTCGACCGCGATCTGGCTGCGATAGTAGTCGAGCACGAACAGGCGGATGGCCGACGAGAGATTGCCTTGCTGCCGCTCGGAATCGATCGCGGCCACGAGATCGGACGAGGTCATGTCGCGCTCGTGGGCGATGTCCTTGAGCGCCTTCCAGAACGCGTCCTCGAGGCTCACGCTGGTCTTGTGGCCGGCGATCACGACCGAGCGTTTGATGACCAGAGATTTCATCACGCGCCTCCCGTGGCAGCCGAGCCATCATCGGAGCGAGGCATCCGCTCGGCCACCGCCACCAGCACGCTGCGCCCGGCGGCGCAGTCGCACTCCTCCACCGCGAGTGTTGCGACCCAGTCAGACGGGCGCGGTCCACTCCGGGGGATTGCCGCCAACCCCGCAAAATCATAGGCGAGTCGAGCGGCCCCCCGGCGGTACCCTGCGACTTCGAGAGTAAAAGAAAACCGAATGTCGGCGCATAAACCAGGGCACAATTGAAACGGGCATCTCCGCCGGAGCACGTTCAGTTTCAGACGAAACTGAATGTGCTCTTGGCGTTTTCGTGTATCGGATTTTTCGGACGGAAAACCGGGTCCCACCCCGGATCAAGTCCGGGGCAGGCTTGTTTCCGCAAAACGCTCTAATGGCGCCGCATGGCTCCCGTCAGCCGGATATCGATCTCGCCGGTCTGGTTGCGGACGACGTCGATGGCGCCGCGGGCGAGCCGCTGGTCGAGCAATCTGCCGAGCCCCTCGTCGCTGATGCGCGGGTGCCTCTTGCGCAAGGCGTGAAGAAGCTCATCCCGCGTCAGCGCGAGGACCGTCGGTCCGGTAGAGGTCGCATAAGTGGTCATGGCTTGTTTCCCACACGTCGTCGATCTCACGAAATTTGGAATGCGCCTGCCGGCACGCGTCTGTCCTCGCCTGGTGCCGCAGGCGTCGGACGCGCTACCGGGTCTCGGTCGCGCCGTTCATCACCAGCGCGACAAGTCCGGGCAATGCGAGGGCCGGCGCGAGGAAGGCGAATGTCACCAGAGCGATCATGACCAACGTCCCTTGCTTGGCCGGAAGTGCCGGCGTCATGTGATGGTGGCATCGTGCCGAACCACGGTTTCGGGCGATGTGACCGCCATCACAGAAATGTCGATTGCAGTCCGGAGTTGGTTCAAAGCGCGCGCTGAAAATTCCAAGGGGCAAAATAGGGCCAGTACGCGCTCGCGACGCGATCGCGCAATTCATGCGGCGACACGGCGGATTCTCCGGGCGGGCTTGCGCGGACGCACGGCAAAGGGCGTTTGCGTTCAAATGTCAGTGCAAATCGGCACTCTTTAGTTTGTTGACGTTGTCGGACGGAGGATAGATTCTACATTTCTGAAATGTTTGAAGATCCTGCTTGCGATTTACGTTGTCGGACGGAGGATAGATTCTACATTTCCGAAGTGTTTAAAGATCCTGCGTGCGCTGTGAGTATGCCGAGTCCCAGACCTTGTCCCTGTCCTCGTCGAAAATGATTTTCGGCTCTGCCGGCGCGATCGACCAGTCGCGGCGTTTGAGCTCGCCCTCGAGCTGGCCGGGCGCCCAACCCGCGTAACCGAACGCGATCAGGTTCTGCTTGGGGCCTTTGCCGCTGCCGATGTCGCGCAAGATCTCGCGGCTCGAGGTCATCGCCAGGCGGGCGTTGATCTCGACGGTGCCGGGCCCGCGATAGTCGGTGCCGTGGATGACGAAGCCCAATTCGGGCTGCACCGGACCGCCGGCAAAGATGCGCACCTTGCCGGCGACCGCCGCGTCCTTCTCGCCGAGCATCTGAATGAGCTCCGCCAGCGGACGCTCGCCCGCCGGCCGGTTGACGACGATCCCGAACGCGCCGTCCTTGTCGTGCCGAATCATCAGGATGACGGTGCGCTCGAAGCGCGGATCGCCCATCGACGGCGAAGCGACCAGCAGCTGGCCGGCGAGCGAAACCGGCGCCTGCGCGGCAGTCGGAGGCGGCGCGGCGAGCAGCAAGGCGAGCGCCAGCGTCGCGGCGAGCGCCGGGATCGGGTGCTTGTGCCAAGGCGAGGACATCGGCCGCGTGCCCATCGCGTACGAGAAGTTCGGACTCCACTATACATCAAGACAAGGATTTACAGCTCGGCATTACGGCCATGTGCCGCGCGCAAAGAAAAAGCCCCGCCTCAGCGGGGCTTCGAGTTGGACAAACGCGGAGTTGTTATCGCTGCGATTCGGCCGGGGCCGGACGCGCCGGATTCGGATTGAGCGGCGGACGCACGCTCTGGCCCGTGGTCGCGTCGGGCTCGAGCCGCGTCGCGCTGCGCTGGAGGTCGCCGCTGCTGTAGGCCCACAGGGCAACGCCGCCCACCACGCACATGGCGAACAGCGCGCCGGGGACCCAGCTCCAGGCGTTGTCGGCGCGATCATCCAGTTCAGGGTTGCGATCATCCAGTCGGGGGTCTGTCATGGTCGTTCCTCCTGTCTGAACCTGGCGAATAAAACGCACGCCCGTCCCCTGCGGTTCCTGCGTCATATCGGCCGCGGCGCGGGGGAAATCGGATAAGCTGCCGAACGGAACAGCGTCATGCGGGAGACATCGCCGATGCTCGAGCTCTATCACAGCGGACTGACCACCTGCTCCAAGCAGGTGCGCCACTGCCTGCGCGAAAAAGGCCTGCCGTACGAGAGCCGCTACGTCGAGCTGTGGCGCTACGAGAATCTCAGCCCCGATTATCTCAAGCTCAACCCCAACGGCGTGGTGCCGACTCTGGTCCACGACGGCACGCCGATCATCAATTCATTCTGCATCAACGAATACATCGAGGACGCGTTTCCGCAGCCGCCGCTGAGCCCGGCCGATCTGCGGGAGCGGGCGCGCATGCGCTATTGGGCCTGGACCGCGGACGAGATCCACCTGGCGCTGGCGCGGCTGACCCACACCCGCATGCTGCAGGCGCGGGTCAAGGGCCTGAGCGAGGCCGAGCAGGAGATCATGCTCGCGCACACGCCGGTGCCGGAGAAGCGCGAGCGCTGGCGGCTGTTGGCGAAGGGCGGCTACTCGGCCGGTGAGCTTGAAGCCGCGCTCGACAATGTCCTGTTCGTGTTCGGCCGGATGGAGGAGGAGCTCGCCGCGCGCGGGCCCTGGCTCGCGGGCGCGACCTTCTCGCTCGGCGACATCAGCATGGCGGCGATCGTGCACCGCATCTTCGAGCTCTATCCGGAGCGACTCGATCGCGCGGCGTTTGCGCGGCTCAACGACTGGTGGGAGCGGCTGATGGCGCGCCCGGCGGCGAAATACGTCTACGCCGACGGGCGCGAGGAAACGCCCAAGCGCCCGCCGACGAAATCGATTGCCGGCATCAGCGAATATCGGAGAGCTGTCTCTTCTCCATCGCTTCCAGCCGCGTAGGGTGGGCAAAGGCGCCGGACACGTGCCAACCCGACAAACCGTCGACCGCCGCGCCGTGCCCACGCGTCGGCGAACAACGCAAGCAGGGTCGAGAACGCGTGGGCACGGCGCGCATGCAACCTGCGAGATCGAGCCGCGATCACGGGATCGCGCGCCTTTGCCCACCCTACGCTGGGCCGCCCCGGACGACCGTCGAGAGGCCGAAACGAACCGCTCCGCGCCGTCTTGGCGGCGATGTGCTTACCAAGACGAAAATGCCATCGGACCAATTCAACCGCGCTTCTCAACACCGCTGAAAGGCCATGGCGATAGGGTGCGCTCCCGACTTGTTGGCGCAAGATGGGCTGGCGCCAACGCGCCTCACGGAGTCCACCGCGATGCTGCAGGACAAACGCAAGCACGTTCGGCAACCGAGCAACCAGACGGCCAAGTTTCAAACCGGAGCCGGGTCGCCCTGGCGGGATTGCCGGGTCACTGAGGTTTCCAGCGAAGGCGTGCGGCTGCAGGCGTCGAGCGGGCAGGTCCCCGACCGGTTCACGCTCCTGCTCGCCGACGAGGGCGCCGAGCAACGCAAGTGCAAGGTGATCTGGCGATCGGGTGACGAGGTCGGCGCCGAATTCACGTCGTAGCGCAGCCGCGCATCAAGTCCTCCGCAATTCTGCGAGTCGTGTACCCGGTGCCATGGGCATGAGTGCAGCTTCCGCGCCGTTGAACGCGTATGAGCGCGCGCGCATCGCCTATGAGGTGATGGCGAAGACCAAACGCCAGGCGGCCGCCGCCCGGCGCGCGCGAGAGCGCGCGCGCAACGTTCGGCGGGCGGTGGTGTCGTGCGCCGTCATCGCGCTGCTGATCGGCCTTGCCGTCTACCAGGGCTGGCATTCCGCGCTGCTCGGCTCGCCCGCTCCGCCGCGCGACACCCCGGGCGACCGCTTCACCAGCGACCGCACCGGCCGTGTTCGCACCCCGGTCAACGGCGACACCTGCCGGGAGCTCGAGTTCGACAATGCAAACGGGCGCTTCGTGGGCGGCAGCATCGGGCCATGCGACGAGGTCGCCGAGAGCGCGCTAGCTGCGGCGAAGGCGCAGCCGACCCGGCGCATCGACAGCCTTCGCAGCGTGTTCGCCAGGCCGTAGCACGGGCGTAAGCGCCCGCACCTGCGCCCTCATCTGGGGCATTCGCCCGGCGTCACGTCGGTGGCGTTGGCGGCACGGGCGAAGCAGGCGTTCGAATAGGTCACACGCTTGCCGTCCTTGTCGGTGCCGCAGACCGGCTGATAGACCTGCGTGCAGACCTCCGGCGCTTGCGCCTGCGCCAGCATGACCTTGCTCCCGGGCGCACCGGCCGCGGGCGGCAAGGCGGCCGTCACGGCGACCGCCAGGACGGTGAACAGGTGCTTCATCTCTTTATCTCCGCGTCTCGCCCGCCGATGGTGATTCTAGCGCATGTCCCGGCGAAGTGGGAACCGGTTCGCCGACCAGGACATACGCCACTCAAAAATTCATGTCCCGGCGAAGTGGGAACCGGTTCGCCGACAAAGGACATGCGCCACATAAGACGCGTCGCTCCACCGCCTGCAACGTCGAGGGACTACGTCCCGCGCCGCCGGATGTGATAAGGGCCGTCATCCGCCCGGCGACGGCGGACAAGGAGCTTCCGATGCGCAAGAACCCGGCGGTCGCAACGGCGGCGGCGACGGCGGATCCGACGATCATCCAGGATTACCACGCCCACATCTACTACGACCCCGGCACCCGCGACCGGGCGGAGCGGCTGCGCGAGCGGGTGGCGGCGGACTTCCCGCAGGCGCGGCTCGGGCGCTGGCACGACCCGCCGGTCGGGCCGCATCCGCAATCGATGTACCAGATCGCGTTCCCGACCGAGCTGCTGGCCTCGTTCCTGCCGTGGCTGATGCTCAACCGCGATGGACTCACCATCCTGCTGCATCCCGGGACCGGCGACGCCTACGCCGATCACACCGCGCATGCGGTCTGGTTCGGCGCCGTGCTGCCGCTGCGGGTGGAGGTGCTGCGCGCCGCGCAGGACAAGCCCGAGTAAAATCCCCGAGCCCGGCGCGACGGCCGCGATCAGCTCGGCGTTGCCAGGCCGCGCGCCACCAGCCGGTTCACCCGCGCGGCGAACGCCGCCGGATCGTCCGGCACCGCGCCGTCGAGGATCGTCGCCTCATCGAGCAGCAGCGCGGACAGGTCGGCGATCTCGTCGTCGCGCGCCGCCTCCTTGGCGCGCGCCACCGCCTGCACGATCGGGTGGCGCATGTTGAGCTCGAGGATCGGCTTGCTGCCGGCGCCGCGGGTGTGACGGGCGAGCAGCCGCTCGAGCTCGCGGTCGAAGCCGCCGCCCTTGGCGACCAGGCAGGCGGCGCTGTCGGTCAGGCGCTGCGAGGCGCGTACGTCGGAGACGCGCTCGCCGAGCGCGGCCTTGACCGCGGCAACGACGGCGTCGGCGTCCACCGCCGCCGGTTTCGGCTCGCTCTCGGCGGCCTGCTCCGGCATCGGCACCAGGCTGAAGTCGACCTCGCCCTGGCTGAGCGACTTCAGCGGCTTGCCCTCGAAGCCGAGCGCCAGCGAGGTCCACAGCGCATCGACCGGATCGGTCAGCAGCAGCACCTCGATGCCGCGGGCGCGGGCGGCTTCCAGCGCGGGGTTCGACTTGAGGCGCTCGGTGCTCTCGCCGACCAGGTAGTAGATCTCGGTCTGGTTCGGCTTGAGGTCGGCGACGTATTGCTTGAGCGAGCGCTGGCCGTCGCCGGCGGTCGAGGCGAAGCGGGCGAGCGCGATGAGCTGGTCGCGCCGCTCCTGGTCCTCGTAGATGCCCTCCTTGAGCACCCGGCCGAACGCCTCCCAGACCTTGGCGTAGGCCTCCGGCTTGTCGTCGGCGAGGCTTTGCAGCTCCGAGACCACGCGGCCGGTCAGCGCCTTGCGGATTTGCGCCACCTGCGGGTTGTTCTGCAGCATCTCGCGCGAGATGTTGAGCGGCATGTCCTCGCTGTCCACCACGCCGCGCACGAAGCGCAGGTAGGACGGCAACAGCTCGGCGTCGTCGGTGATGTAGACGCGGCGCACGTAGAGCTTCACGTGTCCCTTGCGGGTCGTATCGAACAGGTCAAACGGCGGCCTCGACGGCACGAACAGCAGCACCGCATAGGACTGGCGCCCCTCGGCCCGGTAATGGATCGTCATCGCCGGCTCGTCGAGCGCGCCCGCGACCGTGCGATAGGCCTGTGCGTAGTCCTCGGGCTTGAGCTCGGATTTCGGCCGCTGCCAGAGCGCGCTCACCTTGTTGATCTGATGCGGCTCGCCGTCCTTGCCGACGAGCTCGATCGGGAACTGGATGTGGTCGGAATAGGTGCGCACGATCCGTTCGATCTCGTACGGTTCGAGATAGCGCTTGGCGTCTGCCTTCAGATGCAGGACGATCTCGGTGCCGCGCGGCACGCGCGCGGCCTCCGCATCGCTGGCGGACGCGATCTCGAAGCCGGCGCCGCCCGACGAGCGCCAGACCCACGCCTCGCCGGCGCCCGCCCGCCGGCTGGTGACCTCGATCCGGTCGGCCACCATGAACGCCGAATAGAAGCCGACGCCGAACTGGCCGATGAGGCCGAGCCCATCCTTGGCCTCGGCGAGGCGGCTGATGAAGGCACGCGTCCCCGAGCGGGCGACGGTGCCGAGATCGTCGATCAGCTCCTGGCGGCCCATGCCGATGCCGGTGTCGGCGATGGTCAGGGTGCCGGCCTCGGCGTCCGGCTTGATGCGGATCGCCAGCGGCCGCTCGCCGATCAAGTCCGGCTTGGCGATCGCCTCGTAGCGCAGCTTGTCGCAGGCGTCGGAGGCGTTGGAGATCAGCTCGCGCAGGAACACGTCGGTCTCGGAATAGACCGCGTGCACCATCAGGCGCAGAAGCTCCGCCACCTCGGCCTGGAACGGGTGGGTTTCGGGAACGGTTTCGGCTTCGGTCGTCATGCCGCTCGCTCGCATGGGTGATGAAAACGGATTCGATATAGCGGGCGGCGTAGGTCCCGCAAGGGCTTAGATACTACGGTGCCGCGAACGCGGTGTGCTCCCTCCCAGCCGGCTCGCGGGAGAGGGCCGGGGAGGGGCGCTCGGGCTGGAGCGCCAGCCATCACCATCCAACGACCTGTGCGGTTTCGCACAAGCGGTCGGCGCCGGCGCGCCTAGCGTCCGCGGATCCGGTGTTCATCGGACACCGCCAAACGCAGGAGACCAACATGCGCAATTTGCTTGGCATTGCCGCGGTAGCCCTGTCCTTGGCGGGCACGCTGACCGCGGCGTCGGCCGTGACCTACCCCAATCGCGAGCCGCTGCCCCAGGCGGGCTCGCACTCGAAGCCGTCGGGCGGCGGGCAGGAGCGTCCCTACCTGGCCGAATGACGGAGGCCGGAAAGCCGTAGACCAATGGGCGGAGCCCGCGTGATCCACCCTTGGGGGCCCGGCAGCATCCGTGACCGCGGCGCTGGCGCCGATCCGCCGTCCGTCCACCCCCCGTGCGACCTGTGCGATTTCGCACATGCCGGAGGCAACCAGGCGCCTACCTTCTGCGTAACGGTTAGTGAGGAATCACCGCCAAACCCAGGAGACGAACATGTTCAAATTGCTCGTCATCGCCGCAATCGCCGTGTCCCTGGCGGGGTCGCTCTCGGCCATGTCAGCGCAGGGGTTCGGCCAGAACGACTCGCAGATCTCGCGTCAGAGCACGACGCCCTCGGGCGCCGGAACCGAGCGCCCGTTCCTCTGAGCTTGCGTTTGGTTCTGTCTGCTTTTTTGCTGTTGCCATTCGTCGAGCTTCGCGCGCGCCTCGCGCGCCGCCGCCGCCAGGAAGCCCGCCTCCTCGGTCCGCGTGGTCAATTCGAGCCGCAGGCCGTTGGGGTCGAAGAAATAGATCGAATGGATGAAGCCGTGATCCACGACGCCGCGAACCTCGACGCCGGCGCGCTCGAGCCGCGCCTTGGCGGCCATCACCGCCTCCACGCCGTCCACCTCGAGCGCCAGGTGCAAGACCCAGCCCGGCGTGTTCGGTGACGGCTGGGGCATCTCGCCCTTTCCGAGGTCGAAGAAGGCGATGTACGAGCCGTCCCCCATCTCGAAGAAGATGTGCGCATAGGGTCCGGCCTCGCCGGTGCTCGGAACGCTGTCGACCTGCATGCAATGGACGAGCGGAAGTCCCAGCACGTCCTCGTAGAAGGCGCGCGTCTCTTCCGCGTCACGGCACGGATAGGCAAAATGGTAGAGACCTTTGATGCGCGGGACCGCTTGCATTCGACGTCCTCCTGAACCGCGTACCGCTCAACAGCCGATCTGTGAGATTTTTGCAACGCTCGGCAAATATTTCAACGCGGTCACATTGGCGGGCGATTTTATTGTTCCGATGTCGCCAACGTACAACAGGTCTTTGGGGGCGACCGCATGAGCATCGAATCGCTGATATTGATTCTGGTTCTCACCTTTGCAGCCGGATTTGTTCTCGACCGTTTGGACCTGAGGCGAAAGCTGTAGCCCTGCGTTGAGAGTTTCACGCGCGGATCGGCGTGTCGCGGCACGACCATAGGCCGCGCCCTGTTGCGCGGGATCCTTATCACAGTATGATAATGTGCTACCTGAAATCATTGAGTTTTTCGGGTTCGTTCCGCCAAAATGACGGCCGGCGCCGCGGCGGCGACCGTCAGCGCACCGCCGGCTCCATGCCGCTCTTGCGGATCAAGGGCTCCGCCGCCGGCGCCGACATGAAGCTCATCATCGCCTTGGCCGCCTCGGGCTCCTTGGCGACCGTCAGCAGGCCGGCCGCGAACACGACGTAGTCCTGCAGCTCAGGAGGCAACGGGCCGACGTACTCCACCCCGGCGACCGGCAGGATGACGTTGATCTGCTGCATGCCGATCTCGGCCTCGCCCTTCGCCACCAGCTCGGCGACCGGGACGCCTTCCACCAACTTGGTTTTCGGCCGCATCTCGTCGGCGATGCCGAGCCGGTCCATCAGCTTGGCGACGTAGCGGCCGCTGGCGCCGACCTTCGAATAGGCCACCGACTTGGCGGCGAGCATCGCGCGCTTGAACGCTTCGGGCGAGCCGATGTCGGGCCGCGGCGCCCCGGCCTTGACGGCGACGCCTATGCCGGCGCGGGCGAACACCACCTTGGTGCCGGCGGCCACCTTGCCCTTGCGGATGAGCTCGTCGATCACCTCCGGGGTCTGCGTCACCAAGTCCGCCGGCGCGTTGGCGTCGATCTTGCGCATCAACGCCGGCGCGGACTCGAAGCTGACCACCACCTTGTGGCCGCTGGCGCGCTCGAAGGCCGGCGCAAGGTCGCGCAGCGCCGACACCACGCCTTGCCCGGTCAGGACCGTGATCTCGGCCGCCTGCGTTGCGCCGAGGCCCATCATGCCCAGCACTCCGAAAATCCCCACGGCCGCGGCATGCGCGCAAGTCCCCATGGCGTGCTCCCCTTTTTTAGAAATGACGACGGCTTTGTTGCTCTGAGCCGGTCTAGCGGCGATTACACGCCACAATCCGGCGCTTGTGAAGGCCGTAGGGCGCGATCCCGTCCGCGCGCCGATTACGAAAAACCCGCGACCCTCGAGCCGCCCGACGACTGGCCGAGACAGGCGATCGAGCGCACCCGGTCGCGCGCGCCCAAGCTTTTGGCCAGCATTCACATGCATCTTAGTAAGGATTCTTTAGGCAACCTGAATCGGCCCCCTTTAGAGAGCCTTAGTAGTCACCGTGGTAGTGCGTCGCGCTACGACCCCCTTCATCCAACGCGATCCGCTAGGGAGCTGACATTGCAGACTGATCAGCCCGGCAGTCCGGCTGGCTCGGCGCAATCGGCCGGCGAGGCGCTCGGCTACGTGGTTTCAGTGCGCGGCTCGCAGGCCAGTGTCGGGTTGCCGGCCGCGTCGGTTGCCGGCGGCGACCAGGCCCGCGCCACGGTCGGCAAGTTCCTCGGCGTGCACACCGGAAAAGCGCTGCTGATCGGCGTCATCACCGACGTCTCGATCGGGACGCTGGCGACGGAGCATGGTTACCAGGCGATGGCGCAGCTCGACCTGGTCGGAGAGATCAAGGACAGCAGCAGCGTGCTGGCGCGCTTCCAGCGCGGCGTCTCGGACTATCCGGTGATCGGCGATCCGGTCACGCTGATCGGAGCGCGCGAGCTGCGGCTGGTGTTCAACATTCGCGGCAACTCGGTGATCGATATCGGTCACCTCCAGCAGGACAGCGCGATCGGCGCCTATGTCGACGTCAACGACATGCTCAGCAAGCACTTCGCGGTGCTCGGCACCACCGGGGTCGGCAA
>JBEVIH010000135.1:0-21702 GCA_040510815.1 Xanthobacteraceae bacterium | reverse complement strand
TATCCATCAGGGCCAGCGGTCAACGACCGCACTCAAAGGCCGTATACATGACCGCTCCCGGCCAGTCTGCTGAAACGCCAAAAAAGCCCTTGCCGACCGGGGGCCGTCCATACATGACAGCCGAGGATGCTTTAATACGATTGAGCACTCGGGCATGTGCGGCCATATGCGATAGCCCTGCGTCTGGCACGGGTCATGAGTGACAACACTAACAGGCCCTCCTCCACCGGATGGCGGTCGCCTGCATCGAGCGCGCGAACCAGAAGGCAAGAAGCGATTATTCCGAAAGCGCCGACTCCAATTAGGGCCTAGTCCCCCAAAAAAGAGCCCCGCCGAAGCGGGGCTCAAGCTTCAGGGACAGGATTGCCCACTACCAAGACGCTATCGCGTTCTCCGTGTGTGACAATCCTCCACTCCGCTGTAGCTGCCGCCCTTACGCAGCGTGTCGTAATCGAGCGAGTACGTGTGGACATGCCTGCACGCTGGGCATCGAACTATGAAAGTCCGTTGGCCCTGCTCGAATACGGGGGCTATTGCAGTGGTGGTGCCGCACTTGACGCACGGCGGTGGCGGCGGCGGTTCCCACCGCACCGGCATGAGAATGGTTTGCATGACCAATCTCCCTGGTTTGGCCGAGGGGATTTCCCGGCGTCGTCAGGAGAGCATGCCGAACCACCGCCCCTGGCGATGTGATGGCCATCACCAAATGGTCGTTTGACGAAGCCACCAGTGTTCCACTCCGCTACAGAGTACCATGGTCCGCCACAACTAGAACGCTAACGGACGGCAATTCCGATCTGTCCTCATCCATCTGAGGATAATTATCGCGATCTTGGCTTTTGTGGCCGGCATTCTCTTGGCGTTGGCCTGGGCGTATTTGTGAGGCTTGCGGCCTCACGCGCGCGTAGTGGTCGACCTGATCATCAATCTGACGACCGCCAAGGTCATCGGCCTAAAAATCCCCGAGGCGTTCCTGCTGCGCGCCGACGAGGTAATCGAATAGGCGGGCCAATCGGCGAGAGCCTTTCATTTGAGGCCCCCTCGATCAGGATTGCGTCACGCCGCCGTCGACGACCAGGTCGGTGCCGGTGATTTGGCGCTGTCCTCGGAGGCGAGGAACACGGCTGCCTTGCCCAGGTCGTCGGCGGTGCCCAACCGCTGCTCCGGGATTTCAGGGATCTCAATGGCGGCGTGTGAAGCTGGCGGCTGGCGCTCCCTAGGGGACTCGAACCCCTGTTTTCGCCGTGAGAGGGCGACGTCCTGGGCCGCTAGACGAAGGGAGCAAGCGGAGAGGCCCTCGAAATAGCTCCGATCGCCGTTGCGCGCAAGCGATGGCGCCAGTCGGCGGCCAATCGCCGCTGTGGGCGGGCGCGCGGAATCTCTAACCACCGCCTGTGGGGCGCCTCGCAATAACGGCGAACAAATCAATGCCAGTGGAGACCGCGCCAGCGCTCGCTCACGCCGCACCCATGCGTGCCGGCCGGCGCTTGCCGCGTTTCGAACGCGAGATCGACACGGCGTTCGGTTCATTCAAGTCAGGCGCCGACGCGAGCCGAAGCCTGCCTATGCCTGGTCGGCGGCAGGGATGCGCTGCTCGTGGAACCCGCGCTGATGCATCGCGTGGGCTTCGCGCACCAGGATATGCGTTGCGACCTCGTTTTCGGTGCGGCCGAGCTTCCCGAGCGTCGCCAGCAGCGCCAGGTAGTTGAACGTCTCTTCCGGCAAGGTCAGGCTCAGCGGCCGAGCCTCCGAGCGGTTTTCAGGTCGAGCCATCTGTACGCCTCACAGTTATAACGCTATTATAATGGCATTATAACTCTTGTTTGGCGAATCGAATCATGACAGCGTTTGGCTCGGCGCCGCCCCGAAATCGACCCCGGAACGACAGGCTTGGCGGCGCCGCGGGGGCGGTGGGTGCAACATGTCCGCCAAGCGTGCGACCTGGAGTTCGGAGCGCATCGAGCAATTGAAGCGCTGCTTTCATGCCGGGCTTTCAAGCAGCCAGATCGCCCGCGAGATCGGCGTGACCCGCAACGCCGTCATCGGCAAGATGAACCGCCTCGGCCTGTCGCGGCCCAGGCACGCGATCGCCCATGCGATCGCCACGCCGGAACAAAGGGGCGCCGGGCCGGCACGGGCGAGGGCTGCGAGGACCTGGCGGGCGGGCCGCGCGCGCCTCGACATCTTCGTCCAGCATGACATGCTCACGGCAGCGTTCCCGCAGCCGCGCGTCGAGGACATCCCCATCCACAACGGCTGCGGATGCACCCTGCTCGAGCTGGGCCAGGGGAGATGCCGCTGGCCGATCGACACCCCTGGTGCCGCGGACTTCCGCTTCTGCGGCAACGAGCCGGTCAAGGGACTGCCCTATTGCCCCGGGCACGCGCGCATCGCGTATCGGCCGGCGGGCCGGCAGCGCAGCAGCGCGCGCGCATGAGCGGCTAGAACGGCGCCAAGCCCGCCGCGCGCGACCCCTTGCAAATGTCCTTGAGCGCCCGCCACTCCGGCGCCGAGAGGATCTCCGGGCCGGTTATCGGGCGATCCTCCTTCGTCATGGCGACGAGGCGGTCCTCGGACAGCGGATGGCTGGCGATGATGGTGAGGTACTTGCTCGGGTCGCCGGCGGTCAGGCGCACGAGGAGCTCGCCCATCGGCGCGGCCGAGCGGCCGAGCTTGTGCATGGCCTCGACCGCGAAGGCGTCGGCGCGCTGCTCGGCCTCGCGCGAATAGGAGGCGTCGAGCACCGAGCGCGCCGCGAAGATGACGGCGGTGGCGCCGATCACGTCGCCGAGCAGCAGGCCGACCAGGAACGAGGTGCCGCCCTCCTGGATGATCTTGCGCAGGTTGTCGCGGTAGTGCACGTGGCCGAGCTCGTGAGCGATGACGCCGGCGACCTCGTCGGCGTTGCGCGCCTTCTGCAGCAGCCCGTCGAGCAGATAGACCTTGCCGCCCGGCAGCGCGAAGGCGTTCGGCACCGAGCTCGACAGCACCGCGGCGTCGAGCGGGGTCTCGATGCCGGCCGCCCGCCTGATCTTCTCGACCATCGCGGTGAAGGCCAAGCGGCCGGCGGCGCCGTCGCAGGTCTTGCCGCCGAGCAGGACGCGGACCTGCTTGTCGACCGCCTCGCCGATGCGGTTCTCCACCGACATCGGCACCAGCGGCGCCAGCCGGTCGGCGGCGAACGGGATGCCGTAGAGCACGACCGCGACGATCGAGCACACCGCGGCCGCCGACCAGAACACGATGCGCCAGGTCTGCGAGCCGCCGCGCCCGACGTCGAGGGAGGCGCAATGCGGGAGCAGCGCCTGCGCGGTCGCGGCGTCCTCGATCTCGAGCCGCGCCAGGGGGAGCGCGGACACGCAGCCCAGCCGCAGCAGCGCATGCGCCCCGTCGGCGCGGCGGATGCGGTCATAGGGCCAGGTGTCGACGACGGCGCCGTCCTCGATGATGTCGAGGCCCGCCGCCATCCGCAGCGCCACGCGGCGCTTGCGGTTGGAGGTGCCGTCGAAATAGACGGCGGGGCCGGATGGCGCGGTGTCAGAGGTCATCTGCACACTTTACAGCGGTTTCGGTGCTTGGGTCACAAACTCGATTACTGGATGCCCGCTTTCCTCGTGTCCCGGGCGAGTGGAGCGAGCGCTCTTGCGCGAGCGGAACGAGACCCGGGACCCAGCGCAAGACTCAGCGAAGCGCAATATCGTGACGCGCTCCACGCATCGCTTCTTGCGCTGGGTCCCGGCTCTCGCTCCGGCTTCGCCGTCGCTTCGGCCGGGACACGAGTGCACGGTGCCGTCGCTTCGGCCGTCGGAGTGCATCAGAATCCGGCGACGTCGAGGCTGTCGGCGAAGCCTTCGCCGAGCGCGCTCACCAGGTGGCCCTGCGCCTTGACGTTGTCGGCCGCCGCCAGATTGTGCACGGTCACCGACGCCGCCACCCGCTCCCAGACGTCGCGCAGCAGGTAGACGCGCAGCACCACGCCGAGCGCCAGCGCCGCCGCCACGTAGCCGAGCGCCATCGCGATCAGCAGGACGGGGTGCTGCAAGGCGTGCGCGATCTCGAGCCCGCTCGACTTGGTGCCGCCGCCGGCCGCCATCCCGATCCCGACCACGCCGCCGATCCAGGCCGACAGGAAGATGAGCAGCAGCAGGCCCCAGCCGATCACCTTCCAATAGAGCCCGATCAAGGCGCCTTCGGTCAGCCTGGAGTCGAAGCGCACCTCGCCGAAGCGGATGCCGGACGCCCACCAGCGCCACTCGATGGACTTGAACGCCCCGTAGATGAACGGCAAGGCGACGGGGAGGAACACCGCCGGCCACGCCAGCAGCCAGAGCCACCAGCCGTCCTTGAAGAACTGCCAGCCGGTGGCCTCGAAGCGGCCGGGCAGATCGCCGTAGAAGCTGTGGCGCATCTTGAAGCGCTCGAGCGCGGCGGCGCGCCAAGGCAGGGCGAGGCCCAGCGTGAGCAGGACGAACAGCCCCCACAGCGCCGCCCGCCACGAATAGTTCCAGCCGGAGCCCTTCATCCAGAAGCGCACCCCGCGCCAGACCGTGCGCGTGAGCCGGTAGCGGCGGGCGCGATAGATCGCGAACTGGGCGAACAGGTAGAAGAACAGGAACAGCGGAATGCTGGCGAAGGCCTGCAGCCGCTCGGCTTCCAGGCCGATGAAGAAATAGGCGAGATAGATCGGCAGCAGGATCGCCATCGCGAACAAAAAGCCGATCAGCAGCTCCTTGGCGGTGCCGGTGTATTCCGGCCCGTCGCCGCCGACCGAGGTGTGCGACCACAGGTGCCGGCGCATGTCGGTGGCGAGCCAGAAGCGATAGAAGCCGACGGTGACGAGCTCGAGCAGCGCGCCGCGCATCACCAGACGGCGGTACTCGGCGCGGCGGCCGGTGAAGGCGACGCGGTCGGTGGCTTCGGCGACGGGAACTGGCGACGCAACGAGCTCCTGCATGGCGATGCCTCGCTTAGGGGCAAAGACTTGAACCGAGGTTAATTGGCGCCATCAAGGCAGCCGGACGGGCGGGTTCCGCACTGCAGGAAGTTACGCACCGTCTCATAGGCGCGTGCGCGCGAGCAAGCCCCCGCCTCCGTGTCCCGGGCGAGTGCAGCGAGCGCAGCGAGCGGAACGAGACACCGATCTCGGGTTTACCCGAGATCGGCACTTGAGATGCGCGCAAGTCGGGCAGGCCCGACTTGCGTGGACCCAGCGCAAGACTCGCGAAGCGCAATATTGCGGCGAAGCCTCCCTGCGTGGCCCCTGGGTCCCGGCTCTCGCTCCGGCTGCGCCGTCGCTTCGGCCGGGACACGCACCCCCGCATCACACCGCTCACGGCTCGGTCGCGAATTTGAGCCGCCCGGCCGGCTTGAGCGTGCGCAGATCGAAGGTGCGGATCTCGAGCGCGCCGCCGACCTCGATGGTGACGGCGATGCGGTCCTCGGCCACCGCGGTGGCGACGATGCGGGCGCCCTTCGGCAGCACGGCGGTGACGTCGGCGGGCGCGGCGGCGCTTCCCTCGCTCTTGAAAACGCGATAGCCGATGACGCCGAGCACGGCGGCAATCGCCACCATGGTGGTCACGCCGGAGATCAGCATCAGCCACCGCACCCTCGCGACGACGCGCGCGGCCGCGGGATCGAGGGGCTCATCGTCGTCCGGATTGCTCATGGCCTCGATCGAGGGGCGCAGGGAAAAACTCGTGGTCGCCGCCGAGCAGGCCGGCGAGCGGCTCGACCGCGTGCTGGCCGCCCGCGTCGCCGAGCTGTCGCGCTCGCGCCACAAGGCGCTGATCCTGGCCGGCCGCGTCGCGATCGGCCGCGCCACGATCCGCGATCCCGGCCACCGCGTCAACGCCGGCGACACCATCACGCTGGAGCTGCCGCCGCCGCAGGACGCCGCGATCGCGCCCGAGGACATCCCGCTCAAGGTGGTGTTCGAGGACGACGAGATCATCGTCATCGACAAGCCGAAGGGGCTGGTCGTGCATCCCGCCGCCGGCAACCCGGCCGGCACGCTGGTCAATGCGCTGGTCGCCCATTGCGGCGCAAGCCTCTCGGGCGTCGGCGGCGTCAAGCGTCCGGGCATCGTGCACCGCCTCGACAAGGACACCAGCGGGCTGATCGTGGCGGCCAAGACCGACCGCGCCCATCGCGCGCTCAGCCGCCAGTTCGCCGACCACGGCCGCACCGGCGCGCTGCGCCGCGGCTATCTGGCGTTCGTCTGGGGCGCGCCCGAGCGACCGAAGGGCACGATCGACAAGCCGATCGGCCGCCATCCGCGCGCCCGCGACAAGATGGCGGTGCGCGCCGGCGCCGGCGCCCGCGCGGCGGTGACCCATTGGGAGGTGCTCGAGCGCTATCCCGGCGCGGACGGGGCCCCGGTCGCGAGCCTCATCGCCTGCCGGCTCGAAACCGGGCGCACCCACCAGATCCGCGTCCACCTGGCGGCAATCGGCCATCCGCTGATCGGCGACGCCGTCTATGGCGGCGGCTTCAAGACCAAGGCCAGCCGGCTCTCCCCGCCGGCCCAGGCGGCGGTCGAGGCCCTTGGAAGACAGGCCCTGCATGCCTATCTACTCACGGTCGAACATCCTGCGCGGGGCGAGAATCTGGAGTTCCGATCGGAACTGCCGGACGATCTACGTCGTTTACGCTCGAGTCTCGGTGCACAGGGCACTGCCGGCTGATGGCAAAAGCCATTGCCGAACAAGGGCTTGGGCGTACACAGGGGGGTCACGGCGACGTGACGTTGGGGTCTCTTCCTTCCGCCCGCATTTGTCCTGTATGCTGCACCCGCGATCGCGCTTCGCGGTTGCAACATGAACGAACGCCGTCGGCTCGGGGAGCGGCGGTGTCTTCAGCCCGCCGGGTACCCGGGGGCAAACTTTGGAGGGCGCTATCATGGCCCAAGCCGCGGCATTGCCGATTCTGACGGCCGAATCCGGCCTTACCCGATATCTCGAAGAGATCCGTCGGTTCCCGATGCTGGAACCGCAGGAAGAGTACATGCTGGCGAAGCGCTGGCGCGAGCACGGCGACCGCGACGCCGCCCACAAGCTGGTCACCAGCCATCTGCGCCTGGTCGCCAAGATCGCCATGGGCTATCGCGGCTACGGCCTGCCGATCTCCGAGGTGATCTCGGAGGGCAATGTCGGGCTGATGCAGGCGGTCAAGCGCTTCGAGCCCGAAAAGGGCTTCCGCCTCGCCACCTACGCGATGTGGTGGATCAAAGCCGCGATTCAGGAATACATATTGAGGTCGTGGTCGCTGGTGAAGATGGGCACCACCGCGAACCAGAAGAAGCTGTTCTTCAACCTGCGCAAGGCCAAGAGCAAGATCTCGGCGCTGGAAGAGGGCGACCTGCGCCCCGACCAGGTCAAGCTGATCGCCAAGCGGCTGGGCGTCACCGAGCAGGACGTGGTCGACATGAACCGCCGGCTCGGCGGCGACGTGTCGCTCAATGCGCCGATCCGCGAGGAAGGCGATTCCGGCGAGTGGCAGGACTGGCTGGTCGACGAGAGCGCCAGCCAGGAGGCGCGGATGGCGGAAAGCGAGGAGTCCGACAACCGCCGCAAGGCGCTCGGCGAGGCGCTGTCCGTGCTCAACGACCGCGAACGGCGCATCTTCGAGGCCCGCCGGCTGGCCGACGACCCGATCACGCTCGAGGAGCTCGCCGAGGAATTCGGCGTGTCGCGCGAGCGCGTGCGCCAGATCGAGGTGCGCGCCTTCGAGAAGGTGCAGAAGGCGGTCAAGAGCCGGGTGGCGGCGATGGAAGTGCCGCGCACCCCCTCCCCCGCGCTGCAGGCGCATTAGGCTCGTCTCGGCGGCCAAATCCGAACAAGGTGGCAGATGTGCCGGCGAGCGCTCGCTCGCCGGCTACTGGCTCCACGCCTTGAATGCCTCGGCGAAGGCATGCTCACCGGGAGCGCCCTTTTCTATGGCCATGATGGCGCGGCGCTTGTCGCCATAGACCAGCGGAATGTCGAGCCATGCGCGCTCCTTGAGCAATTGGATATTGCGCTCCCGGTCCGCCTCGACGTTTGAGAGTCCGATCATGAAAAATCCCGCGGTAACCTTGACCGCGAGCCCGGCGAGCGGCGTGCCGCGCGTATTTTCGGCCTGCTTCATCAGGATGCCCGGGACCTCGGAAATGCCGCCCCCTGGAAAGTCAGCCGGCAGCTTGAACGTGATGTCGATCGTGTGGCTTGCGGGCAAGAACTTGTCCGTGTTGCGGCGGAGAGACCAGCTCATGACAAGCTTTCGCTCCGGCACTTCGACGTCCGCCCTGACGGCAAGCTCGGGTTTCTGGCCAGAACCGGGCGACACGGTCTCGGTCCGCCACAAGGCCGAACCGACGAAGCGTTTGCCTTGCTGATCGGCCGGATCCTCCTCGTAGAGCACCGTCTTCTGAGCGACCGGCGCCGCTTGCTGAGTGCCGGCGGGCGCGGGTGTGGGCGCCGGCGGGACGCCAGGCGCGAAGCGGTCGGGGAGCTGCGGCCGCGTCGTCGTGGCGACTTCCGTGGTGGGTGCCGGCCATTGCCAATATGCCAGCCCGGCAAGGCAGGCGACGATCCCGATCGCGCCGGCAACCTGCGCCATTCGTTTGCGGGACGTTTGCAGCGGTCGCGCAGCGGCACGCGCCGAAGCCGCGGGCTGAAAGGAAGCCTCCGACGCCTTCGGCGAGGCCGGGATCGACTCGTCGCGAGCAGCGTCAACGGAATGCATCGGCGCATCGGTTGGGCCTGGCGGCGCAATGCCTGACGAGCGGGCAGAGGCGCTCCCCGACTGCGTCAAATTTTCCAGCGCGCCGCGATGGCGTTCCGCAACGTTGCGGCGGCGCTCATCCTCGGCGCTTCGCTGCGCCTCCGCCTGCTTGCTGCGGCGCTCGTCCTCTTCGCTGCGCCGTTGGCTTTCCGCTTCCTGACGAAGACGCTCCGCTTCGGCTTGCTGCCGCTGCTCCGCGGCCTCCCGTCTGAGACGTTCCTGCTCGGCATCCGCAGCCTGTTTCGCGGCGACGCGAGCCTGCTCGGCCTCGGCGAGGGTTTGCTCGATCACCTCGACGACGCCGCGGGCATCGGCCCGCAGGCGCTCATGGGTGATGCGAACGGCGTGCAGACGAACGAACGGGCGCATCGATTCCGGCAGCTCCGCGGCGCGCGGCATCTCGGTCCTGTTGATCAGCACCGGGATGACGACCTTGCCGAGCCGCATGGCCGACTCGATCTCGATGCGGACATAGTCCCCCGGATTGTCGAGACGCCGCCGTCCGTCGGCATCCGCCGCGGCGAGCCAGCCCCTGCCGACCATTGCCAGCATCACCTGACACTGGGCGACCTGCTCCTCCAGCACGCGCACGAAGTCGCGCCCCGGCCGAATGCCGCCCTCGACGTCCATGAACACGCGTTCTTCCGAAAACGCCCGCTCCAGGTGGCCGTACAAGGCGTGCGCCATGCCCGGGTCGTCGTCCCGCCGATAGCTGATGAAGACTTCCCGAGGCATCCTGGTCCAAACGCGCGACAGCGCCGACAAGATAGAGCGTTACTGCGATTGGCCGCAATGTGAGGAAGCGTGCGCCAGTGAATGCGACGTCTCGCGCGCAACATTGGCGATCACATGGATTGCTGGAGGAGTCCGCCCGGACGCGCCGGCAAATGTGTTACGAGCGGGCCCTACTGCTTCCACACCCGGAACGCCTCGGCGAAAACGCGCTCGCCAGGGGTGCCCTTTTCCATGGCGATGATGGCGCGGCGGCTGTTGTTGTAGACCACCGGCATGTCGAACCAGGCGCGCTCCTTGAGCAATTGGATGTTGCGCTCCTTGTCCGAGTCGAGCGCGGAAAGTCCGACCAGGAAGTAGCCGCTGGTGACCTTGACCACGGTTCCGGCGAGCGGCACGCCGCGGGTCTGCTCGGCCTGCTTCATCATGATGCCGGGCACGCTTTGAACGCCGCCCGGCTGAAAATCGGCCGGCAGCTTGAAGATGATCTCGACGGTGTGGCTCGCCGGCAGGTTCTTGTCGGTGTTGCGGCGGAGCGACCAGGTCATTGCGAGCTTGCGCTCGGGCACTTCGACGTCGGCGCGGATGGCGAGCTCGGGCGGCAGCCCCGGCCCCGGCGACACGGTCTCGGTCCGCCACAACGCCGAGCCGACATAGCGCTTGCCCTCCGGCGAGGACGAATCCTGCTCCTCGTAGAGCACCACCTTCTGGGCGACGGCCGCGCCTGAGGCGGTGCCGGGCTGCTGCTCCTGCGGGCTTGACCCGGGCTCGATGCGGTCGGGGATCTTCGAGCGCGCGGCCGTCGAGGGCTGCTCGCGCGTCGCCACGTCGGTCGAGGGCGCGCGGAACGCGCGGTAGAGGCCCACCATGTTCGGCCACTGCCAGACCGCCAGGCCGAGGAGCGCGGCGACGATTACCAGCGCGGCGATCACTCTCATCAGGCCCGCGTAGGAACGGCGCGGCTCCACCTGCTCGCGCTCAAACTCCTCATCGTCCTCGATCGGAGCGGGCGCCCGCCGCGCCTTCGGCGGGACCGGGCGCGAGTCCTCGACCGCGAACGACGGCTCCAGCATCGGCTCCGTGAAATCCTCATGCGGCCGCGGCTCGTGCGCCTCGGGCTGCTCGTAGATGCGCGCATCGGCGCGATCGAACTGCGCCTCGCGCCGGTCGAGCTCCGGCGCCGGCGCCGGCACCGCCGCATAGGCGTCGCGCGCCGACCGTTCGGCGCGCGCCGGCGCGTCGCCGAGCTCGTTCGCCTCGGAGACGACATCGCGGAAATCCTTGAGGCCGGAATCGGACAGCGAGCGCCGCTCCTGCCGTCGCAGCGGGTGGCGCGGCGCCGGCTCGGCGGAGATCGGCTGGTCGAACATCGAATCGCTGTGGCGCGGCGTCGGCATCGCCGGAGGGGGCGGCGGCGGCGCGGGCCGGCGCAACGCCGAGGCGGTATCCTGGCGCGCCTGCGGCTGTGGCGGCGACGGCCGGCGCTGCGGCGGGGCCGCCGGCGCGCGCGGCGGCGGCTCGTCCCACTGGTCGGGCTCGGGTGCGCGTGGGCGCGGCGAACCCTGCGACCGCGGCAAGGCCGCGGCGCGGAAAGCGTCGTCCCGCGGCTGGGCGCGCGGCGCTTCCTCGCGCGGCGCGAGGTCGGAGGGACGCAGCCGCGGCGGCGGTTGCGCGCGCGCCGGATCGACGAATTGGCGCGCCGATTCAGCCTCCACCTTGCGGATCGCCTCCTCGAGCGCGAGGCGCTCGCGGGTGATGTCGGACTCGTTGAGCGCCGGCGTCACGCCGCGCAACTGGGCGAGCAGCGCCCCGCGCGCGCGTTCGTAGACCGCGCGGCGGGCCTCGCCGGTGTTCTTCTCGAGACCGGCGACGGCACGAGATATGAGCGGGTAGTAGTCGGCCATCGGGTTTGAGCTTACACGTTCCGCATGCGGAATTCCGCCAAATTCAGTTCTCGAACGGGTTCTGCATCAGGATGGTATCCTCGCGTTCGGGGCTGGTCGACAACAGCGCCACCGGACAGCCGACCAGCTCCTCGATGCGACGCACATATTTGATCGCCTGCGCGGGCAGCTCCGCCCAGGAGCGCGCCTGGGCGGTGCGGTCCTGCCAGCCCCCGATCGTCTCGTAGACCGGCTCGACCCGGGCCTGGGCATGCTCGCTGGCGGGCAAATAGTCGATGTCCCGTCCGTCCAGACGATATGCTACGCAAACCTGGAGTTCTTTCAAACCGTCAAGAATGTCGAGTTTGGTTAACGCCAAGCCGTTGATGCCGCTGGTGCGCACGGTCTGGCGCACGAGCACGGCGTCGAACCAGCCGCAGCGTCGCGGCCGGCCGGTGACGGTGCCGAATTCACGCCCGCGCTCGCCGATCAGGCGGCCGATCTCGTTGTTCTGCTCGGTCGGGAACGGCCCCTCCCCTACCCGGGTGGTGTAGGCCTTGCAGATGCCGAGCACGTAGCCGATCGCCGCCGGTCCGAGACCCGAGCCGGTCGCCGCCTGGGCCGCCACCGTGTTGGAGGAGGTCACGAACGGATAGGTGCCGTGGTCGATGTCGAGCAGCGCGCCCTGGGCGCCCTCGAACAGGATCCGCTTGCCCTCACGCCGCTTCTGGTCGAGCAGCTGCCACACCGAATCCATGTAGGGCAGCACCCGCGGCGCGACGCGCTCGAGCTGGTCCTGGACCGCCGGCCCATCCACCGGCGTAAGTCCGAGCCCGCGCCGTAGCGCGTTGTGATGCGCCAGCAGCCGCTCGATCTTGCGCCCGAGCGAAGGCGGGTCGGCCAGGTCCATGACCCTGATGGCGCGGCGGCCCACCTTGTCCTCGTAGGCCGGGCCGATGCCGCGCCTGGTGGTGCCGACGCGGGTGAGCGCGCTCGAAGATTCACGAATGGCGTCGAGCTCCTGATGCAGCGGCAGGATCAGCGTGGCGTTCTCGGCGATACGCAGGCTTTGCGGCGTGACGTTGACTCCCTGGCCCTTGAGCCGGTCGATCTCCTCCACCAGGGCATGCGGATCGAGCACGACGCCGTTCCCGATCACGGACAGCTTGCCCGGCCGCACCACGCCCGAAGGCAGCAGCGACAGCTTGTAGGTGACCCCGTCGATGACCAGGGTGTGGCCCGCGTTGTGCCCGCCCTGGAAGCGGACGACGATGTCGGCCTGCTCGGACAGCCAGTCGACAATTTTTCCCTTCCCTTCGTCCCCCCACTGGGACCCAACCACGACCACATTGGCCATGCGCCGCCTGCCCTCCCGGTCGCCAGGATAGTCTCGAAGCTACAAAGACTTGCCCGAGATCGCGCCGGCAACGGATAGAGGATAGAGCCACACCAGGCAAGGCAGCGACGCCCGGACGGAATCCCCCGTCCCGGCGTCCAAATACCTGATTTTACGGGCGTTATTCCACCCTTGCCGTCGCGCCGCGGTAACCACAGCGGATGATTCCGCTCTCCGCAAGGCACATTCGCGGCAACATCGCGGCGAGGGCCGCGCGTTTGGTCACGGCGGTACGCGCCGCAGCTTGGTCACTCCGCCGCGATCGCGTGCGGCTCGGCGTCGGGCTCGAGGTGGCGCAGCTTGGGCGCGACCTCGCGCATGAACAGCTCCATCGAGCGCGCGAGCTTCGCCGGCGTCGCGTAGGGGCGTCCGGCGTGGAACATCAGCGTGCCGAAGCCGCCGACCTGGCCGTAGAATTCCAGCACCCGATCGATCACCGTCTGCGGGCTGCCGACGAACAGGTTGGCGGTGTCCACCAGGTAATCGAAGTTGATGTCCTGGAACGTTCCGCCCGGCGGTATGCGTTCGACCTGATGGTGCGGCGTGTTGACGATCTCCCAGGCGATGATCTCGTTGTAGCACTCGCGCATGTCGTCGCGCGCCTCCTTGTCGCTCTCCGCGACATAGATCACGCGCGTCGCCCGCAAATCCTTGCGCCGCGGCTGGCGGCCGGCGGCCACCTGCGCCGCCGCCAGCGCGTCGGAGAAGCGGCGCAGCCGCGGCACCGGAATGAAATCGCCGGTCAGCACCATGAGGCCGAGCCGGCCGGCGAGCTCGACCGATCCGACCGTGTTGGCGGCGGCGATGGCGACCGGCGGATGCGGCTTCTGCACCGGCGGGACCTCCAGCACCATCTGCTTGCCCTTCCAGAACGGGCCGTCGTAATCGACCGGCTCGGTGCTGGTCCAGAGCTTGAGCATCAGCTCGATCGACGGCCCGACCACCGCCCGCATGGCGTCGGGATCCTGGCCGCGCCACGCCAATTTGCGCGGATAGAAGCCGGTGCCGATCCCGAGCATGTAGCGGCCGCCGGTGAGCTGGTCGGTGGCATTGGCCTCGAGCGCGACCTGCAGCGGATGATAGTAGCCGAGCGGACGCACGCCGGAGCCCAGCCGGATGCGCTCGGTGCGCCCGGCCGCCTTGGCGATGATCAGCTCGGCCGGGCTCTGGTGCTCGCTGAACCAGATTTCCTGGAACCCGAGGCGGTCGGCCACCTCGGCCTCGAAGATGTCGTCATCCCAGGCCGCGCCCAGCGTGCTGTTGGGACGGCGGTTGTTCGAGAACAGGCCGAATTCCATGCTGACATTCCTTCGCCGGGCACTATTGCCTTTGCCGCGTTTTCTGCGGTGGCCAAATCGACCTCCGGCCGGCGCGTGGCATCGAGCGCCTTGAGTCCACGCGTCGCGGTCGATCATCTACCAGTGTCATTTGCCGATCTGCTACTGCGCGCACGAGGCCGAATACTAATTTAGGGCTGTCTTTTGCGCCACCGCCGACCGCGACGTAATTCGATTGTGCGCGGCCGGCCCGGTGTGGAATTCTTGCCGCCGGGGCGTCCGTCCTCCCCGGCGGATGTCGCGCACCCGATCGCCATCGCCCGCACACCGCCCGCTACCCAAGAAAGGGACCACCCCATGAACGGCGCCGCAGTCGTTGCCGAGATTCTCAAGCGCGAGGGTACCGAATTCCTCTCCTGCTATCCGCGCAACCCGCTGATCGAGGCCTGCGCCGAGCTCGATATCCGCACCATCCTGTGCCGGCAGGAGCGGGTCGGCGTCGGCATCGCGGACGGTTATTCGCGCGTCCGCCGCGGCCGGCGCAACGGCGTGTTCGCGGCCCAGGCCGGTCCCGGCATCGAGAACGCCTTCCCGGGCGTCGCCCAGGCCTTCACCGAGAACGTCCCGGTGCTGATCATTCCGGCCGGGCTGCCGCTGGAACGGCAGTATCTGCATCCGGTGTTCCGCGCCGCCGACGTCTATCGTCCGGTCACCAAGTGGTCGGCGCTGGCGCATTCGGTGCAGGAGCTGCCCGCCCTGATGCGGCGCGCCTACCACGCCTTGCGCAGCGGCAAGGGGGGGCCGGTGATGGTCGAGATCCCGAACGAAGTCTTCGAAGCCGAATACAAGGGCGAGCTCGACTACACGCCGACGCCGGCGCCGCGGATCGCGCCCGATCCGGACGCGATCCGGCAGGCGGTGCGCATGCTGCTGGCGGCGCAAAATCCCGTGCTCTGGGCCGGCCAGGGCGTGCTCTATGCCGAGGCCAGCGACCGCCTGGTGGCGCTGGCCGAGCTCGTTCCGGCGCCGGTGGTCACCACCAATCCGGGCAAGAGCGCGATCCCCGAGAGCCATCCGCTGGCGCTCGGCGCCTCGACCCGCTCGCGGCCGAAAATGTTCACCGACTTCATGGCGCGCGCCGACCTGGTGCTGGCCATCGGCTCCAGCCTTACCAAGACGCCGTTCGGCCCTGGGGTGCCGCCCGGCAAGACTCTCATCCATTCCACCAACGACGCCGACGACATCCACAAGGAGTACCGGCCCGACCATGCGGTGATCGGCGACGCCGCCCTGGTACTCGACGCGCTGATCGCGGAGGTCGGCCGGCAGAAGCGGGGCGGCGGCGGCAATGCGCTCGCCGCGCTCAAGGACGAAATCGCCGCCGCCAAGAAAGCCTGGCTCGCCGAATGGTCGAAGCATCTCGATTCCGACGAGACGCCGATCAACCAGTACCGGGTGATCCGCGACCTGATGCGCACCGCCGACCGCGACAACATGATCGTCACGCACGATTCCGGCAGCCCGCGCGAGCAGATGATGCCGTTCTGGGAGACGACCGCGCCGGGCTCCTACATGGGCTGGGGCAAGTCGACCCAGCTCGGCTACGGGCTCGGCATCATCATGGGCGCCAAGCTGGCGGCGCCCGACAAGCTCTGCGTCAACGTCATGGGCGACTCGGCGATCGGCATGACCGGCATGGACATCGAGACCGCCTCGCGCAACAAGATCGCCATCCTCACGGTCGTGTTCAACAACGGCGTGATGGGGGCCGAGCGCGACGTGCTCAAGGTCTCGGACAAGAAATACGGCGCGATGACGGTGGGCGGCAATTACGCCAGGGTCGCCGAGGGACTCAACGTCGCCTCGCGGCGGGTCGAGAAGCCGGCCGACATCGTGCCGGCGATCAAGCAGGCGGTCGGCGTCACCGAGAAGGGCGCGCCGTTCCTGCTCGAGATGGTGGTCAAGGAAGGCCAGGACTTCTCGCGCTACCCGCTGGCGGGGTTGTAGGTTGGGTCGAGCGTCTTCGCGAGACCCAACACTTCGGGCAACGTGCTCGTGATTGTTGGGTCTCGTGAAGAACTCGACCCAACCTACGGCACTCCGGGCGTCAGAACTTCAGCGGCCTCGCCTGCTGCACCTGCGGCAGCGCGCGCACGGCGGCGAGCACCACCGGCGGCAGGTCGCCGTCGATCTCGATCAGCGCGATGGCGCTGCCGCCGGGCGCGTCGCGGCCGACGTGGAAGGTCGCGATATTGATGCCGGCCTCGCCCAAGGTCGACGAGAAGCGGCCGATGAAGCCGGGCTTGTCGAGATTGGTGATGTAGATCATCGACCGGCCGAATTCCGCGTCCATGCGGATGCCCTTGATGTTGACGATGCGCGGCCGACCGTCGGCGAACACGGTGCCCGACACCCAGCGGGTCTGGCGCTCGGTGACCACCGTCACGGTGATCAGGCTCTCGTAGTCGCTGTGCCCCTCGCGCGTCACCTCCTCGATGTCGATGCCGCGATCCTTGGCGACGATCGGGGCGGAGACAACGTTGACCTCCTGCAGCATCGGCCGCAACAGCCCGGCGAGCGCCGCCGAGGTGAGCGCCTTGGTGTTCATCCCGGCGACCACGCCCTCGTAGGAGAGCTGCACCTTGCTGATGCCGGTCTCGGTCAGCTGGCCGGCGAACGAGCCGAGCTTCTCGGCGAGCGTGATGAAGGGGCGCAGCCGCGGCGCCTCCTCGGCGGTGATCGACGGGAAATTGACGGCGTTGGAGATCGCGCCGCGCAGCAGGTAGTCCGACATCTGCTCGGCGATCTGCAGCGCGACGTTTTCCTGCGCCTCGGTGGTGGCGGCGCCCAGATGCGGCGTGCACACCACGTTGGGATGACCGAACAGCGGATTCGCGGTCGCCGGCTCCTCTGTGAACACGTCGAAGGCCGCGCCCGCGACGTGACCGGAATCGAGCGCCGCGCGCAACGCTGCCTCGTCCACCAGCCCGCCGCGCGCGCAGTTGATGATGCGCACGCCCTTGCGCATGACCGCGATCGCCTTGCCGTCGATGACGTTCTTGGTCTTCTCGGTCAGCGGCGTGTGCAGGGTCACGACATCGGCGCGCCGGAACAGCTCGTCGAGCTCCACCTTCTCGACGCCGAGCGCGACCGCGCGATCGAGCGAGAGAAACGGATCGTAGGCGATCACCTTCATCTTCAGCCCGATCGCGCGGTTGGCCACGATCGAGCCGACGTTGCCGCAGCCGATGACGCCGAGCGTCTTGCCGGTGATCTCGACCCCCATGAAGCGGTTCTTTTCCCATTTGCCGGCCTGGGTCGAGGCGTCGGCCTGCGGGATTTGCCGCGCCAGCGCCAGCATCAGCGTGATGGCGTGCTCGGCGGTGGTGATCGAGTTTCCGAACGGCGTGTTCATCACGATCACGCCCTTGGCGGTCGCCGCCGGGATGTCGACGTTGTCGACGCCGATGCCGGCGCGGCCGATCACCTTGAGGCTCTTCGCCTGCTCCAGGATCTTGGACGTGACCTTGGTGGCCGAGCGGATGGCGAGACCGTCGAACTTGCCGACCAGCTCGGCGAGCTTGTCCTTGTCGGCGCCGAGCTTCGGCTGGAAATCGACCTCGACGCCGCGATCCTTGAAGATCTGCACGGCGGCGGGCGAGAGCGCGTCGGAGATGAGGACTTTGGGGCTCATGTTCGTCCGGTCACGCCGCCTTCGGCAGCGCGTCCTTGCTCTTGGCGAACGCCCAGTCGAGCCAGAGCGTGAGTGCCTCGACGTCGCTCGCCTCGATGGTCGAGCCGCACCAGATGCGCAGGCCGAGCGGCGCGTCGCGATAGCTGTCGATGTCGTAGGCGACGCCCTCCTTCTCCAGCGCCGCCGCCATGCCCTTGACGAAGCTCGCCTGCGCGTCGGCCGGAAGCTTGCCGACCGCCGGATCGACGACCTTCAGGCAGACCGAGGTGTTGGAGCGGATCGCCGGGTCCTGTGCGAGGAACGCGATCCAGGGCGTGCGCGCGACCCAGTCGGCGATCACCTTGGTGTTGGCGTCGGCGCGCGCCATCAGCGCCTTGAGGCCGCCGACCGATTTCGCCCAGGCGAGCGTGTCGAGGTAGTCCTCCACGCACAGCATCGACGGCGTGTTGATGGTCTCGCCCTCGAAAATGGCCTCGTTGAGCTTGCCGCCCTTGGTCAGCCGGAAGATCTTCGGCAGCGGCCAGGGCGGGGTGTAGCTTTCGAGCCGCGCCACCGCGCGCGGCGACAGGATCAGCATGCCGTGCGCCCCCTCGCCGCCGAGCGCCTTCTGCCAGGAGAAGGTGACGACATCGAGCTTCGGCCAGTCGAGCGCCTGCGCGAAGCAGGCCGAGGTGGCGTCGCAGATGGTCAGGCCCGCCCGGTCGGCCGCGATCCAATCGGCGTTCGGTACCCGCACGCCGGAGGTGGTGCCGTTCCAGGTGAAGACCACGTCGGAGGCGGAATCGACCTTGGCGAGATCGGGAAGCTCGCCGTAGCCGGCCTTGAGCACAGTCGTGTTCTTGAGCTTGAGCTCCTTGGCGACGTCGCTCACCCAGCCTTCGCCGAACGATTCCCAGGCCAGCGTGGTGACGGGGCGCGCTCCGAGCAGCGACCACAGCGCCATCTCGACCGCGCCGGTGTCGGACGCCGGCACGATGCCGATCCGATAATCGGCCGGAACTTCGAGCACCTCACGGGTGAGAGTGATGGCGCGCTTGAGCTTCGCCTTGCCGGCCTTCGACCGATGCGAGCGTCCGGTGAGGGCGTCGGTGAGAGCCTGCAGGCTCCAATTCGGGCGCTTCGCGCAGGGGCCGGATGAAAAGTGCGGCACGGACGGCCGCAAGGCGGGCATCGTGGTGGCCATGCTCTATCCTTCCAGATAGGCGCCCCTCGGTGGGGAGGGGTGTCCCGCGGCCGGACATAAGGAAGGAGACGGGCGGCGTCAAGCGCGATGTCGGACGAGCGAATCGCAAATAGCGAGTGGCGAATGGCAAATAGTTCCAATTGACTACTCACTACTCACTACTCGGTATTCCCTATTCGCTACTCGCCACCCTCAGAACTTGATGCCGGCGCCAAGGCGGACGGTGGTGATGTTGGCCTTGATTTCCCACACCGGCGAGAACGCCACATATTCGGCTTCCGCGCGCAAGAACACCTGGGGCATGACCATGACGTCGAGGCCGCCACCGAGCGACCAGCCGAACAAGAAGGCGCCGTTTTTCGTTTCGCCCTCGGTGAAGAAGAACGGGATCACGATCGGAGGATCGCTGGTGACGGTCTCCGTCCCGATCACGGTCGCCGAGCGTGAGATATTGGCGCGGCCGGCCGCCACGCCGATCATCGCGTAGGGCAGGAAATTCTCGACCTGCACGCCGGCGCGGGCGCGAATCGTGGCGAGGTCGGTGATGTGCATCGAGGCGCCGCCGATGAGATTGACCAGATAGACAAGACCGTTGCTGGTGGCGGTGACGCGTGCGATCGGCGAGACCGGCGCATCGGCGCGGTGGGAGACGCGGCTGTAGTTGAGCTCGAACCCGAGAATCACGTCTTCCCAGCGGTTGTTGTAGCCGAAGAAAAAGCCCGCGCTGGCGCCGCCGGTATCGGTCTTGCCGAGCACCTGCCATTGCGAGGGATGCTGCTCGTTCTCCAGCAACAGTTCGCGCAGCATGTGCGCTATGGGTTCCCGCGTCGCACGGGAGAAGTCCATGCTGGCGAAGCCGTAGCCGACCTGCCCGCCGGCGTAGAACCCGCTCCACTTGATCAGCTGGGGAGCGGGAGCGGCCGGCACGTAGGCGTCCGATCCGCGCAGGATCGGAGTCTCGAAGCCGCCCGCGAGCGCGTCCGACATCGAGGCGATCAGACCAACAGCAACAAGCAGCCGACGCATGACGGTCCCTTTTGTCGCGCAGATTCGCTTCCGCACGCCGTTCATCATGATTGATTAACCTTAATGAGGCGTTAGCCGCGCCGCCGGCCAAAAACGAAAACGGCGCGGGAGATGCCCGCGCCGTTAACTTTTTTGAGGCTGGCCGCTCAGCCCTTGCGCATGAGCGGGGGCGGATAGGCCGGCGGCGGCTCGGACTGCAGCAGCCAGCGCATGCCGAGCATCAGGTCATGCGACTGGATGTTGTTGAACGTCACCGGGTTCAATGGATTGCCACTGAAGACGGTCGGATCGAGGTTCACGAGCAGACCGGTCTCGGCCTTGCCGAGGTTCAGGTAGCGATAGGATAGATCGATGGCGAAATTCGACGTCACCTTGTAGGAAGCGCCCGCATACAGGGCCCAGGCGAGGTTGCTCTTGGTCCCGGCGTCGGCCCAGCCGCCGCCGCCAGCGATGACGTTGGTATCGCGGAAATGCTCGATCCTGTTTTGGGCCACGCCGACGCCCGCGCCGATGAACGGCGTCACGCACCACCAGGTCCCGAGATCGAAATAGCCGTTGACGAGGACCACCCACTCCGACTTTGTGGCCCGATAGTCATTGGTGAAAAAGTTGGGGTCGTTGAAGTACCGATCGAGGGCGCTAAATCCGACCTTGCCGCGATACTCGCCGGTCACGTCGAACCGCAACCAGTTGTTCCAGGCGTAGCCGATACCGCCGCCGACGAAGATCCCGCTCTCGAATCCACCCTTGTCGAGAAACGTGAACTGCGGCGCGGTGTCGAACGACGGGTGGTGAATGTCCGACAGGAACTGGTTGCTCATGCCGACAAAGCCGCGCAGATACCAGCCGCTGGCTTCGACCACGGCTGGGCGGTACACGGGAGGCGGCAGAGGAGGAGGCAGATCGGCGGCCAACGTTTCCGTGCTCAACGCGGCAAACGTCGCCGTGCTCAACAGTGCGGTCGCTCCGGCGAGCGCCAAGATTCTTGCACGACTCATGACATCGTCCTTTCGTCCGGCGGGGGTTCCGAGACCCCACAGGGATGAACCAACGAGCCGAGAATCGCATCAAACCGTTAAACAGGACTTAACCTTACTTTTTAACCGCGATTTTTAACCTTGGTTACCGGTGACGAGGTGCGCAACACGGTCACCGGCCACCGCAATTAATGTTTCGTTGAGAGTTGGTTGGCCGGAGCTTGGAGGGTGCACGGCCGCGCGGTGCAGCGTCGCCGTTCGCGAAGCGCGTCGTCGTGCATTGATGATGGCAACGGACGGAGAAGGACAGGCGCGTGAACGCCCTTAAGTCGCATCAGTCAAGACCGAGTAACGCGCCTTGCCCACCCTACGACTTGTCGTCGTCGAGCTTGCCGATGTGGTGCTGGGCATAGAGCTCGACGCCGAGCTTGGCGACCAGCTCGAGCTGGGTCTCGAGAAAATCGATGTGCTTTTCCTCGTCGTGCATGAGCTTCTCGAACAGGTCGCGCGTCACGTAGTCCTTGACGGCGTGGCAATGGGTGGCGGCTTCCTCGTAGAGCGCGCGCGCCGACATCTCCGCCGCCAAGTCGCAGTCGAGCACTTCCTTCACGTTCTGGCCGATGTGAAGGGGATCGATCACCTGCATGTTGGGGAAGCCGTCGAGAAAGATGATGCGCTCGACCAGCTTGTCGGCGTGCTGCATTTCCTCGATCGATTCCTTGCGCCAGTATTTGGCGAGCGCGAGGTAGCCCCAATTGTCGAGCAGCCGGT
>JBEVIH010000134.1:0-5453 GCA_040510815.1 Xanthobacteraceae bacterium | reverse complement strand
GTTGGCTCGGCGATCCGCATCGACACCCGCGGGCGCGAGGTCATGCGCATCCTGCCGCGCGTCAACGACGACGTGAACGAGGAGTGGATTTCAGACAAGACCCGCCACGTGGTCGACGGCTTGCGCACGCAGCGCCTCGACCAGCCCTATATCCGGGAGGACGGCCGCCTCGTACCGGCGACCTGGTCGGCCGCGTTCGACGCCATCGCCGCCGAGGTCAAGGTGGCGCGCGCCAACCGCATCGGCGCCATCGTCGGCGAGCTGGCGGCGGTCGAGGAGGTCTTTGCGCTCAAGGATCTGATGACGCGGCTCGGCGTCGTCAATCTCGACTGCCGGCAGGACGGCGCCGGGCTCGATCCGCGCCGGGGCCGGGCGAGCTACCTGTTCAATGCCACGATCGCCGGCATCGAGCAGGCCGACGCGCTGCTCATCGTCGGCGCCAATCCGCGCCGAGAGGCGGCGGTGCTCAACGCCCGCATCCGCAAGCGCTGGCGCATGGGCAATTTCCCGATCGGGCTGATCGGCGAGCGGATCGATCTCACCTATCCCTACGAGTTCCTCGGCGCCGGAGCCGAGACCTTGGCCAACGTCGCGGCGGGCACGCATCCGTTCGGCGCCAGGCTGCGCGACGTTGCGCGGCCGCTGGTCATCGTCGGCATGAGCGCGCTGACGCGAGGCGACGGCGCCGCGATCGGCTCGCTCGCCGCCAAGGCCGCGCTCGAGCTCGGCACCCGGGCGGAGGGTTGGAACGGCTTCTCGGTCCTGCACACGGCGGCCTCCCAGGTCGGCGCCCTCGACCTCGGCTTCGTGCCCGGCGCCGGCGGGCTCGCCGCACACAAGATGGCGGCAACCGGCGCGCTCGATCTTGCCGTCCTGCTCGCCGCCGACGAGATCGAGATCGCGCCCAGCGCCTTCGTCGTCTATATCGGCACCCACGGCGACCGCGGCGCGCATCGTGCCGACGTCATCCTTCCGGGCGCTGCCTATCCGGAAAAGTCCGGCATCTACGTCAACACCGAGGGTCGTGTGCAGATGGCCGGTCGCGCCTCGTTCCCGCCCGGCGACGCGCGCGAGGACTGGGCGATCCTGCGCGCCCTGTCGGACGTGCTCGGCCACCGCCTTCCCTACGACTCGCTGGCGCAATTACGCCAGGCGCTGTTCAAGGCGCACCCCCATCTGCAGCGCATCGACCGGATCACGGCGGGCGACATCGGCGAGGTCAGGGCGCTGGCCTCGCTCGGTGGAGCGCCCGACAAGGCGCCGTTCGGCCAGGCGATCGAGGACTTCTACCTCACCAACCCGATCGCGCGCGCCTCGGCGGTGATGGCCGAATGCTCGGTCCTGGCCGAGGGCAACGCCGCGCTCACCGCGGCGGAGTAGGTAAGCGCGCATGGCCGAATTCTGGACCAACTACGCCTGGCCGCTGATCGTGATCGTCGCGCAGAGCGTTCTGCTGCTCGTGCTCCTGCTCGTCGCCACCGCCTACGTGCTGCTCGCCGACCGCAAGATCTGGGCGGCGGTGCAGATCCGGCGCGGCCCCAACGTCGTCGGGCCCTGGGGGCTGCTGCAATCCTTCGCCGATCTCATCAAGTTCGTGCTCAAGGAGCCGATCATCCCGTCCGGTGCCAACAAGGGCGTGTTTCTGCTGGCGCCACTGGTCACCGGCGTGCTCGCGCTCTCCGCCTGGGCGGTGATCCCGGTCAATGCCGAATGGGTGATCGCCAACATCAATGTCGGCGTGCTCTACATCTTTGCGATCTCCTCGCTCAGCGTCTACGGCATCATCATGGCCGGCTGGGCCTCGAACTCGAAATATCCGTTCCTCGCCGCGTTGCGCTCGGCCGCGCAGATGGTGTCCTACGAGGTCTCGATCGGCTTCGTCATCATCACCGTGCTGCTGTGCGTCGGCTCCCTCAATCTGACGGCGATCGTGGACGCGCAGGACGGCAAGTGGGGCATGTTCAGCTGGTTCTGGCTGCCGCTGCTGCCGATGTTCGTGGTGTTCTTCGTCTCGGCGCTGGCGGAAACGAATCGGCCGCCGTTCGATCTGGTGGAGGCAGAGTCCGAGCTGGTCGCCGGCTTCGCGGTCGAGTATTCGGCGACGCCGTTCCTGCTGTTCTTCCTCGGCGAATACATCGCTATCGCGACCATGTGCGCCATGGCGACGATCTTGTTCCTCGGCGGCTGGCTGCCGCCGTTCCAGGTCGCCCCGTTCACCTGGGTGCCGGGCGTGATCTGGTTCCTGCTCAAGGCGTTCTTCATGTTCTTCCTGTTCGCCATGGTGAAGGCGGTCGTTCCGCGCTATCGCTACGACCAGCTCATGCGCCTGGGCTGGAAGGTGTTCCTGCCCCTCTCGCTCGCCATGGTCGCGATCGTCGCAGCCGTGTTGCAATACGGCGGATTGGCACCGAAATGACGGGGATACGGCATGATGCAGATATCGCTTGCCGGGCTCCTCGGGGCGATGGTCGGGACGATTATCGCCGCGATCAACTACGGCATGGTGATCGGCTTCGTCCAAAAGAGCCTGCGGGCGCACGACCGCTCGCAGACCGCCGAGGAGCGCGCGACGTTCGAGGGCAAGCTCGCCGTGATGCGGCGCACCGTGCTCGCGCTCGACATCCTTTTCTTCGGCGGAGTCGGCTATTGGCTCGGCGATCTGATCGGGGGCTGAACAAGACGGCACGGTTGTGTGCCGGTCCGGAAAGGAGAGCGCCATGAGGCTCGATCAGGCGGCCCGCTCGGTGTTCCTCTGGGAGTTCCTGTCGGCCTTCGTGCTCGGCATGCGCTACTTCTTCAAGCCGAAGGCGACGTTGGACTATCCGTTCGAGAAGGGGCCGCTCTCGCCCCGGTTCCGCGGCGAGCACGCGCTGCGCCGCTATCCGAACGGCGAGGAGCGCTGCATCGCCTGCAAGCTGTGCGAGGCAATCTGCCCGGCGCAGGCGATCACCATCGAGGCAGGTCCCCGCCGCAACGACGGCACCCGCCGCACCACCCGTTACGACATCGACATGGTCAAATGCATCTATTGCGGGCTCTGCCAGGAGGCCTGTCCGGTCGACGCCATCGTCGAGGGCCCGAACTTCGAGTTTGCCGCCGAGACGCGCGAGGAGCTCTATTACGACAAGGAACGGCTGTTGGCGAACGGCGACCGCTGGGAGCGCGAGATCGCCAAGAATATCGAACTCGACGCGCCGTACCGGTGACGGGATGACTGTGAATGTTCAGCATTCGTCTTTCCGGACGGCGCGCAGCGCCGGTCCGGAATCCATAACCCTAGGCGGTGGTTATGGATACCGGGCTCGCGAGCTTCGCTCGCGCCCCGGAATGACGGCGGAGGGCGCATGATCGTCGCCGCGCTGTTCTTCTATCTTTTCGCCGGCATCTGCATCGCCTCCGCCTTCATGGTGATCGCGGCAAAGAATCCCGTGCACTCGGTGCTGTTCCTCATCCTCGCCTTCGTCAACGCGGCGGGGCTGTTCGTGCTGATGGGCGCCGAATTCCTGGCGATGATCCTGGTCGTGGTCTATGTCGGCGCGGTCGCCGTGCTTTTCCTGTTCGTGGTGATGATGCTCGACGTCGATTTCGCCGAGCTGCGCCAGGGATTCCTGCAATATCTCCCGATCGGCGGCGTGGTCGGGATTATCTTCGTGATCGAGCTGGTGATGGTGGTGAGCGCCTGGGTGATCGTGCCCAATGTGTCCCAGGTGATCGCCTCGCCGATCCCGCCGATCGCGAGCACGCCCAATACCGAGGCGCTCGGCCACGTACTCTACACGCGCTACGTCTATTTCTTCCAGACGGCGGGCGTGGTGCTGCTGGTCGCCATGATCGGCGCGATCGTGCTCACGCTGCGCCATAAGCCCAACGTCAAACGTCAGAACATCGCCAACCAGGTCGCGCGCCGGAAGGCGACCGCGATCGAGATCGTCAAGGTGCGCCCGGGGCAGGGGCTGTCATGACGGTCGGGCTCGGCCACTATCTGACGGTTGCCGCGATCCTGTTCACGCTCGGCATCCTCGGCATCTTCCTCAACCGGAAGAACGTGATCGTCATCCTGATGTCGATCGAGTTGATCCTGCTCGCGGTCAACATCAATCTGGTCGCGTTCTCGACCTTCCTCGGCGACCTGGTCGGGCAAGTGTTCGCCCTCCTGGTGCTCACCGTCGCCGCCGCCGAGGCCGCCATCGGGCTCGCCATCCTGGTGGCCTATTTCCGCAATCGCGGCTCGATCGCGGTCGAAGACATCAATCTGATGAAGGGCTGAGCGGGGCATGTATCAAGCCATCGTCTTCCTGCCGCTGCTCGGCGCGATCCTGGCCGGTCTGATCGCGCTTGCCGGCGCGCGCGCGCGCCACCCCGGCGGGTCGCCTGCCGCGGGCCCCGAGGATCACGCGGCCGGCGCGGCGCCGTCGCCGCATGGCGCGCACGCGGCCATCGATGGCTCGCACGCCGAGGCCCATCCGCTCGCGCCGCCGGCCGCGGGGTCGAGCGCCGCCGAGCTCGTCACCACGCTGTTCCTGTTCGTTTCCATGCTGCTGTCGTGGTTCGCCTTCGTCGACGTCGGTTTCGGCCATCACGACAGCCGCGTCGCGCTGTTCCCCTGGATCGTGGTGGGCGATCTCAAGATCGACTGGGCGCTGCGCATCGACACCTTGACCGCGGTGATGCTGGTCGTGGTCACCACCATCTCGGCCTTCGTCCACCTCTATTCGATCGGCTACATGGAGGAGGATCCACACCGGCCGCGCTTCTTCTCCTACCTCTCGCTGTTCACCTTCGCGATGTTGATGCTGGTGACGGCGGACAACCTCGCCCAGCTGTTCTTCGGCTGGGAGGGCGTCGGCCTGATGAGCTATCTGCTGATCGGGTTCTGGTACCACAAGCCGGAGGCGAACGCGGCCGCCATCAAGGCCTTCATCGTCAATCGCGTCGGCGATTTCGGCTTCGCGCTCGGCATCTTCGCCGTGTTCATGATGACCGGCGCGATCGACCTCGACACCGTGTTCGCGCAGGCTCCCTCGCTCACCGGCAAGACCATCCATTTCCTCGGCTGGGACGCCGACGCGCTCACGCTCATCTGCCTGCTGCTGTTCATGGGCGCGATGGGGAAATCGGCGCAGTTCCTGCTGCACACCTGGCTGCCCGACGCCATGGAGGGACCCACGCCGGTCTCCGCCCTCATCCATGCCGCCACCATGGTGACCGCGGGCGTGTTCATGGTGGCGCGGCTCTCGCCGCTGTTCGAACTCGCGCCCCACGCGCAGACCTTCGTGACCTTTATCGGCGCCACCACTGCGTTCTTCGCCGCCACCGTCGGGCTGGTGCAGAACGACATCAAGCGCATCGTCGCCTATTCGACCTGCTCGCAGCTCGGCTACATGTTCGTCGCCATGGGCATGGGCGCCTATTCGGTCGGCATGTTTCATCTGTTCACCCATGCATTCTTCAAG
>JBEVIH010000133.1:0-11843 GCA_040510815.1 Xanthobacteraceae bacterium | reverse complement strand
GGAAGATAATAGCTCTGTTGGGGGGTCAATGGCGCGGTCAACACGATGTTGACTCGCCAATCTGTCGGCGTAGCGCCGTGCCCTCGCGTCGAACCGTGAGGCGGGGCAACTGCAGACGGGTGGGCACGGCTCGCGACGCGATATTTTCAGAGTGGCTCGCCCCGCGACATGCGCGCCTTTGCCCACCCTACAGGTCTTTGCCATGCCCTCCGTCGTCTCCTACTCCCAGCGCTACGAAGACCTCTACCTCCTGCGTTGCTTCGGCAACCGCCGCGACGGCTTCTATATCGACATCGGCTCGGGCCACCCGGTCTACGACAACATGTCGTTTGCGTTCTATCTCCAGGGCTGGCGCGGCATCACGGTCGAGCCGAACCCGTGGCTCTCCCGCCTCACCCGGGCCGTGCGGCCGCGCGACCGGCACCTGGAGGCCGCCGTGGGCGCCAAGTCCGGCGAAACGACCTTCTATCTGGTGGACGATTTCCACGGGCTGTCGACCGCGATCGAAAGTCATGCCGTCGCGGCGCAGACGCAATTCGGCAAGGGCTCGCAGGCGATCACCGTGCCGATGACGACGCTGCGCGAGCTTTGCGGCGGCCACGCCCCAGCGGCGTTCGATTTCCTCAAGGTCGACGTCGAGGGCGCCGAGAAGGACGTGCTGCTGGGCGGCGACTGGCAGAGCTACCGGCCGAAGGTCGTGGTGGCGGAGGCGCTCGCGCCCTACACGCTGGCGCCGGCCTGGGAGGACTGGGAGCCGTTCCTCGCCCGGCACGGCTATCGCTACGTCCTGTTCGACAGCCTCAACCGTTATTACCTCGCCGAGGAGGCGAACGAGCTTGCGGCCTGTTTCGAGACTGCGCCTGCCTCGTTCGACGACGCCTTTCAGTTTCGCAACGTCAAACCCGCCCTCACCGACGAAGCACATCCCGACCATCGGCTGGCGACGCTGCTTCCCGGTGCCGACATGACACGGCTGCCGCTCCTCGAATCCGACGTTCTTTTGCAGCTCATCACTGCCGACATCTCGCCGGCCGCGCTTGAAAAGCCTGCCGGCGCGGACGACATCGCGCGCGCGGTCGAGCGGGTGTTCGGGCCCGAATCGGCACTGTCCCCGGACGATTTGAGCCTTCCTCCGGCTGCGCGGCTACGCCACGTTTACGCCGCGCTCATCGACAGCGACCGCTTCCGCGCCGCGTGCGGACGGATTTCTGCGAGCTATGCCTGGTAGTCCCGCCGGAATTCATCGAAAGGCGCTAATCCGCGCAGGCGCCCAGAACTCCCCGCAGGCGGTCGTCAGGCCACGGGATGGCCCGGGGCGTCCCCTTCTCCTGTGCTCTTGGCTTGCGGTTTGCATGTGGCATTCGCTATAGCCCATGGGCGAGAGGCTGCCGTGGGCCGCGAGCCCCGCGAAGACTCTTTAGCCTGATTGCGTGGCAGCGGGGGCGTCCGGCCCCGGCCGCATCCGCCGTCCGAGGGATCACGTCATGCGTGGCGCGCTCGGCGGTCCGCGCGTGCTGTTGCGCCGGCTTCGCGAGGTGATGGCGGAGCCGGTCAGCGCGCAGGAGCGCCTGGACAAGATCGTGGTGCTGATCGCCGCCAACATGGTGGCGGAGGTCTGCTCCGTCTACGTGTTGCGCGTGGACGGCACGCTCGAGCTTTACGCCACCGAGGGCCTCAAGAAAGAGGCCGTGCACCAGACCGTGCTGCGCGCCGATGAAGGCCTGGTCGGCCTGGTCGCCAGCGAAGCCAACCCCGTGAACCTGTCGGAGGCGCAGGCGCACCCCGCCTTCTCCTACCGGCCGGAGACCGGCGAGGAGATCTACCACGCCTTCCTGGGCGTGCCGGTCCTGCGCGCCGGCAACACGCTCGGCGTGCTGGTGGTGCAGAACCGGGCCCGGCGCACCTATACCGAGGAGGAAGAGGAGGCGCTGCAGACCACCGCGATGGTGCTCGCCGAGATGATCGCCTCGGGCGAGCTGTCAGCCATCGCCCGCCCCGGCGTCCCCGAGCCCGCCGCGCGCCGGCTCATGCATCTGACCGGCACCGCGCTCAACGACGGCATCGCGCTCGGCCACGTGGTGCTGCACGAGCCGCGTGTCGTCATCACCAATTTCATCGCCGACGACGTGCCGAAGGAGCTCAAACGCCTGGAGGCGGCGCTCGAGACCATGCGATCGGACCTCGACTTGCTGCTCGAGCGCGGCGAGGTGGCCGACGGCGGCGAGCATCGCGACGTGCTGGAAGCCTACCGCATGTTCGCCTACGACCGCGGCTGGGTGCACCGGCTCGAAGAGGCGGTGGCGACCGGGCTCACCGCCGAGGCCGCGGTCGAGCGCGTGCAGTCGGATTCGCGCGCGCGCATGCTGCGCGCCACCGACCCCTATCTGCGCGAGCGGCTGCACGACCTCGACGAGCTTGCCAACCGGCTGATGCATCAGATCACCGGCCAGGACCATGCGCCGGCGCGCGAGCGCCTGCCCGAGAACGCGGTGCTGGTGGCCCGCTCGATGGGGCCGGCGGCGCTGCTCGACTACGACCGCAAGCGGCTGCGCGGGCTGGTGCTCGAGGAAGGCGGCCCCAATTCCCACGTCGCGATCGTGGCGCGCGCGCTCGGCATCGCGGCGGTCGGCGAGATCGCCAACGCCACCGGCATCGCCGACCCGGGCGACGCCATCATCGTCGACGGCTCGACCGGCGACGTGCACGTGCGCCCCTCGCCCGACATGGAGGCGGCCTATATCGAGCGGGTGCGGCTGCGCGCGCGGCGGCAACTGCAATATCTCGCCCTGCGCGACAAGCCGTGCATGACCAAGGACGGCGAGAAAATCACGCTGATGATCAATGCCGGGCTTGCGGTCGACCTGCCGCATATCGAGGAGACCGGCGCTGCCGGCATCGGCCTGTTCCGCACCGAGCTGCAGTTCATGGTGGCGGCGACCTTCCCGCGCACCGCCGAGCAGTTCTCGCTCTATCGCGCGGTGCTCGACGCCGCCGGCACGCGGCCGGTGATCTTCCGCACCCTCGACATCGGCGGCGACAAGGTGCTGCCCTATATGCGCAACCTGGAGGAGGAGAACCCGGCGCTGGGCTGGCGGGCGATCCGGCTCGGGCTCGACCGGCCCGGCCTGCTGCGCAGCCAGGTGCGGGCGCTGCTGCGCGCCGCCGGCGGGCGCGACCTGAAACTGATGTTCCCGATGATCGCGACCGTCGAGGAATTCGACGAGGCCAAGGCGCTGGTCGAGCGCGAGCTCACCCATCTGCGCCGCCACGGCCACCGGCTGCCCGAGCGGGTCGAGGTCGGCACCATGGTCGAGGTGCCCTCCCTGCTCTATCAGCTCGACGAGCTGTTGAGCCGGGTCGACTTCCTCTCGGTCGGCTCCAACGATCTGGTGCAGTTCTTCTACGCTGCCGACCGCAGCAATGCGCGCGTCGCCGAGCGTTTCGATCCGCTCTCGGCACCGGTGTTGCGCGCGCTCAGGGACATCGCGGCGAAAGGCAAGGTGCACGGCAAGCCGGTGACCCTGTGCGGCGAGCTCGCCTCGAAGCCGATCGGTGCGCTGGCACTGGTCGCGATCGGGTACCGCTCGTTGTCGCTGTCGCCGTCCGCGGTCGGTCCGGTCAAGGCCATGCTGCTCGATCTCGATGCCGGCAAGGTGAGCGTTTTGGTCGGAGAGATGCTCAAGAACCCGGCCGGCAGCGTGCCGATCCGCGAGCGGCTCAAGGCCTTCGCGGCCGAGCAAAACCTGCAAATCTAACCACGCATCCGTGGTGTAAACGAATGCTGCCCGAAGCAAAGCTCGATGGACTGCTGGCCCGCCACCGGGTGGTCGAAGGCGAGCTCGCGCGGCAGCTCGCGCCCGAGACCTATGTCAAGCTTTCGCGCGAGTTCGCCGAGCTCGACCCCATCGTCGAGACCGTGAAGAGCTATCGCAGCGTCGTGGCCGAGATCGAGGGTCTCGAGGCGCTGCTCGACGACCCCGCGACCGACGCCGAGATGCGCCAGATGGCGGCCGCCGAGAAGCCGCAGCTCGAGCAAAGGCGCGTGGCGCTCGAGCAGCAGATCAAGCTCGCTCTGTTGCCGAAGGATGCGATGGACGAACGCAACGTCATCCTTGAAATCCGCGCCGGCACCGGCGGCGACGAGGCCGCGCTGTTCGCCGGCCACCTGTTCCGTATGTATGAGCGCTACGCCGCCCGGCAAGGCTGGAAGGTCGAGGTGATGTCCGGCAGCGAAGGCAGCATGGGCGGCTACAAGGAGATTATCGCGGAAATCCGCGGCCGCGGCGCCTTCGCCAGGCTCAAGTTCGAATCCGGCGTGCATCGCGTGCAGCGCGTCCCCGACACCGAGGCGCAGGGCCGCATCCACACTTCGACCGCGACCGTCGCGGTGTTACCCGAAGCCGAGGACGTCGACATCGCGATCAACGAGGCCGACCTCAAGATCGACACCCTGCGCGCCGGCGGCGCCGGCGGCCAGCACGTCAACAAGACCGAATCGGCGGTGCGGGTGACCCATATCCCGACCGGCATCGAGGTGAAGATGCAGGAAGACCGCTCCCAGCACCGCAACCGCGCCAAGGCGATGGCGGTGCTGCGGGCGCGGCTCTACGATTTCGAGCGCCAGAAACAGGACGCCGCGCGCGCCGCCCAGCGCCGCGGCCAGGTCGGTTCCGGCGACCGCTCCGAGCGCATCCGCACTTACAATTTCCCGCAAGGCCGGGTCAGCGACCACCGCATCAACCTGACGCTCTATAAGCTGCCGCAGGTGATCGAAGGCGAGGCGCTGGGCGAGATCATCGACGCGCTGGTGACCGAGCACCAGGCGGCGCTGCTGGCGGCGGAAGGTGCGGCGTGACCACCGTGACGGCCGGTCTCGCGCCGGGTACCGCGGTCGCCGACGCGCGACGCCAGCTGGCGCTTGAGTTTCGCCGCGCAGGCCTCGACACGCCGGAGCTCGACGCGCGGCTTCTCCTCGCCCACGCGCTCGGCCTCGATCACGCCGGCCTCGCCGCGCAAGGGGACGCGAGGCTCGCCGACGACGAGGCGCGCGCCATCGCCGCCCTGGCGGCACGCCGGTTGCGGCACGAACCGGTCGCGCGCATCCTCGGCCGCAAGGAATTCTGGGGGCTACCGCTGCGGCTCAACGGCGAGACATTGGTGCCGCGGCCGGAGACCGAAACTCTGGTGGAGGCGGCGCTGGCGGCGCTCGAGAGCGGCGGTGCGGGCGCAAGGCCGCTGCGGGTGGCGGATCTCGGCACCGGCTCGGGCGCGCTCCTGCTCGCGCTCGTCTGCGAGCTGCCGGCGGCCTTCGGCGTCGGCACCGATGTGAGCGTGCCGGCGCTCGATTGCGCGCGCGCGAACGCCACGGCCCTCGGCCTCGCCGGACGCACCGCGTTCCTCGCCTGCGACTACGGCTCGGCGCTCGCCGGGCCGTTCGACCTCGTCGTCGCCAATCCGCCTTACGTGCCGCGCGACGAGATCGCGGCGCTGGCGCCCGAGGTGCGCGACTTCGATCCGCGGCGCGCGCTCGATGGCGGGCGCGACGGGCTCGACGGCTATCGGGCGATTGCCGCCGACGCCCGGCGGCTGCTGGCCGCTGGCGGAACCCTTGTGCTGGAGATCGGCGCCGGTCAAAGCGATGCGGCGAGCCGAATCGTCGCCGCCGGAGGGCTGCGCCTCTCCGGGCCGCCGCGGCGCGATCTCGCGGGTGTCGCCCGGGCCCTGGTGGCGCAGGCGCCGCCATGAAACAATCACAATCCAGGTAGCAAAAAAAGCACTTGGATTGTGGGGCAAGAACGACTAGGTTTTGCCCACGGAATCGACCCGAGAGATTGGGCGCCGACAGCGAGCCCTGGAGCAAGGCTTCGGAGAGCCGGCGGCGCAAATGGAGCGAACGATCGAAGCCGGATGACCTGGCAGGCGGTTCGCCAACTCGGGACGAGATGCTTCATCGGTTCGGTGCATGGTGGCGATCGACGAGAGACGTTGCCATGCGCTTGAGGAAGAGGTGGGCAACGCCGCGGTAAGGTCGCGGCACGGGGTTGCTACTTCGCGATAGGAACCTGACGCGCGGCGAAACGCGCCGCTTTTGGGCTTTTTCTGCGTGAAAGGGCGAGGGTGCGGTTGCCGCCGCGTCGCTCGCGGCGAGAGCGATTAGGCAATCGGTAGGCAGGGCGGCGTGGACCGCCACAATGAAGGGGTTGGCAAACAGGCGAGTCATGAGAAACGGTCAAAACAAGCGCATGCGCGGACGTAACCGCAAAAGTCACAATCCCATGGCGCGGGTCTACGAGTCGAACGGCCCGGATGTGAAAATTCGAGGAAATCCATCTCACATCGCCGAAAAGTACATGCAGCTTGCGCGCGACGCGCAGTCGTCCGGTGATCCCGTCGCGGCCGAGAACTACTACCAGCACGCCGAACACTACTACCGCCTGATCGCCGCCGCGCAGGAGCAGTTCCGCCAGAACAACCCGCACTTCTCCCGTCCCGAAACCGCCGTGGCCGGCGCACGCGACGACGCCTTCGACGATGGCGACGACGACGGCCAGCAGCCACAGATGGGCGGGTCGTCGGGAGAGCCCTATGGCATGGGCGAGCAACCCTATCTGCCGCGCGACGCGCAGCCCTATCCGCAGCACCAGCAACAGCAGCCGTACCAGCCGCGTCATCAGGGCGGCGGCGCACCCGCTGAGGGCGGCGGCGACGTCGACCGCTTGCCGTCCTTCATCACCGGCGGCGGGCACGCGCCGCAGCACCAGCAGGGCAACCAGGGCCACGGACAGAACGGCCACGACAACCAGCCCGACCGTTTCCCATTGCATCGCCGCCGTCGCCGCCATCGCGGCGGCCCGCGCCACGACATGCAGGGCGGCGGATCGCATCAAGGCCCGGGCGGCGACGCCGACGAAACTCCGCGCGAGTAAGCGACATCCTCGGCCGCGATGCCCGGCGCTCGGTCACGCCCGAGCACGTCGTCTTCACAGACTTTGTGAGTTTCTAGGCGCCGCCCGGAGACGGTGCCAGCGCGGGTTCGAGCGCCGGGACCAGCCGCTGGCGTTCGCGCCGCGCCGGGATCGCGCGATAGACCTGCTTCGTCGCCTCGACGAGGTGGACGCCCGCGAACGGCGCAGCGACCACCGCCCCGATCCGTTCCCAGGCCGCCGCCGAGCGCAGGAACCAGCCGCGCGCGACCGGGGGCACATGCAGCGCCTCGCCCCAGCCGGTCGGCGTGAACCAGGTCTCGCGCAACAGATGCACGATCTGCGAGCGCGAATAGGGCCGGCCGTGACCGAACGGCGTCGTGTCCATGCGTGCCCAGACCCCGCGCCGGTTCGGCACCACCGCCAGCAGCCGCCCGCCGGCCGCCAGCACCCGCCAGACCTCCCGCAGCAAGGCCGCCGGATCGTGCGCCATTTCGAGCGCGTGCACGAGCAGCACGCGATCGATCGAGGAATCGGCGAGCGGCAGCTCGAGCTCGTCGACCAGCGCCGCAAGGCCGGGCCGGTTGGTCGGCCATTTCACCACGCCCTGCGCCGCCGGCATGAAGGCGAGGCAGCGCTCCGCCTCCTCGCGGAACAGGCCGAGATAGGGAGTCGGATAGCCGACGCCGAGCACGCTCAGGCCGCGGGTGTCGGCGAAGCGGGCACGGATGCCGCGACCGACGAAGCGGCGCGCCACGATGCCCAGGCGCTGGGTGTAGAAGGTGCGCAGATCGACGACGTCGATGGACATGGCGAGAAGGTAGCACGGCTGGCTTAAGCGGTCTTTCGCCCGTTCGGCCGCGGCCATGGGCTGCGCCCGGCTGTTGCGTCGTCATCCCCGAAGGCGGATGATCGGGCACCCCCCTGAACAAATGCGGACAATCGACATGCCGGCGAAAACCCACCTCTTCCTCTGCCTCAAGGACAATTACGGGGTGCTCGTGCACGATCCCGACAGCGGCGCGACCGCCGCCATCGACGCGCCGGAGGCGGCGCCGGTCGAGGCGGCGCTCAAGACCACCGGCTGGCGGCTCAGCGACATCCTGGTCACCCACCATCATCACGATCACACCGGCGGCATCGCCGAGCTCAAGCAACGCCACCGCTGCCGCGTGGTCGCACCGCACGGCGAAGCGGCGCGCATTCCGCTCGTCGACGAAACCGTGCGCGAGAACGACACGGCCCGGGTCGGCGGCCTCGAGGCGCGCGTGATCGAGACGCCCGGCCACACCGCCGGCCACATCGCCTACGTGTTCGCGGCCGACAAGCTCGCTTTCGTGGGTGACACGCTGTTCTCGATCGGCTGCGGCCGCGTCATCGAGGGCACGCCCGAGATGATGTGGCAGTCGCTGCTCAAGCTGCGCGCGCTCCCCGACGATACCCGCATCTATTGCGGCCACGAATATACCTTGGCCAACATCCGCTTCGCCCGCACGGTCGAGCCGGACAACGCCGCGCTGGTGGCGCGAGAGAAGGCGGTGGAGCAACTCGTGGCGGCACACAAGCCGACGATTCCGTCCACCATGGGCGAGGAAAAGGCGGCAAACCCGTTCCTGCGCGCCGATCTGCCCGCCGTTGCCGCCAAGGTCGGCCTCGCCGGCAAGCCGGCGGCGCAAGTCTTTGCCGAAATCCGCGAGCGCAAGAACAGATCCTAGCGGCTTTTGGTTGGACGCGTTTTCTACGGCGAACCGGCTACCACCCCGGATCAAGTCCGGGGCAAGCTTCGCCGGAAAACGCTGTGTCCGGTTGTCATCCGGCTGTCACCCGCGAACGGCACCAATCGCCGCCTCGCGCGTTATCGGGTGCCAGACAGGGAACAACCTTTTGTTCGTCGATAGCGTCTACTCGCTGCCGCGAACCCGAGCCGCCCGGATGCCCGCCCTTCCCCTGGGAGCGGAGGTCATCCTGGCCGCCGGGCTGCTCGGCATTGCGTTGGTGGTTGGCCTTGCCACGGCCGGCCACTACGGGCTCACCGTCGACGAATTCAATACCGACGACTACGGCCCGAAGGCGCTTGCCTGGTACTTGAGCGGCGGCGCCGACCGCTCGCATTTCGAGACGGTGGAGGAATTCCTCTGGTACTACGGCCCCTGGCACCAGATCCTTACCGCCATCGTCCAATCGCTCGGCCTGACCGACCCGATCACGGTGCGTCACGCCATGACGTTCCTGACGGGGCTTGCCGGCCTTGCCGCGCTCGTCCTGATCGCCCGCCTCTCGGTCGGGCGCTGGGCCGGGCCGATCGCGATCGCGCTCTGCCTGCTGACCGGCTATTTCTACGGCAGCCTGTTCTTCACCCCGATCGACGTGCCGTTCATGGCGGCGATGAGCTGGGCGACCTGCGCCATCCTGCTGATGGCGAGGCGCGACGTGCCCACCTGGCCGGCGACGGTCGCCGCCGGCCTGCTCACCGGCCTCGCGATGGCGACCCGCACCGGCGGCATCATCACCCACGCCTACCTGATCGGAGCGATGGCGCTATGCGCGCTCGACGTGGCGATCCGCAAGCCGGGTGCGGCCGCCCAGCCGCTCGCGCGGATCGCCTTACGGACGCTGGCCGCCATGGCGCTCGCCTGGATCACCATGATCGCGCTGTGGCCGTGGCTGCAGATCGGCAATCCGTTCCGCCAGTTTGCCATCGCCTATGCGCATTTCACCAGCAACCCGATGACGTTCGGCTTTCCGAGCTGGGGCGAGCTGGTGATGACCGACGACTTGCCGTGGCATTACATTCCCGGGCAATTCCTGGCCCGGCTGCCCGAGGGGTTCCTGCTTCTTCTCGGCATCGGCCTGTTCGCCGCCCTGGCAACGACCGCACGCTTTGCGTTCGCGACGCTGCGCCGTTTCCAACAACGCGGCAGAGAGGCCCTCGGAGCCCCTGCCCTGCTGCTGGCGCGCGCGCGCGGCAGCTTGCTGGTGCTGGCGGCAGCGCTCGTCCCGATCGGCTTCGTCGTCGTCACGCAGGCCACCCACTATGATGGCGTCCGCCACCTCCTGTTCGTCATCCCGATGCTGGCGGTGCTGGCGGGCGGCGCCGCGCTGCGTCTCGTTCCGTTCCTGCGCAAATTCCCGCTGATCGCCGCCACCGCCGTGGTCGCCGCCGCGGCCCATATGGGGGTAACGGCGGTCACGCTGGCGCGGCTGCATCCGCTCGAATACGTGGCGATGAATTCGCTGGCCGGCGGCACCGCGGGCGCGGCCGACCGGTTCGAGCTCGACTATTGGGCGGTCGCCGCCAGCGAGGCGCTGCGACGGCTCGAGCACCGCCTCGACCACGACCTCTCAGGCCGGTTTGCGGCACACCGCCCGCGCGTGCTGGTCTGCATCGCCCATCGCGAATGGGTGGCTGACCGCCTGTTCAGGCGAAACTGGGTCGTCGTGACCGATCCCGCCGAGGCCGACTTCATCATCACCAGTGAGCGCTGGGACTGCGGCATCAACGGCAAGATGGCGCCGATCGACGAGGTCAAGCGCGCCGGCGTCGCCTTCGCTCGAATCTATGACACTCGCGCGCGCGTGAATTAGCCTAATTCGAGCTCGCCGCCAGCTTGGCCCACTCGCTGGCCTGCACGCGCGCGACCAGCTTGTGGGCGCCGCTGCCGTCGGGCTTGAAGATCGAGGCCTCGCCTTCGCGGATGTCGAACCAGTCCTTGCCGAAGGCATCCATGATATTCGGCTTGTGGCTGACGAGAACGATGTTGGTGCCGGCGGGCGGCAGCGTCGAAGCAAACTTGCGCATCGCCGCGGCGCGGCGGTCGTTCTCGATCGGCGTGACGACCTGCCCGCCCTCGGTAAAGTCGGCCGACGACGTTACCGACCCGAAGCCCAGCAACGTGCCGGTCTCGACGGCGCGGTAGAACATGCTGGTATGGACCAGGCCGACCGGAATCTTCAGCTTGCGCATGGCATCCCCGATCGAGCGCGCCAGCTCGCGACCCTGATCGTTGAGCTGACGCTGCTGGGCAACGTTCTTGAGATTGAGCGGGTCGGTGTCGGCCTGGTCGCGATGGGTCGCGCCATGGCGGAAGATGATGACGTGACCGCCGCCGCGCACCGCCGCGATCCATTCGGCCTGCGCCAGCGCGGTCGAGCTTGCGGGCAGCGACCAGAGCAGCGCCAGGACGCCCAACGATGCCAGCCGAACAATCTGCTTCACCACGGCCGCCTCCTTTGAATGATTCGCGATAGCGCGATCATCAGGGACCGCGCGAAGGCCGAAATCTAGTCCATTAAAGGGACCGCCGACAATGTCGGGTTGTGGACGCCGATAGCCGCCCTCTATAGGACTCCGCAGGAGGATGCCCAATGCCGACGCTGTCCGCCGCCGACGTGATCCGACTGCTCGACCTCGAGCCGCATCCGGAGGGCGGGCATTACCGCCAGACCTTCCGCGACGAACGCAACACCCCGGGCGGCCGCGCGGCCTCGACGGCGATCTATTTCCTGCTGGCGCGCGGCGAGCGCTCGCACTGGCACAAGGTCGACGCGGTCGAGGTCTGGCACTACCACGCGGGCGCGCCGATCCGGCTCGAGATCGCCTTGCATGAGGGCGGCCCGGTCGAGCGGCTCATTCTGGGAGGCGATCTTGCCGCCGGCGAGCGGCCGCAGGCGGTGGTGCCGGCGCATGCCTGGCAGGCGGCGACAGCGCTCGGCGACTGGACCCTGGTCGGCTGCACGGTGGCGCCGGGCTTCGAATGGGCGTGCTTCGAGATCGCCCCCCAGGGCTGGGCGCCCAGCGGCTAGTGTCCCGATTCCGAAGTTCGCAAACCCTTGCGGCGCCCTCTGATGCGAACTTCGGAGTCAAAGGGACACTTGAGCATGATCCCGAAAAGTGGATACCGGTTTTCGGAAAAGATCATG
>JBEVIH010000132.1:0-15934 GCA_040510815.1 Xanthobacteraceae bacterium | reverse complement strand
GAGATGTAGCCGCGGTCGAACTGCATGCCTTCGACCACGTCGAGCTCGGTCTCGAGCGACTTCGCCTCTTCGACCGTGATCACGCCCTCGTTGCCGACCTTCTTCATCGCCTCGGCGAGGAAGCGGCCGATCTCCTGGTCGCCGTTGGCCGAGATGGTGCCGACCTGGGCGATCTCCTCGTTGGAGGTGACCTTCTTCGAGTTCTTCTGCAGGTCGGCGACGATGGCCTCGACGGCGAGATCGACGCCGCGCTTGAGGTCCATCGGGTTCATGCCCGCGGCCACCGCCTTGGCGCCTTCCTTGACGATGGCGGCGGCGAGCACGGTGGCGGTGGTGGTGCCGTCGCCGGCCTGGTCCGAGGTCTTCGAGGCGACCTCGCGCACCATCTGCGCGCCCATGTTCTCGAACTTGTCTTCGAGTTCGATCTCCTTGGCGACGGTGACGCCGTCCTTGGTCACCCGCGGCGCCCCGAACGACTTGTCGAGCACGACGTTGCGGCCCTTGGGGCCGAGCGTCACTTTCACCGCGTTGTTGAGGATGTCGACGCCGCGCAGCATCTTGTCGCGCGCGTCGACCGAGAATTTCACTTCCTTGGCAGCCATATCTGTTCACTCCGAATATTTGGTTGCCCCCGTCCTTCGAGACACGGGCTGCGCCCGCTTCTCAGGATGAGGATCGAGGGCGTTGATTGGGCGGGTTACGCGGCCTTGCGCTTGGCGGTGCTCTCGTCGAGCACGCCCATGATGTCGCTCTCTTTCATGATCAGGTACTCGACGCCGTCGATCTTGACCTCGGTCCCGGACCACTTGCCGAACAGCACCCGGTCGCCGGTCTTGACGTCGATCGGGATCAGCTTGCCGGCCTCGTCGCGGCCACCCGGACCCACCGAGATGACTTCGCCCTGGGACGGCTTCTCCTTGGCGGTGTCGGGAATGATGATGCCGCCGGCGGACTTCTCCTCGGCATCGATGCGCTTGACGACGACGCGATCGTGAAGCGGGCGAAATTTCATCGCATGTCCTCCTAAGTAATTGACAGAGTTCGGATTTTTTGAGGGCTGAACACCGGCCGGTGCCCCTGCCGGGTCCCTCCGCGCGCGACATAGGGGCGCTATTTGGGGTCGCAAGAGGAGTCCGGAAAATATCTAGCACTCACGGGAGCGGAGTGCCAAGGCAAATTTGGCACTCGGTTAACGTGAGTGCCAGGGGGCCAGAGAGGGCTGCTCGGCTTAGCGAGCCTCCGGCGGTGGGGCTAACATCGCGCGCAGACAGGCCGCTCGCATGCCGAGAATTACCATTTCCTATCGCCGGGCCGACTCCGACGCCATTGCCGGCCGCATTCGCGACCGGCTGGCCCGGCACTACGGCGACCGCGCGGTCTTCATGGACATCGACAACATCCCGTTCGGGATCGATTTCCGCGAGCACATCAAAGGGGAGCTCGCCAGCAACGACATGCTGGTGGCGGTGGTCGGGCCGAAGTGGCTGGGTCCGGGCGAGGACGGGCGGCTGCGGATCGCCGACGAGACCGATCCGGTCCGCATCGAGATCGAGACCGCGCTGCAGCGGGGAATTCCGGTGATCCCGGTGCTGGTGCAGGGCGCTGCCATGCCCGGCCCCGGCGACTTGCCCGACACGATGAAGAGCTTCGCATTCCACAATGCGGCGCCGGTCGACGCCGGCCGCGATTTTCACCCGCATGTCGACCGGCTGCTCCGGTCGATGGATCGCATCTTGAAAGCCAAGGGCGCGGGGGCTGCCCGCCGCGGTTGGCTGCTCGGCGTCACGGCGGCGGCGTGCCTCGGTCTGGTCGCCGCCGGCATCTGGCTCTACCAGGCGAAGGTGACCTCCACGCCACCCGCCGCGCCGGTCATGGCCGGGAGTCCACCGGCGCAGCCGGCTCCGACATCGCCGCCGGCGCCGGAGCCCGTCCGCCCGCAAGCCCAGCCCTGGCAGGCCTTTCCGCAAACCGCTGCCGCCGCGTTTCCGGCCATGGTCGAGAAGCTCAAGCGGGACGGCTACCGCCTGCACATGATCAGCCCCTACGCGGTCGACGGGACGGAGCACTACGCGTCGCTGGGAGCAAGGAGGGCGGGCCCGAGTGGCAGGCGCGTTATGGCCTGACCCGCGACGATTACCAGAAGAGCCTCGACGCACTGATCAAGGACGGCTATCGCATGACCTGGATCGGCGTCCACGAGATCGGCGGCCAGCCTCGCTACGCCAGCCTGTTCGAAAAGAAACCGACAGCGGCGTGGCGCGTGCAATCCGGCCTGAGCGCCAGCGAGCTGCAGAACCTGATCGACGAAGTCGCCAAGGCCGGCATGCAGCCGGTCCATCTCTACGGCTATGCGCGCGGCGGCCTCGCCAATTTCGCGGCGATCTTCGAGCAAAGCGAGACGCCGCGGATCGCCAAATACGATCTTGCGCGCAACGAGCTGCAAAGGGTCAGCGACGAGTATTTCAAGCAGGGCTACTGGCGGAAGGTGGTCAGCGGCTATCTCGTCGGGCAGACCGAGTCTTGGGCGGCGGTCTGGGAAAAGCGCGCCGGGACCTTTCAAGGACGCATCAACATGACGCTCGAGCAGTACCAGGGCATTTCCGAAAACCTCAGCAAGCAGGGCGCGCGGCCGATCCTGCTCACGGCGTTTTCCACGCCCGGCGGTCCGAAATTCAACATCAGCTGGGAAAGATAGGCCGCGCCGCGCCCGCGGCTTGTCAGCACTAACCCCGCGCTGCTGCTAACGCCTTGATTTTGGGAACTTGTTTTACTTTTTAGGCTTGTGATGTGCGGGAGGCAAGCTGCAAACTTGATGTCCGAATCGGAGGGGCATCGCATGGTTTCGAAAGATTTCCGGCGCCAGCTCGACGGCTATGGCCTGACCACGGCGCAGATTCTCTATCGGCTTCCCGATCATCCGTCGCTGCTGCAGACCTATGTCTGGCAGGACTACGATCTCTGCCCGAAATTTCCGGTGCTCAATCGGTTTCTCGCCTTCTGGCTGGAGACGCTGGAGGGGCCACTGCACTCGGTCACCGTCGCGCATGCGCGCCTGATCAAGCCGGCGGAGATCCGCGCGATCAACGGCGAATTCCGCCTGCACTGAACCTACGCATTCAACACCCCGACGATCGCCCCCATCAGGCAGGTCGCCAGCGTCCCCGACACGATCGACTTCAGTCCGAGCGCCACGATGTCGTCGCGGCGCTCCGGCGCCATGGTGGCGAGCCCGCCGATCATGATGCCGAGCGAGCCGAAATTGGCGAAGCCGCACATCGCGTACAGCATGATCAGCCGCGAGCGCGGGTCGAGCGCGTCGGCGGGAAGCTTCGAGAGCTCCACATAGGCGATGAACTCGTTGAGAATGGTCTTGACCCCCATCAGGCCGCCGGCGGTCGTGGCCTCGTTCCACGGAATCCCCATCAGCCAGCACACCGGCGCCATCACCACGCCGAGCACGCGCTGCAAGGTGATCGGCGCGCCGCCGACGGTCGGCACCACGCCGAGCATGGCGTTGGCGAGATGCACCAGCGCGACCAGCACGATCAGCATGGCGCAGATGTTGAGCAGCAGCTCGAGCCCGGCGGCGGTGCCCTTGACGATCGCGTCCATGGTGCTCGACGCCACCGGTCCCGCTTCGGCGAGCGTGCCGCCGGTATGCTTGTCGCCTGCATCGGGAACCATGATCAGGCTCACCAGGATCGCGGCCGGCGCGCCGAGCACGGAGGCGACCACGAGATGCCCGGCCGCGTCGGGAACCACCGGGCCGATCAGGGTGGCGTAGAGCACCAGCACGGTGCCGGCGATGCCGGCCATGCCGCCGGTCATCACGATGAACAGCTCGCCGCGGGTGAGCTTCGCGAGATAGGGCCGGATGAACAGCGGCGCCTCGACCATGCCGAGGAAGATGTTGGCGGCGGTTGACAGCCCGACCGCGCCGCCGACCCCGAGCGTGCGCTCCAGCAGCCAGGAGAAGCCGCGCACGATCGGCGGCAGGATGCGCCAGTAGAACAGCAGCGTGGTGAGCACGCTCATCAGCAGCACCACCGGCAGCGCCTGCAGCGCCAGCACGAATTCGGCGCCCGGCACCTTGAGCTCGAACGGCAGCGGCCCGCCGCCGAGATAGCCGAACACGAACGAGGTGCCGGCCCGGCTGGCGGCGCCGATCGCGCCCACCGCGTCGTTGATGGCGGCGAACGCGGTCGCCACGCCCGGCACCTTGAGCAGGATCACCGCGGCGGCGAACGTCACCGCGAGCCCGATCGCGGCCTGCCGCCAGGAGACCGCGCGGCGGTCCTCGCTGATCAGCCAGGCGAAGGCGAGGAGGGCGAAGATGCCCAGCGCCGATTGCAGTTGCAGCATCTTGCCCCAGTCCCCGATGTCGGGTGTCCGAAAATGCGCTACACCATGACGGTGGTCAACGGAGGCCGGGAATGGCACGCATCCGCTTCGATTTCGGCGCGCTCACGCTCGAGGCCGAGCTGCTCGACACGCCGACCGCGCGCGCCATCGCGGCGGCGCTGCCGATCAGCTCATCGGCGCTGACCTGGGGCGAGGAGGTCTATTTCGAGGTGCCGGTGAACGTGGCGCGCGAAAAGGATGCGCGGGCGGTGGTGACGCCGGGCGAGGTCGCCTATTGGCCGGACGGCCACTGCGTCGCGCTCGGCTTCGGCCGCACTCCCATTTCGCAGGGCGACGAGTGCCGGCTGGCGAGCCCGTGCAACATCTTCGCCAAGGCGCTCGGCGACGTGAAGGCGCTGGCCAAGGTGAGGGGAGGGACGAAGATCAAGGTGACGGCGATCGGCTGAGCGTGTCCCGGACGCAGCGCAGCACCAGCGCGTTCACGCGCGTCTTCAACGCGTCATGGTGATGCGCTGCCGACCCGGGACCGTTACGGACTGTGGCGGTCCCGGATCAGCGGCGCACCGTTTCGCGCTTCGCGCTTCACGCTGCACCGCGTCCGGGACACGGAACTCATCCCCGCCCGACGAACGGCATCAGGTTCGCCATCACGGTCATGAACAGCACGTTGGTGTGCAGCGGCAGGTTGGCGATATAGACCACCGCCTTGCCGACGTCGTCGGCGTCCATGCGCGGCTCGATCGCCATGCGGCCATCGGCCTGCATCACGCCCTGGCCCTGCACCATGCGCTCGGTCAGGGGCGTCGCCGCATTGCCGATGTCGATCTGGCTGCAGGTGATGTCGTAGGCACGGCAATCGAGCGAGGTCGACTTGGTGAGCCCGCTGACCGCGTGCTTGGTCGCCGTATAGGCGGCCGAGCGCGGGCGCGGCGTATGCGCGGAGATCGAGCCGTTGTTGATGATGCGGCCGCCGCGCGGGGTCTGGTCCTTCATGATCTTGATCGCTTCCTGCGTGCACAGGAACATGCCGGTGAGGTTGGTATCCACCACCTTGCGCCAGGTCTCGAGCGGCAGCTCCTCGAGCGGCACGGCCGGCGCGCCGATGCCGGCATTGTTGAACAGGACGTCGAGGCGGCCGAACGTCGTCTTGGTCTTGGCGAACAGCGCCTTGATGGAGGCGGCATCGCTCACGTCGGTGGGCACCACCAGGCTCTTGGCGCCGGTCGACTTGCCCTCGTTGGCGGTCTCTTCGAGCTTGTCCTGGCGGCGGCCGGCGAGCACCACGTCGTAGCCGTCCTTCATCAGCGCCAGCGCCACCGCCTTGCCGATGCCGGTGCCGGCGCCGGTCACCAAAGCGACCTTCTGCGATTGAGCCATCGTCGGGGTCCTCCTGATCGGCCCGTATTATCGTGGGTGCCGGCACCGGTAGGCAATGTGGTAATGTCGCTCCGGTGATCGAACGCGCGGGAAGGACGGGACCCTCGTGAAACGGCGTGATGCGCTCGTGCTCGGTTTGGCGGCGCTGGCGGCGCAAACCTTGCCGCCGCCCGCGGCGCTCGCCCAATCCAGGTTTCCGGAGCGCCCGATCCGGCTGGTGATCCCGTTTCCGCCGGGCGGATCGTTCGACGCCGTCGGCCGCTCGCTCGCCGACAAGCTCAAGCCGCTGCTCGGCACCGTGGTGATCGAGAACATCGGCGGCGGCGGCTCTTCGCTCGGCGCCGCCGCGGTCGCCCGCGCCCAGCCGGACGGCTACACCATTCTGCTCGGCGGTGGTGGCGCGCTGGTGGTCAACCCGGTCGCGTCGAGCCGCCCACCCTACGATCCGATCAAGGACTTCGCACCGATCTCGCTGGTGGTGGTGCACGCCTTCGCGCTCGCGGTCCATCCATCGCTGCCGGTGCGCACCGCGCGCGAGCTCGCCGACTACGCCCGCGCCAATCCCGGCAAGCTGTCCTACGGCTCGGCCGGGGTGGGGTCGGTCAACCATCTCACCGCCGAGCTGTTCAAGTCGCTGACCGGGATGGCGGACATCGTGCATGTGCCCTACCGGGGCGCGGGTCCGGCGCTGCAAGACCTGATCAGCGGACAAATTCCATTTGCCGTCCCGTCGATGAACGGCCAGGTGCTCGAGCTGCATCGCACCGGCAAGCTGCGGGTGGTCGCGGTGACGTCGCCCGAGCGGCTCGTCGGCGCGCCCGAGATCCCGACCGCGGTCGAAGGCGGCATTCCCGGCATGGTCTCGCAGAATCTGGTCGGCCTGTGGGCCCCGGCCGGCACCGCCAAGCCGATCATCGCGCAGATCGCCCAGGCGATGCGCACCGCCATGGCCGACCCGAAATATCAGCAGCAATTGATCGCGTTCGGGTTCGAGCTGCCGCCGGACCTGGGGCCGGAGCGGCTGGCGCGCATCGTCGAGGACGAGATCGCGCGTTGGACGCCGGTGATCAGGTCGATCGGCTTGAAGCTCGACTAGCCCGCCATCGCCAGCGAGGTCTCGTCGTCGGTGATCCGGAACGACGCCGGCGTTGCCAGCCGCGCGCTGATGTCGGCGGCCGGGCCGGGCCGGCCGAAGCGGTAGCCCTGCATCGAATGCACGCCGGCGGCGCGCAGGAACAGTTGCTGCTCGGCGGTCTCGACGCCCTCGGCGGTCACCTTCATGCCCAGCCCGCGGCCGAGGCTCACCACCGCGTGCACGATCGCGGCGGCGTCGGCCGCCCGCTCGATGCTGCGCACGAAGCTCGAATCGATCTTGAGCTTGTCGAACGGGAAGCGGCGCAGGTAGAGCAGGCTCGAATAGCCGGTGCCGAAATCGTCGAGCGCGAGCCGCACGCCGAGCGCCTTGAGCCGGAACATGGCGAGCTCCGCGGTCTCCACGTTGCCGAGCAGCGTGCTCTCGGTCACTTCCAGCTCGAGCCGCGACGGGTCGAAATCGGTCTCCGACAGGATGCGCTCGACCACGTCGACGAAATCGGCGCGGCGGAACTGCAGCGGCGAGACGTTGACCGATATGGCCAGGCCCGGCCAGGCCTTGCCGTCGAGGCAGGCGCGGCGCAGCACCTGCTCGCCGAGCTCGATGATCAGCCCGCTGTTCTCGGCGATCGGGACGAACTCGACGGGCGCAATCTCGCCGCGCTCGGGATGGGTCCAGCGGCAGAGCGCCTCCACGCCGACGATGGTCTCACCGCTGTTGTTGACGATCGGCTGATAGGCGACGCGCAGCGCGTCGTTCTCGATCGCCGCGCGCAGGTCGTTCTCCAGGAGCTTGCGCTTGAGCAGGTCGGCGTCCATCGCCGAATCGTAGATGCAGGCGCGGTTGCGGCCCTCGTTCTTGGCGCGATAGAGCGCCATGTCGGCGTGGCGCATGATGTCGGCGGCGCCGCCGACGCGCTCGTGGATCAGCGCGATGCCGATCGAGGCGCCAATCACGATGGTCTGGCTGCCGATCGAGTAGGGGGCGCAGATGGTGGCGATCATCCGCGTCGCCATGGCCTGCAGGGTGGCGTGGTCGAAATCGCCCGAGCTGATGACGGCGAATTCGTCGCCGCCCAGCCGGGCGACCAGGTCGTCGCCGCGCAGCGTGCGGCTCAGGCGCTGGGTCACGCTGCGGATCAGCTCGTCGCCGATCGGATGGCCGAGCGTGTCGTTGACGTCCTTGAAGTGGTCGAGGTCGATGTAGAAGACCGCAGCGGTGCGGCTTCCCTGCCGCACCTTCTCGATGATCTGCTCCAGCCGCTCGCCGAAGAAGATGCGGTTGGGCAATCCGCAGAGCGGGTCGTGCATGGCGAGGTGGCGGAGCCTGGTTTCGCCGGCGGCGATGGTCTCGGCGGTGCGGCGCATGTAGCGCAGCACCAGGCCGGCGAGGATCGCGAAGCCGGCGAGCGCCACCGCGATGAATGGGATGACGCTCTGCACGATCTCGGCGCCGGGCCGCTTCGGCGTCCAGGCGAAATGGGCGATCGAGTGGCCCTGCTTGTCGGTGAGGTCGAAGACGTAGTCGCCGGCGGCGACCGGGCCCCTGTCGACCTTGTGCAGGTTGCGCAATTGCAGGCTCGAGGCGATGGCGGCCAGCACGTCCTCGTCGAAGAATTTCACGCTCAGCACCATCGGCGCCTCGGCCTCCGGATGGAGCGAGCTGTCGTCGGGCGGGATCACCGCCACCGCTGCGACGATGGCGGGCCGGCCGAGAAACGCCTGCAGGCGGACGGCCCGATGCGCGCTCGCGGCCTGCGCCGCGCCGGCATCGCCGCCGGCGCGGCCGCGCACGAGGTCGAAGATCGGCGTCACGTCCGGCCGGATCGTGTTGAACCAGTTCGGGTCGACGCTGCGGTGGCCGAGCGCGGCGAACAGGAAGCGGTCGGCGGCGTCGGTTACGAACACGAAGTCGTGGTCGAAGAACGATTGCAGCCGCAAGCCGACATAGGTCTCGACCCATTCGGCGTCGAAGCTGACCCGGATCCGGCGGTGGGCGACCTCGGAGGTGGCGACGCTCTCGATCTCGCGCAGCACCCGCTCGCCCTGATTGGCGAGCGCGCGGGTGAACAGCTGGCGCTCGGTGTCGAGCGCCACCTCGTCGGCGCGCTGCGCGGAGCCGAGCACCGCCACCACGACGCAGACGATAGCGACCGCAACGATGACGCCGATCGGCACCACGACGCTGAGCCGCACGTGGTTCCAACCGAAAGTCTTGCGTCCTTCGCCGATGCTCGACGGAGCCACTACCAAATGTCCGCCCTCCTGGGGGGCGTGTTTTCTGGTCCTTTTTCGCCCGCTTGGAGGGTAAGTCGGAATGATTTCAATTCGCTTGCCCGGCCGGATTCATGCCCGTTTGCGCCCCGGCAAGGGCGCCTTTCGCGCGGCTCCGTTAACCAGGGGTAAACGCTGGCGCGAAATCACCGCATGTCCCGGAAAAGCCTGCCCCGGGCCTGACCCGGGGTGGGCACCGGTTTTCCGATCAGGACATGCGCAAATGACGAAGCTAGGGCGCATCCGGGATGCGCCTAGCGCACGTTCTTGTAGGGCGGGCGCGGAATCCCGGCATGGGCGGCCCGCAGCGCCGCCGACCAGCGCTCGCGCAGGTCGGTGAAATAGGGCTCGCCGGGCTCGATCCGGTAGTCGAGCTCGGCGTCGCAGGCGTCGCGCCGGGCGATCAAAACGTCGAGCGGCAGGCCGACGCTGAGGTTCGAGCGCATGGTGGAATCCACCGACACCAGGCCGACCTTGAGCGCGTCATAGAGGTCGAGGTCGTAGGTGACGGCGCGGTCGAGCACCGGCTTGCCGTATTTGTGCTCGCCGATCTGCAGATAGGGGGTGTCGGTGGTGCATTCGATGAAGTTGCCGGCCGAGTAGAGCATGAACAGCCGCGGCCGCTCGCCCTTGATCTGCCCGCCGAACAGGAACGACACGTCGAACTTGACGTCGGAGGCCTCGAGCGCGGCGCCCTCCAGGGAGTGCAGCTGGCGGATGGCGTGGCCGATGCGTTGCGCCGCCTGAAACATGGTCGGCGAGTTGATCAGGGTCTCGGTCTCGCCGGTCTCGGGATTTTCCATGCCCTCGCGCAGCATGCTCACCACCGACTGGCTGATCGACAGGTTGCCGGCGGTGGCGATCGCCATGATGCGCTCGCCCGGGCGCTTGAAGATGTGCAGCTTGCGGAAGGTCGAGACGTTGTCGACGCCGGCATTGGTCCGCGTATCCGCGAACATGACCAGGCCGTCGCGAAGCAGGATGCCGCAGCAATAGGTCATGGCGCCCGCACAGCTTTCCCCACCAGCGGCGCCTTTATAGCGATGCCCGTGCCGGTGCCGCAATCCGTGGATCGTAGCAGCGGATTGCCTCAGTTCTGCGACTGGCGGAACGCCTGGTCGACGCGGACCTTGACCGCCATCGCCTCGCCGGTGCCGCCGTAGCGGGTGCCGCGCAGCGGCGCCGCGCCGAGATAATCGAGGCCGACGGCGACCCGCACATGGGCGTCGGTCGAGCAGATGCCGTTCGCCCCGTCGAAGCCGATCCAGCCGAGCTCGGGCACGAAGGCCTCGGCCCAGGCGTGGCCGGCGTCCTGCTCGGCGACGCCGTCGCCGCGGTGGAAATAGCCGCCGACGTAGCGCGCCGGGATGCCGAGGCTGCGGGCGCCGGCGATGAAGATATGGGTGAGGTCCTGGCACACCCCGCGCTTGAGCGCGAACGCCTCCGCCGCCGCGGTCGCCGCCTGGGTCGGCGTGGTGTCGTAGGCGATCTCGTTGTGCAGCCGCTCGAGCATGGTGTGGAGCGTCCCCAGCACGTCGGTCGCGGCCGGCGCGCGGCAGGCGGCGGCGAAGGCCGCGAGCTTCTCGTCCGGGCTGGTCAGCGCGGTCTCGCGCAGGAACAGGGTCGGCGGGAACCGCTCGACCGCGCCGCGCACGATGCCCTGGGTGTCGCGGGTCTCGATCTCGCCCCCGACCTGCACGGTGAGCTCGTCGAACGGGCCCTCGGCGGTGAAGGCGTGAGTGATGTTGCCGAAGGCGTCCTCGTGCTGGTCGAGCCGGCAATCGGTGGAGACGTCGATGCGCCAGCGCGCGACGTACTGGCCGTCGTGGTTGCGCGGCGTGAGCCGCAGCATCTGGATCACGCTCGTCGCCGGCTGCTCGTAGCGGTAGGTGGTGAGGTGGGAGATGCGAAGGCGCATGAGCCGGACGACATGACAGATGACAAAAGGCGGATGACAGAGGACAGAATCCGTGGCCCGGAGTCCAGAGACGGCTTTCCGGCCGTCCGGCCTCCGTCATCCGTCCTCTGTCGGCTGCCCTACATCAGATACTGCTCGGTGACCGCGGCGCCGAGCCGGTTGTTGCTGTCGATGAACTCGTCGATGAATTCGTGCAGCCCGGACTGGAAAATCTCCTCCATGCGGCAGTTCTCCAGCCGGGCGCGGATGGCGCGGGCCTGCCGCTGCGCCGGCCCCTGGCGGCCATAGGCGCGGGCGATCTCCTCGAGGTAGCGCACCAGGTTCTCGTAGCAGCTCGCCAGCGAGCGCGGCATCTCGTCCTTGAGGATGAGCAGGTCGGCGATCAGCCAGGGCTTGACGCTTTCGCGATAGACCCAGTGGTAGGCGGTGAGCGCCGACACCGAGCGCAGGATCGCCGCCCACTGGAAATAGTCGAGCGGCCCGCCGACCCGTTCGTTGGCCGGCAGCAGCAGATGATATTTGACATCGAGGATGCGCGCGGTGTTGTCGGCGCGCTCGAGATAGACGCCGAGCCTGGAGAACCAGTAGGCGTCGTTGCGCAGCATGGTGCGGTAGGCGGAGCCGTCGAAGCGCAGCGAGCCTTCCTGCACCCAGCGCAGAAAGCGCATGAACTCCTCGCGCGAGGTCGGTCCATTGCCGAAGCGCTTGAGCTCGAGCCAGGTGCCGTTGATGGCGTCCCACATCTCGACGGTGAGCGCGGTGCGCACCGCCCGCGCATTGGTGCGCGCGACCTCGAAGCAGTTGCGGATCGAGGACGGGTTGGCGGTGGAGAAGCACAAAAAGTCGATCACCGTCTCCTCGGTCGCCTCCGGATAGGCGGCGGCGAAGGCGTGGGCGCAGCCGGCGGTCGCCACCGCCGATTCCCATTCGTTGCTTTCGCCCACATAGGCGAGGGGCAGGGTGGTGAGCCGCTGCGTCACCTCCAGGATGCGCGCGAGGTACTCGGCGCGCTCCACGTAACGGGCGAGCCAGTAGAGGTTATCGGCGGTGCGCGAGAGCATTGCGCTAGCCCCGGACTCGGCGCCCAAGCTGGGGCAGGGCAATCGCGTTTGATGTAGCCGCGTACTCGGCGCCACCCTCCCCTGGAGGGGGAGGGTCGCGAGCCAGCCGAAGCGCGCAGCGCAAGGCGGCGAGCGGGGTGGGGTGACCACTGAAAAGTCCCGCTGTCACCCCACCCCGGCTCGCGCGTATTCGCTTCGCTGCGACGCGTTTCGCCGACCCTCCCCCTCCAGGGGAGGGTGGGCGCACGTTGCGCTGCTCCGGCGTTGTCATCATCGGTCCAGCACCCAGGTGTCCTTGGTGCCGCCGCCCTGGCTGGAATTGACCACCAGCGAGCCCTTCTGCAGCGCCACCCGGGTGAGCCCGCCCGGCACGATGCGGATGCGGTCGCGGCCCGAGAGCACGAACGGACGCAGGTCGACGTGGCGTGGCGCCACCCCTTCCTCGACGCAGGTCGGGCAGGTCGAGAGCGCCAAGGTCGGCTGCGCGATGAAGTTCTTCGGGTTCGATTTGAGCTTGGCGCGGAAGCCCGCGAGCGTCGCCTTGTCGGCCTTCGGCCCGATCAGCATGCCGTAGCCGCCGGAGCCATGCACCTCCTTGACCACCAGCTCCTCCAGGCGGTCGAGCACGTAGTTGAGCTGCTCCTCCTCGCGGCAGCGCCAGGTCGGCACGTTTTTGAGGATCGGCTCCTCGCCGAGATAGAACTTCACGATCGCCGGCATGTAGCTGTAGACCGCCTTGTCGTCGGCGATGCCGGTGCCGACCGCGTTAGCGAGCGTGACGTTGCCGGCCTGGTAGGCGGTCATCAGGCCGGGCACGCCGAGCGCGGAATCCGGGCGGAACGCCAGCGGGTCGAGGAAGTCGTCGTCGATGCGCCGGTAGATCACGTCGACGCGCTTGGGCCCTTCGGTGGTGCGCATGTACACCACCTCGTCCTTGACGAACAGGTCGCGGCCTTCCACCAGCTCGACGCCGAGCTTGTCGGCCAGGAACGAGTGCTCGTAATAGGCCGAGTTGTAGACGCCCGGTGTGAGCAGCACCACGGTCGGGTCGGAGCTCGCGGTCGCCGGCGCCACCGAGTCGAGCGTCGCCAAGAGCTCGTCGGGATAGTTCTCGACCGGGGCCACGCGGTGGCGAGCGAACAGCTCCGGAAACAGCCGCAGCATGATCTCCCGGTTCTCCAGCATGTAGGAGACGCCCGACGGCGTGCGGGCGTTGTCCTCGAGCACGTAGAAGGTGTCGGGATCGACCCGCACGATGTCGATGCCGGCGATGTGCACGTAGATGTCGTGCGGCACCTTCTGGCCGTTCATTTCCGGCCGGAACACCCGGTTCTGGAACACCAGGTCCTCGGGCACGATGCCGGCCTTGAGGATCTCGCGCCGGCCGTAGACGTCGCGGACATAGGCGTTGAGCGCCTTGACGCGCTGCTCGAGGCCGGCGCGCAAGGTGTCCCATTCGGCGGCGGCGAGGATGCGCGGCAGCACGTCGAACGGGATCAGCCGCTCCTGCGCGTCGGCCTCGCCGTAGACCGCGAAGGTGATGCCGATGCGGCGGAACAGCAGCTCGGCCTCGCGCCGCCGATAGTCGAGCACGTCGTGGGGGATCTCGCCGAGCCAGCGCCATAGCTCGCCGTAGGCGGGGCGCAACGCCCCGTCGGTCCCCCTCATCTCGTCGAACGCGAGCGCCATGGGTCGTCCCGGCCGATCCTAGCTGCAAGCGCCGCGCCAACCCAAGGGGGTTCCCCGGACCGGCGGCGGCGCCCGCACGCGGAATTTTGCCCATGTTTTGGGCGGCCGTTGACCAGCGCGCGGGCGCGCCCCGCAATGACAACGGAAAGGTTGGCGCAAATCGACCGGAAACCACGCTACGGCGCGAACAGCTTCTTGGCGCGCTCGATCACCGGCCGCGGCGTCGCATAGATGCGCGCCACCAGCTTTTGCACCTCCTCGCCGGTCGAGGGCGCGACGTCGGCCTGCATCCGCGCCGCCTCGGCGCGGAAGTCTCCGTCCGCCATGGTGGCGTCGAAGGCGCGCCGGATCAGCGCCGCCTTGCCGGGCGACAGCCCGGGCGGCGCCGCGAACGGCCGCGCCATGGCGCCCGGCCCGACCATCAGCTCGAGCAGCTGGCGGTCCTCGGGCTTGCCCACCAGGTCGACCACCGCCGGCACGCCGGGAAAGTCCGGGCTCTGCTCCAGCGCGGTGACGACGAGCACGTTGATCTTCTTCTCGCGCAGCCAGTCGGGCTTGGCGGTCTTCAGCGCCGAGTGGCTGAACACGCAGCGGCCGTGCGCCTCGCCGCGCTCGATCGCCAGGATGGTCTCCTGGCTGCCCAGATAGCCGGTCACCAGCTTGAAGCGGGTGCCGAGCACCTCGTTGAGCACCACCGGCCAGGTGTCGGTCTCCGAGCCGGCGCCGGTGCCGGCCACCACCATCTGCTGCCGGCGCGCGTCGTCGATGCTCTTGAACGCCGACGCGCCCCAGGCGATGCACAGGCCGATGTCCTTGGTGATGGCGCCGACCCAGGTGAACTGGCTCATGTCGTAGCCGGGAGTGCGAGTGCCGATCAGCGGCTCGAGGATCGGCCCGCCGGCGAACGTCGTCATCGCGGTGCCGTCGCGCGGCGCCTGCTCGGCCAGAAAATTCGCCGCGCGGATGCCGCCGGCGCCCGGCATCACCTGCACGGTCACGGTCGGCTTGCCGGGGATATGGCGGCCGAGGTGGCGGGCGACCAGCCGGGCGTAGAGATCGATGCCGCCGCCCGCGGTGCCGGCGACGTAGATGGTGACCGGGCGGTCGATGATGTCCTGCGCGCGGCTGGGCTGCGTCCAGATCAACGCAAGCAGGGCGACGCAGAGCGTAACGGATGAACGCAACATCCTCATGGTTACTCTCGGTGTCATCACCCGCGAAAGCGGGTGATCCAGTATTCCAGAGCCGGCAAGCTTAGATCATCACTTGGTGGTTTCTGGATGCCCCGCTTTCGCGGGGCATGACAACCGAATTTGTAGCGGCGGGAGCCGACCGAGTCCGTCGGCCGGCCGTCGCCAAAGCCCCTCACGCCGGGATCGGCACCTCGCCGACGTCCTTCGGCACCTTGTAGCCCTTCTGCACCGCCGGGCGCTTGGCGATGGTCGTGTACCAGCGCTTCACGTTCGGATACTGGTTGAGGTCCACGGTCTGCCATTCGTAGCGCGAGACCCACGGCCAGATCGCGATGTCGGCGATCGAATACTGGTCGGCGACGAACTCGCGGCCGGCGAGCCGCTTGTCGAGCACGCCGTAGAACCGGTGCGCCTCCATGAGGTAGCGCTCCTCGGCGTAGGGCGCCTTGCCCTTGTTGTATTTCACGAAATGGTGCACCTGCCCGAACATCGGCCCGGGCCCGCCCATCTGCCACATCAGCCATTCGAGCACCCGGTAGCGCGGCTCGCCGTCCTTCGGCAGCAGCTTGCCGGTCTTGTCGGCGAGATAGATCATCAGCGCGCCCGACTCCATCAGGCTCACCCCGTTGTCGCGGTCGACGATCGCCGGGATCCGGTTGTTCGGGCTGACCTTGAGGAATTCCGGCTTGAACTGCTCGTCCTTACTGATGTCGACGGAATGCACGTTGTAGGGCAGGCCGAGTTCTTCGAGCATGATGGAGGCCTTGCGGCCGTTCGGCGTGGTCCAAGTATAAAGGTCAATCACGTTGGGCTTCCTTCCTTCAAAGCACTAACTTCCCCGGTAAGTCGTATAGCTCCAGGGGCTGACGAGCAACGGCACGTGGTAGTGACCCTCGGGGTCGGCGATGCCGAACCGGATGGGGACTTCGTCGAGAAAGCCGCCGCGGAAATAGCCGCCGACGTTGAAG
>JBEVIH010000131.1:0-14597 GCA_040510815.1 Xanthobacteraceae bacterium | reverse complement strand
CCGGCAACATCGCCGCCGCGAGGTCGGGCACCGTCGCCGCGTGGGTGCGCACGTAGCCGCCCTGGTCGTGGAAGAACTCGTCGTCGATCGCGAGAAGCCGGCCGCCGGCGTCAACCGCGGCCCGCACCTTGTGGCGCTGCTGGCGCGAATGATTGGCGGCGATCAGGTGCTCGCGCCGGTCCTCGATCCATTTCACCGGCCGGCCGAGCCGCAGCGCCGCGAGACAAACCAAGACGTCCTCGGGATAGAGCTCGCCGCGAATGCCGAAGCCGCCGCCGACATGGCCTTCGAACAGGTGCATGCTCGAAGGATTTCGCCCCAACATGCGGGCGATGCTGTCGCGATTCCAGTGCAGCACCTTGGCGGCGCCATAGAGCTCCAATAGGTCGCGGCCGGCATCGTGCCGCGCGATTGCGCCGCGTGTCTCCAGCGGAACGCCGGAATGGCGTCCGATGGAAAGATCGAGCTCCACTACGGCATGGGCGTCGCGAAACGCCGCCGCGACATCGCCGTAGGTTTTTTCCACGATCGCAGGCTCGGTCGAGCGGCCATCCTCGAACTCGCCGGGCGTTGCGCTGGCATCGAGGACGACCGGCAATTCTTCGACCGTGACGACGACCAGATCGGCCGCGTCCTCCGCGACGTAGGGGTCGGTCGCAAACACCGCCGCCACTGGCTCGCCGACATAGCGCACCCGCTCCCGGGCCAGGATGGTCTGGCGGTAGGGCGCCAGGCCCTCGATGCGGGTCAGCCGGAAATCGATCGGCGGAATGTCGGCAACGTCCGCGAAGGTCCAGACCGCCACGACGCCCGGCAAGGCCCGTGCCGCGCCGGCGTCGATCGACGCGATCCGGCCATGGGCGTGCGCCGAGCGCACCACCCGCATGTGCAGCATGTGGGGAAAGCCGACGTCGGCGGCGAACCGCCCGCGGCCGGTCACCAAAGGCCGGTCTTCGAGGCGCGGGACCGAGCGGCCGACGACGCTCATGTCACCCTCGCGGCGACGAAGACGCGGCGCGCAGCGCCGCGCGGATGCGCTGCGGCGTCGCCGGAAATTCGTCGATCGACACCCCGAACGGCGACAACGCGTCGTTGATGGCGTTGACGACCGCGGCCGGCGCGCCGATCGTACCGCCTTCGCCCAATCCCTTCGCCTTGGTGATGGACGCTTCCGTCAACGTCTCCAGGTGATGGATTTCGATCGGAGGGATCTCCCGCGCGGTCGGCGGGAGATAGTCCGCCAGCGTCGCGGTCAGGATGTTGCCGGTCTCGTCGTAGATGATCTCTTCCAAGAGCGCGTTGGCGATGCCCTGGGCGACGCCGCCGTGAATCTGCCCGTCGACGATCAGCGGGTTGATCAGCCGTCCCGCGTCCTCGGCCACCAGAAATCTTTCGATGGTGACCTGCCCGGTCTCGATGTCCACTTCGACCATGGCGGCGTGACAGGCATTGGAAAAGGTGCCGGGTGGATCATAGGTCGCGCTCTCGATGATCCCCGGCGTGATCTCGCCCTTGAAGCGGTGAATCTGATGATAGGCGGCGCGCGCCAGCGTCTGGAAGGAAACCGCGCGATCGGTGCCGGTGACGCGCGCGACATCGGCTTCGAGCACGATGTCGTCCGCCGATGCCTCGAGCCAGATGCCTGCCATCTTCACGAGCTTGCCCCGCACCTTTTGCGCCGCCAGCAAGGTGGCGCCGCCGGCGATGACCAGCGACCGGCTGGCGAAAGTGCCCCAGCCATACGGCGTGCGGTCGGTGTCGCCGTGCACGATCTTGATACGGTCCGGCGAGGTGCCGAGCTCGTCGGCGATGATCTGCGACAGCGTGGTGCGCAGGCCCTGGCCGTGCGGAGAGGCGCCGATCCGCGCCTCGATGAACCCGGACGGGTCCATGACCATCTCGACGGTTTCCCAGCCGGGCGTCACGTCCATGCCGCGGGCGGCGAAGGCCGGCGTGCCGTAGCCGGTGCGCTCCGAAAACGTGGCGAAGCCGAGACCCAGGTAGCGCTGCTCGGCGCGCGCCTTGGCCTGGCGGCGGCGAAACGCCGGGACATCGACGGCTTGCACCGCCACGTCCATGGTCTCGACATAGGTCGCCTCGTCGAACACCAGTCCCATCGCCGAGGTGTAGGGAAAGGTCTTGACCAGGTTGCGGCGGCGGATCTCGATCGGATCGAGGCCGAAGGCCGCCGCCGCCTTGTCCATCAGCCGCTCGATGGTGAAGGTGATCACCGGGCGGGAGACGCCGCGATACGGCGCCATCGGGCAGGTGTGGGTGACGACGCCGCGCGAGAGACAGGCATATTCGCGCACATCATAGGGGCCAGGCATCTCGGCCATCGCCATCAGCGGCTCGACCCCGCAGGTGGTCGGGTAGCACGAATAGGCTCCGACATTGGCGACAATGTCGGCGGACAGCGCGATCAGCCTGGCATCCGCATCGAAGGCGCCTTCCAGCGTGATGTGCTGGTCGCGGCTATGAAAGCAGGCGACGAGGTTCTCGCGCCGGTCCTCCGCCCAGCCGACCGAGGTCTTGAGCTTGCGCGCGAGCCAGGTCACGACCACGAACTCGGGCGCGAGCGACATCTTCTGCCCGAATCCGCCGCCGACATCCGGGGCGATCACGCGCAGATCGGATTCCGGCATTCCGATCAGCTCGGCGATGATGGTGCGCATGGCGTGCGGCGCCTGGGTCGCGCAGTTGAGCGTCACCCGCCGGCTGGCCGAGTCCCAGGCCGCATGCGCCGCGCGTGGCTCCAGCGGCAGTGCGTTCTGCCGGTGCGATCGGATCTCGATCTTGATGCGCCGGTGCGCCGTGGCCATCTTGGCGTCGACTCCGGCGGTCTTCACCCGTCCTTCGACAACCACATTGCCGGCCGCCTCGCGATGGACCGCCGGCGCGCCCGACACCAGCGCCGTGCGCGCGTCGACGACGGCCGGCGTCTGTTCGATCTCGACCTCGACGAGATCGGCGATGTCCTCCGCCTCCTCCCGGGTCGGCGCGACCACGGCTGCGACCGGCTCGCCGACGAACCGCACGACATCCTTAGCCAAGATCGGCTGGCTGATCGGCACGTAATTGAATTTGTGCAGCATCGGCTGGATCGGCTTCACCGCCGCGAGATCAGCGGCGGTGATGACCGTCGCACCGGCGGGGGCGGCAATCCGCACGATCTTCCCGGACGCGACCGAGCTCCGCACGAAGCGGACCCAGCATTGGGCCGGCAGGTCGCCCGTGAATCGGCCCTGGCCGGCGACCAGGGCCGGGTCTTCGACCCGGCGGATCGAGCGGCCGACCCAGTTGCCATCGGCTTTGGTACGGATGCTCATCGTGGCATGCCGAGCATGATCCACCGATCAGCGTAAGCGCGCGAACACGCGGCGCGGATTCGCATCGGCGATCGCTTCGATGTCGGCCGCCGACAGTCCGGCCGAACGCAGCAGCGCGAGCGGCTCCATGTCGGCCGGGGGAAACGAGTAGTCGGTCCCCAGCACGACATTCTCGAGCCCGACCAGGTCGATCAGAAACCGCAAAGCTTTGGGCGCGTGGACGATGCTGTCATAGGACATCTGCGACGCATAGGCGGACGGCGTCTTGGCGGCGACGTCGCCTTGGGCGGCCCGGTCCATGCGCCGATGCATGACGTCGAAACGGCCTGCAAGATACGGATACGCGCCCCCGCCATGCGACAGCACGAGCTTGAGTCCGGGAAACCGGTCGAGCACCCCCGACATCAATAGCGAGCCGACGCCGAGCGTGGTGTCGAAGGTGTACTGCGCCACCTGGGCAAGACCGAACTTGGCGGCGCGCGGCGCCGGCCCGACCAGCACCGGATGGATCAGGACCGGAAGGCCGAGCGCCTGCGCCTTTGCCCAGAACGGATCGAGCGGGACCTCGCCGAGATTGGTGTTCTCGATATTGGAAGAGATGATCACGCCGCAGGCTCCGAGCCCGGCGGCACGCTCGAGCTCCCGGGCGGCGGCTTCCGCTTGAATCAGCGGAACCGACGCAATCCACGCAAACCGATCCGAATTTCCGGCACACCACTCCGCCAAGGTGTCGTTCAAGATCCGATGCCAGGCGACACAAGCGTCAGCGGAAAGGCCGTAACCGAAAATATCCGGCCAGGTGCCGACGATCTGCAGGTCGATGCCTTGCTGGTCGAGCCACACATGCCGCTCCCCGACCGGCTCGACCAGGCGCGGAAAGAACGGGCGAACCTTGAAGCCGTAGTCGAAATGCAGCGCCGGCGGCGCACCGTCCGATCGCACCAGGCGCACCCCGATGTCCTTCCCCCGCGAAGCGACCGCGTCGATCAATTGGGGAGGGACGTAATGGGCGTGAACGTCGATCGGCATGCGGGGTCACTTACCAATCACATGGCAAAGACAAGCCGGTGGGAACGTCAGGCGCGCGCGCTGGCCCGGCGCATCTCGGCCGCGGTGCTGCGCACCGCTTTGATGATGTTCTGGTAGCCGGTGCAGCGGCAGAGATTGGAGGACAGAACCTCCAAAATCTCCTCGTCGCTGATGTCGGGATTGGTCTCCAGCGCATTCACCGCCAGCATCAGGAAGCCGGGAGTGCAGAAACCGCACTGCAGCCCATGGTGCGCGATGAAAGACGCCTGCAGCGGATGCAGCTGGTCGCCGTCCGCAAGCCCTTCGACGGTCCGGATGCGCTTGCCCTGCGCCTGGATGGCGAACATCAGGCAGGACCGCACCGCTTCGTTGTCGAGGATCACGGTGCAGGCGCCGCAGACGCCGTGCTCGCAGCCGATATGCGTCCCGGTCTGCCCGCAGTCGTCACGGATGACGTCGGCAAGCGTCTTTCGCGGCTCGACCCGGGCGGTGTAGTCACGTCCGTTGATGGTGAGAGTGATTTCGACTCTCTCGGTCATGGATCGCCATTCCGATCACGATCGGTGAAGGTGGGCTTGTTGGTCATCCGACGGACTGCTCCAGGGCGCGACGGGTGACGGTACGAACCAGATCGCGACGGTATTCCGCGCTGGTGGTGGCATCTTCCATCGGATCGACGGCCGCCGCAGCGCGGTCGCCCGCGGCCGTGAAGCTGTCGGCGCCGGGCGCTCGCCCCGCTAGTGCTTGCTCGGCATCGGCGATCCGCCGGGGGCTCGGCTCCGCGCCGCCGACCGCAATCCGCGGCTCGCTGATCTTGCCGTCCTTGACGCGATAGGTCGCCAGCGCCATCGCGATGGCGAAGTCGCCGGCCCGGCGATTGAACTCGTAGAAGCCGAACCTTGTATCGGATGGCAGCAGCGGCAAGCGCACTTCGGTCAGCAGCTCGTCCTCTTTCAGCGTCGTCGTCATGATGCCGGCGAAGAACTCGTGGGCGGGAATGACGCGCGTGCCGCGGGTGCTCCTCGCCACCATCTCGGCGCCGAGCGCGGCGGCGACCGTGCACCACTCCGACGCCGGGTCGGCATGGGCCACACTGCCGCAAAAGGTCCCGCGCGTGCGGATGGGATAGTGAGCGATGTGGCGCACCACCGTCGCCAACAGCTTGCCCAGCGGCCCGTCCACGACCGGACGGTGAAAAGCCGCGTGCCGGACGCAGGCGCCGATGCAAAGGCGCTCGTTCTCCACCGCAAGCCGCCGCAGCGCCTCGACGCCGTTGATGTCGACGAGATGCGCCGGGCGCGCCAATCGGAACGCCATGATCGGCACCAGGCTCTGGCCGCCCGCCAGAACACGTCCATCATGCGGCGCAACCTCAGCCAACAGGGCCACGGCCTCATCGATGGTCCGCGGCGCATGATATTGGAAGGGAGCAGGCTTCATCACGGACCCACGTCGAGCGTCACGGCATCGAAACGATCAACAAATGCCGAATGGACGGCGGCCGATCGCATTCTCACGTCCGCGAATTTTCAGAGTGATACATGCATTTTCCGCCATGTAAAGCCGATCGGCTATGCATGGCAGTCGCGGCTCGATACGGTAGAGTTGGATCGTCGCCATGCCGCCAATGAAAGCCAGCTGAGACATGAGGAGGTTGCTGATCGCGGTCGCATTCCTCGCCAGTTGTGGGTCGATCGTGATGGCGCAGGTCTATCCGTCGCGGCCGGTCACGATGGTGGTGCCGTTCCCCGCCGGCGGCTCGACCGACACGATCGGCCGCGTCATGGCCGACGGCATGCGCGGGTCGCTGGGTCAATCCGTCATCATCGAAAACGTCGGCGGCGCCTCCGGCAATCTCGGCGTTGGCCGGGTCGCCCGCGCGGCACCCGACGGCTACACGCTCATCCTGGGCAGTTGGCCCACGCACGTCCTGAATGCCGCGATCTTCACGCTCCCCTACGACCCGCTGAATGACTTCGAGCCGGTGTCTCTGGTCGCCGCCCAACCGCTCTTCATCATCGCCAGGAAAGCCATGCTGGCGAGGGATCTGACCGAGCTGGTCGCCTGGCTGAAGGCCAACCCGGACAAGGCCACGCAGGGGACCGCCGGAACCGGCGGCGCGTCGCATCTCGCCGGCGTCTTCTTCCAGAAAGCCACCGGCACGCGCTTTCAGTTCGTGCCCTATCGCGGCTCGGCGCCGGCGATGCAGGATCTGCTGGCCGGGCAGATCGACATGATGATCGATCTGGCCGCCAGCGCCACGCCGCAGGTTCGCGCCGGCAACGTCAAGGCCTACGCGGTCACGGCCAAGAGCCGGCTGGCAGCCGCGCCCGATGTCCCGACCGTCGACGAGGCGGGGCTGCCGGGATACTACGTCCTCTCGTGGCACGCCGTTTGGGCGCCGAAGACGACCCCGAAACCCGTCGTCGCCAAGCTCAATGCCGCTGTCGTGGAGGCATTGGCCGATCCGGCGGTGCGCAAGCGGCTGGCGGACGTCGGCCAGGAGATTTTCTCGCGCGAGCAGCTGACGCCGGAGGCGCTGAGCGCCTACCACAGGGCCGAGATCGAGAAATGGTGGCCGATGGTCAGGGCGGCCAACATCAAGTCGGAATGAAGCCTGATCCGTTCCGAGGTGTTCAGGCCGTTTGCAGGACCTGACGCCTGTCGCCGGGGCGGCGCAGACCGAGATGGTCGCGCAAGGTCGGGCCCGAATACTCGGTCCGGAACAAGCCGCGACGCTGCAGTTCGGGCACCACCAGATCGACGAAGTCGTCGAACGCACCCGGGAAGTAGGCCGGCATGACGATGAAGCCATCCGCCATCCTCGCCACAAACCATTCCTCGAATTTGTCGGCGATCCGTTTCGGGGTGCCGTAGATCACCCAATGGCCGCGCGCGGCAGCCGTGACGTTGTAGAGATCGCGCAAGGTCATTTTCTCGCGACGCGCCATCTCCAAGAGCGTCTTTGAGAATGCCTGACCACGGTCGGTCTGCGGAAAATCGGGGACCGGGCCGTCGAGCGGATAGCCTGAGATGTCATGCCCCAATCGTTGCGACACCAGCGCCAGCGCATTGGTCGACGTCAACCAGCCCTGCAGGCGCGCAAGCTGCTCCTTCGCCTGCGCGTCGGTCTCGCCGATGATCGGCATCACGCCCGGCAAGATGGGAACGTGCTCGGGCGGGCGTCCATGCTTCACCACCCGTTGCTTCAAGCTGTCATAGGCGGCCTTGGCCGACGCGGGATCGCCGTTGACCACCGAGAAAACGAGATCGGCCGAACGCGCCGACAGCTCCTGGCCCGGCGGCGAGCCGCCGGCCTGGATGATCAGCGGATGGCCTTGCGGGCTGCGTTCGATGTTGAGTGGCCCTTTGACCGAAAAGAACCGTCCTTTGTGATCGAGCGGCCGCACCTTGGACTTGTCGAGAAAGACGCCGATGGCCTTGTCGGCGACGATCGCACCGTCGTCCCAGGTGTCCCACAGCCCGCGCACGACGTCCACGAATTCGGTGGCGATCTCGTAGCGCAAGTCGTGCTCATGCAGGCGTTCGCGGCTGAAGTTGAGCGCGGAAGCGTTGTGGGTGCTGGTCACGACGTTCCATGCCGCCCGGCCGCCGCTCAGATGGTCGAGCGACGCGAAGCTGCGGGCGACATGGAAGGGCTCGCTGAAGCTCGTGGATACGGTCGCGCCAAGCCCGATGTGGCGCGTCGCCATGCTGAGCGCCGCCAGCAGCGTCATCGGCTCGAAACGGTTGACGAACGAGGGGTGATCGCCCGGGTCCATCGCCAGCCCGTCGGAGATGAAGAACAGGTCGAACTTGCCGCGCTCGGCGATCTGGGCAATCTCCAGCATCACCGGCAGGCTGCAGCTGCTCGTCGCCGCGCCTTCGTAGCGCCATCCGGCCGAATGGTTGCCGGTGCCGAGCACGAATACGCCGAGGTGCATTTGACGCTTGGACGCAGACATGCGGTCTCCTCTCGACGGCGCCGGCCTGATCAGGCGCTCGCAGCGCGGATCACTGGTCGACGCGGATGTTCTTCTCGCGCACGATGTTCGCCCATTTCCGCATCTCGGTTTGGACCTTGGCGGCGAGAACATCGGGAGCGCCTCCGGCGCCCTCGATTCCCAGCTTCGCAAAACCGTCCTTCACGCTCGATAACGCCAGGACGGCATTGGTCTTTCGGTTCACCAGCTCGACGGCGGATTTGGGCGTGCCTGCGGGTGCGAACAAACCGAACCAAACCATGGTGTCGAAGCCGGGGAGCCCGGACTCCGAGATGGTCGGCTGCTCGGGCAGCACCGGCGAACGATGCGGGCCGGCCACGCCCAGCAGCCGAATGGTGCCGGCCTTGGCGTAGCCGAGCGACGTTGCCACTCCGTCGAACGTGTAGTGCAGCCGGCCGGCGATCAGATCCGTCATCGCCGGGGCGGCCCCGCGGTACGGAATATGGTTGGCTTGGATCTTCGCCATCGAGTTGAAGAGTTCGGCGCCCAGGTGATTGATGCTGCCGGTGCCGTATGATCCGAAGCTGAGCTCGCCCGGCTTGCTGCGCGCCAAGGCGATCAATTCGCCGACCGATGTTACCGGCAGAGACGGAGGAACGATCAGCACGAGCGGCGACGTGGAGACAAGCGCGACGGGTGCGAAGTCTCGTACCGGATCGTAGCTGAGCTTGGAATAGACGCTGGAATTCGTTCCATGCGTGCTGCCAGTCCCGAGCAGGAACGTGTAACCGTCGGGGGGCGACTGCGCCACGGCCGCGGCGCCGAGCATGCCGCCCGCGCCCCCGCGATTCTCGATGATCACCGGTTGCCCCAACTCCTCGCTCAGCCTCGGCGCGATGATGCGGGCGACCACGTCGACGCCGCCGCCGGCGACGAACGGCACGACGATCTTGACCGTCTGATTGGGATAGTCCTGAGCTCGGGCCGCCGGAGCGAGGCCGATTGCGAGCAGCGCCGCCGTCCCTGCAAGAACACGTCGAGCCGACTGAAGAGCAGTCATCCTGCTTACCCAACCATCGAGGAGGCGCCGCAATGCCGCAACCGACATCTGCCAACCATTTCCAAACGCAGAGTAGCCACTACGACTCGGAGCGGCAATCCGGGACAAGCTGGCGGCTGACGCTCACTTTGCCTTCTTTGCCTTCGTTATGAGGATTCCAGCAGGTAGCAAGTTGTGCCAGTATCACCTGTGATTGATTCGTTGCGGGAACTGGCGGAGGCGGCACATGACCAGTTCGATCATCACAGTAGCGACCATGAAAGGCGGCAGCGGCAAGAGCACGCTGGCAAGTTGCCTTGCGGTCCATTGGCATCTTGAGGGCCGTCACCCGACCATCATCGACGCTGATCCGCAGCGATCGATCGCGCGGCTGGCGGCGCGCGAGCAGGCGCTCGGCGGCGTGCCGGTGGTCGAGGATGCGAGCGAAGAGGCGTGGAAGACGGCGCAGCGTCTCGCCGACGGGCGCGGCCCGGTCATCATCGATACGCCCGGCTTTCGCTCGCAGGCGACGCTGGCGTGCCTCGGCGCGACCGATTTTGTCCTCGTTCCGGTCAAGCCCTCGCCATTCGATGTCGACCGGATGCTCGATACGCTCAACGTCCTGATCAATGGCGTCAGCGGCCGGCGGCCGAACTTCCGGTGCCTGCTGACCCAGACGACGCGCGATTCCGTCATCGCCAAGCACATCCGGACCGAACTCGCCGAGGCCGGCTTCCCGGTGCTCAAGAGCGAGATGAAGAACCGCGTCGTCTATCCGGAGGCGGCGCTGTGGGGAGCCACTCCGAGCCTGATAGACCGTTACGGACCCGCCGCCCGCGACATCGCGGCGATCGCCGACGAGGTGGACGGCATTCTCGGGTTCAGGCAAGCGGCGGTGGCATGAACAAGAAAAAGCTCCCCAGGGCCGTCTTGCAGACGGCCGATGAGATGCGCGAGGCCGCCACGCTGGAATGGCCGGAGGCCCTGTCGCGCCGGACGACCACGAACGAGCTAGCTGGAGCAAGGCCCGCGGCGGCGGCTCCGGCGCATAACGTCACCGAGATGGTGCCGAAGCCCGAGACCCCTTCGGCGCCCATCGCCGGTTCCTCGACGCTTCCGGCACCGACGCCCGTCGGGATCGACCCGGCACGGCGGCGATCAGTGGCCCGCATCATCGTCGACCGGCATGCCAAGTATGCGGCGGCGGGCGGAATCCTCCCGCTGCCGGCGCTCACTCTCGCCGGCTGCACCGCCATCATCGTGCGGATGGTGAAGATGCTGAGCGATCTCTACGATGTGCCTTTCGAGCCTAACCGTGCCCGCGCCATCGTGCTGGGCTTGGTGGGGGGCGGCGTGCCGACGGGATTCGGCGCTGTCACGGCCGCAACGCTCGTCTACGTCGTGCCGGGCGGCAACCTGATAGGGCTTGCGGTTTCCTCGATCACCGCGGTCGCCTGCACCCGCCGCATCGGCCGCATCTTCGTCGAGCATTTCGAGGGCGGGGCGACGCTACTCGATTTCCCGGTTGCAGAAGCGCGGTAAGCGACATCGTCGCGGCCCGATGGGTGCCGCCCCCGCGATGGGCCGCGGCGCACGTGTCAATGTATCGTCTTCGGCCCTCCGGCGAGCGAGCCGCCTTTCGATTCCGCCGGCTTCGGCGACTGATTTTCTTTTTGTTGCTCGGTTGCGGCCGACTGCTTCATGCGCTCGATCAGGCTGTTGGGTCGCATATCGGTCCAATGCTTGTTGATGAATTCGAGGCAAGCGGCGCGGCTGTCCGACTTGTGAATGATGGTCCAACCTTTGGGGACATCGATGAAGGTCGGCCAAAGCGAATGTTGTCCCTCCTCGTTGACCAGAACGTGGTAGACGCCGTTCTCGTCTTCAAATGGATTAGTCATGCTGTCCTCCTATCACATACAGTTTGGCGGGTGTTCGCTGTTTGTCGAGCTCGGCGGTAAGCACTTTGCCGATTTTTGCTGCAGGTAGCGGGTCCATCATGGTGTCGTGGGTGCAATCGATCCCGTGGACTTTGATTTGGCCGTCGACATAGGGCAGCCAGGATTCGATCGGCGGCTTGGCTTCGCCTTCCTTGGCCACGAAAAGCAGCACATCGCCGCGATAGCGGCCGGGCAAGAATGTCCTCATGATACGCGTATTGTGCTTGTAGGCATCGGCGATCGCCTCGTGGTCTTGCTCCTCGAGCGCCGAAATGTGTCCCTCCCGGCGCAGCGTCTCCAACATCTCCCGCAACGGATTGTCGGTTGCGCCGGCAAAGATGACCTCTTTGTCGCGGTCTTCGTCGCGTCTGCGATGCTCGGGGTCAAATGGATAGCTGTCGAGGAGGGAAAGCAGCGCGACCTCCTGACCCTCGGACTGAAGCTGAGTGGCCATGGCGTGAGCCACGAGGCCGCCGAGCGACCAACCGAGCAGATTGTAGGGCCCGACGGGTTGAACCTTTCGAATGAGCCTCAAATAGTCCGCCGCCATGTCCTCGATGGTATCGGGGAAGACGCCGCGCTGAGTGAGATTGCGCGCCTGGAGTCCATAGATCGGATGATCCGACGGAATGTTGCGGATGAGCCGTGAATAGGCCCAACTGAATCCCGCGGCAGGATGCACGCAGAACAGGGGCCGCAAGCTTCCGCTGGGCCTGATCGGCAGCAGAACCTCGAAATCCGACCTGACCGGCCGACCGTCGGCGAGATGTCTGCCGAGGCTTTCCACGGTCGGGGCTTCGAACAGGCTGCGGATCCCGATCTCCACGTCCAGGGTCGAACGGATCCGGCTGATCAGCCGCGTCGCCAGCAGCGAGTGGCCGCCGAGCTCGAAGAAGTTGTCGTCAATGCCGACGCGCTCGAGCCCGAGCACCTGCGCAAACAGCGAGCACAGCACCTCCTCCTGCAGCGTGCGCGGATCGCGCCGCACCGCCGGGGTGAGATCAGGCACCGGCAACGCACGGCGATCGAGCTTGCCGTTCGGGGTGAGCGGCAATCGTTCCAGCACCACATAGGCCGCCGGCACCATGTAGTCCGGAAGGCTCGCCGCCACATGCGCCCGCAACGCAGATGCATCCGGTGTCTGATCGCCGGCCGCCACCACGTAGGCCACCAGCCGCTTGCTGCCGGGCGCATCCTCGCGCGCAATCACCGCCGCCTGCGCGACAGCGCCATGCCGCGCCAGCACCGCCTCGATCTCGCCCGGTTCGATCCGGAAGCCGCGCAGCTTCACCTGCGCGTCGGCGCGATCCAGGAACTCCAGCACCCCGTCGGCGCGCCAGCGCGCCAGGTCCCCGGTCCGGTACATCCGGCTTCCCGGAGCGCCATGCGGATCGGCCACGAACCGCTCGCCGGTCAGCCCCGCTCGCCCCAGATAGCCGCGCCCTAGGCCAGCTCCCGTGATGTAGAGCTCGCCCGTCACCCCCGCCGGCACAGGCTGCAGGCCATCGTCCAAAACGTAGACCTGGGTATTCTCGATGGGGCGGCCAATCGGAACACTCGCCGAAGACCGATCTGCCGCACTCCACCGATAGGCGGTGGACCAGACGCTGCATTCGGTCGGGCCGTACTCATTGACCAGCGGTACTGCTGGGAAGGCTTGATTGTGCTCAATCGCGAGATCCGACGGACAGGACTCGCCAGCGAGAATGACGGTTCGCAAACGGATGCGCTTTGTTTCCTTGAGGTGGTCGATGAGAGCGGCGTAGAGCGACGGGACGGCAAGCAAGCAATTCACTTGGTGATGCACGATTGAAGCGATCGCCGCATCCACCGACAAGGCAGCCGGCAGCACGAGCGTCCCGCCATTCAGCAGGCACGAGAATATTCCGGCAATCGAGCTGTCGAATGCGATCGACGACAGCAGCAGGAACCGCTGCTGGGGCAGATCGGCATAGAAGGACGAGCGGGCCGCATTCGAGGCTGCGATATGACGATGCCCGACCACCACGCCTTTGGGCGTTCCGGTCGAGCCCGAGGTATAGATGACGTAGGCGGGATTTTGCGGGTCGAGCCTGAGGTCGGGCGCGCTGGTGGGCTGCGCCGCAATGGCGGGCGCATCGGCATCGAGCCGCACGATGCGGGTATCGTGCGCGGGCAGCCGATCGAGCAGCACCGATTGTGTGACCAGCACCGGCGCGCCGGCGTCTTCCAGCATGAAGGCCAGCCGCTCGGCCGGGTAGCCGGGATCGAGCGGCAGATAGGCGCCGCCGGCCTTGAGGATGCCCATGAGCCCGACGAGCATCGCGGGCGAGCGTTCGACGCACAGCCCAACCACGACCTCGGGACCGACGCCGAGTGCACGCAGATGATGCGCCAGCTGATTGGCACGCCGGTCGAGCTCGCGATAGGTGAGGCTCTCGTCCTCGTGCACCACCGCGATGGCGTCGGGTGTCTGAGCCGCCTGCTCAGCGAACAGATCCGACAAGGTGGCGGGCACAGTCGCACGGGCGGTGTCGTTCCACGCGTGCAGGATGGTGACGCGCTCCGCGGGCGCCAAGATATCCAGGCTCCGGATCGCCCGCTCGGGAGCGGCAACTGCTGCCTCCAGCAGACGAACCAGCCGCCCGATGAGCGCCTCGATGGTGGAGCGGTCGAACAGGTCGGTGGCGTATTCCACCACCCCGCCGATCCCCGCAGGTGCGCCGTCCGCAGTGCGTTCCTCGCCCAGGCTCACCGACAGGTCGAACTTCGCGCTCGAGGTCGCCACACGCTCGAAGCCGCAGCTCAGCCCCGGCAAGTCGAGCTTCACCTCGGCGGTGTTCTGCAGCGCCAGCATCACCTGGAACAGCGGATGGCGCGACAGCGAGCGCGCCGGGTTGAGAACCTCCACCAAGCGCTCGAACGGCAAGTCCTGGTGGCTGTAGGCCGACAGATTGCCTGTCCGTACCCGGGCAACCAGCTCCCGGAAGCTTGGATTGCCCGACGTGTCGGTGCGCAGCACCAGCGTGTTGACGAAGAACCCGACCAGGTCGTCGAGCGCGCTGTCGGTGCGGCCCGCAATCGGGCTCCCGATCGGGATGTCGGAGCCGGCCCCCAGCCGCGTCAGCAGCGCCGCAAGCCCTGCCTGCAGCACCATGAACAGGCTCGCGCCGCTCGCCCGCGAAAGCCCCAGAAGGCCTTCGTGCAGCTGTGCACTCAGCTTGAGTGGTAGGCTCTCGCCCCGATAGCTCGACACCGCCGGCCGTGGGCGGTCGCTCGGCAGGTCGATCTGCTCGGGGAGGTCCTTGAGCGTCTCGGTCCAGTAGCCGAGCTGGCG
>JBEVIH010000130.1:0-6505 GCA_040510815.1 Xanthobacteraceae bacterium | reverse complement strand
CGTGAGCGGCGCTGCTATCGACGCCCGTTCACGACACCTTCGGGTCCGGCGGGCAGACCGCCTCGCCGGTACGGGCCATCAGCTGCCGGTACGGGTAGTTGCGCCGCAAAGGCTCAAATTCATCGCCGCTGTTTCCGAAGAGGTCGAGCTGGAACGCGCCTTCGTAACGCGACAGGTGCACGCGAATGCCATAGGGCTGCGCTCCGGACGCGAGCCCGATGCGGCCGTTGAACGCGGCCACGGGTTCGCGTAGCTCGCCTTCGTCGAGCCGCAGGGTGGTGCGGCCGCAGGAGCCATTCCTGACCTCGACCCCGCACCAGCCGTCAGCGCACCGCGAGATGTCGAGCGTCAATTTTTCGGTGGCCGAGACCCGCATCCTGTCGGACACCCAGCGGCCCGCGATGTCGGCATGCTTGAGCGGGGGCTCGGCCATCGCCATGCCGGCGACACAAAACGCCGCGACCATCGCGGCGGCGAATGGGCTCGCGCGCATGACCGACTTGCCGTATCTACGCGCCAACCGACGGCTGCCGTCCGCGGCGGCGATCATCCTTGCACTCACGTTGTCCCTCCTGGTGTTGCCCGCGGCGCTGGTCGCCATCACGCTCGGGCTGGGTTTGCGGCCGTTGCCCTATGAACTCTTCGTCGTGCTGCAGCGGCTGCCGTTGGCGTTTCCGCTGCACATGATCGCATCCGGCCTGGCGCTGATTCTGATCCCGATCGCGGCTTTCGCGCGGCCCTGGCGTGGCGTCCATCGGGCGTCCGGGCGGCTGGCCGCCGCCGCCGTGGTTATCGGCGGCTTGACCGCGCTGCCGGTCGCGCTGGCGAGCGAAGCGACGGCGGTGGCGCGCGCCGGCCTGTTCACGCAGGGCGTGGTCTGGCTGGCGCTCCTGGCGGTCGCCATCGCGGCCATCCGCCGCCGCGAGGTTTCGCGTCACGCCGGCATGATGATCGCCATGGCGGCGGTGGCGTCCGGCGCCATCTGGCTGCGGCTGGTGATGTTCGCCGCCAACACCGCGGGCTGGCCGTTCGAGATCGCCTATGCGGTCGCGACCTGGGCCTGCTGGCTTATTCCGCTCGCGCTCGCCGCGCTGCTTTCGGGCACGACAAGCCGGCTGGCCAACGCGGCGTGGAGCGCCTGATGCGCGACCCCTTGTACCAGGACGAGCAGCGGCTTGACCGCCTTGCCGCCGATGAGCGCGTCGCGCCGGCGATCGTGCGGCTGCAATGGCTCAAGCTCGCGACCGGCCTGATCGCGCTCGCGCTGGTCGCGGCGATCTGGGTGGTGTGGCGCTGGCAGGGATGAAGGCAACGAACGGCGCGCGTTTCACGCCAACGCGCGCTCCCGCCACTGCGCCATCAATTGCGCGAGCGCATCGGCTGAGAGCCCGTAGGTGTCGGGAATTGCGGCATCGCGGCCGACGATTGCGACATTCATCTTCGCCAAGCGGCTGCTGCTCCGTTTGAGGTCGTTGTACCCGACCATCTTCTGGTGTGCCGGCGGAATGCTTACCGCGGCAAAATCGGCGGTGTCCTGCCAGCGAATGCGATAGCGTCGGAACAGGCTGGTCACGTCGAAGCCTTCGCGATCGAGGATGAGCCCGCCGGCACCCGGCAGCATCGCCACTGCCGCGATCAGCGCCACCAGGCCGAAAAACACCAGGACGTACCATCCCATCCACCTGCCGTCTTGGATCATCCAGACGCCGCCGACCGCAAAAAGCAGTCCTATTGCAAGCACGAGCAGCCATCTCGTGCGCGAGGGGCGAAGCGTCACCGGACCGGGAAAGCGTGACAGGATTTCGGCGACGTCGGTCGACATGGGTCGGGTTCCGGCGAATGCGGGCCACAATATCTTTGCGCGCGCGCCTTGGCCAAAATGAAAAGGCGGCCTCGCGGCCGCCTTTCTGATATCCGCGCAGGAGAACGAGCTCACTCCCCGCCGGCCGCCGCCTCCTGGCGCTGCTCGCCGCGCTGCTGCTCACCTTCGGCCTTCTGCTTGGCCTCGAGGTCCTCGCCGGTCTGCTGGTCGACGACCTTCATCGACAGGCGGACCTTGCCGCGCTCGTCGAAGCCGAGCAGCTTGACCTTCACCTTGTCGCCTTCCTTGACCACGTCGCTGGTCTTCTGCACGCGGCGCGGCGCCAGCTGGCTGATGTGCACGAGGCCGTCCTTGGCGCCGAAGAAGTTCACGAAGGCGCCGAAGTCCATCACCTTCACCACCGTCCCGTCGTAGATGTGGCCGACCTCGGGCTCCGAGGCGATCGACTTGATCCAGTTGATCGCCGCTTTCATGGCGTCGCCGTTGGCGGAGGCGACCTTGACGGTGCCGTCGTCGGCGATGTCGATCTTGGCGCCGGTCTTCTCCACGATCTCGCGGATCACCTTGCCGCCGGAGCCGATCACCTCGCGGATCTTGTCGGTCGGGATCGAGAACATCTCGATGCGCGGCGCGTGCTGGCCGAGCTCGGCGCGCGCCGTGGTCAGCGCCTTCGCCATCTCGCCCAGGATGTGCATGCGGCCGTCCTTCGCCTGGCCCAGCGCGACCCGCATGATCTCCTCGGTGATGCCGGCGATCTTGATGTCCATCTGCAGCGAGGTCACGCCCCGCTCGGTGCCGGCCACCTTGAAGTCCATGTCGCCGAGATGGTCCTCGTCGCCGAGGATGTCGGAGAGCACGGCGTAGCGCTTGTCCTCGAGGATCAGGCCCATGGCGATGCCCGCGGTCGGGCGCTTGAGCGGGACGCCGGCGTCCATCAGCGCCAGCGAAGAGCCGCATACGGTTGCCATCGACGACGAGCCGTTCGACTCGGTGATCTCCGACACCACGCGGATGGTGTAGGGGAACTCGTGGTTGAGCGGCAGAATCGGATGGATGGCGCGCCACGCGAGCTTGCCGTGGCCGATCTCGCGGCGGCGCGGCCCGGCCATGCGGCCGGTCTCGCCGACCGAGAACGGCGGGAAGTTGTAGTGCAGGAGGAACGTCTCCTTGTAGGTCCCGTGCAGGGCGTCGATCCACTGCTCGTCCTCGCCGGTGCCGAGCGTGGCCACCACCAGCGCCTGCGTCTCGCCGCGGGTGAACAGCGCCGAGCCGTGAGCGCGCGGCAGCACGCCGACCTCGGCCACGATCGGCCGCACCGTCTTCACGTCGCGGCCGTCGATGCGCTTGCCGGTGTCGAGGATATTCCAGCGCACGATCTTGGCTTCGAGATCCTTGAACACGTTGGCGACCTGCAGCTTCGGATAAGGCGGGTTCTCCACGCCCTCCGGACAGAAATGCGCAATCGCTTTGGCCTTGGCGGCATCGACCGCCTTGTGGCGCTCCATCTTGTCGGGGATCGCATAGGCGGCGCGCAGGTCACTCTCGACCAAGCCGAGCGTCTCCTTTTCCAACGCCTCATTGTCGGTCAGCGTGAGGTCGCGCGGCTCCTTGGCGGCCTTCTCGGCGAGCTTGATGATGGCGTCGATCACCGGCTGGAAATGCCGGTGGCCGAACATCACGGCGCCGAGCATCACGTCTTCGGTCAGCTCCTTCGCTTCCGATTCGACCATCAGCACGGCGTCCTGGGTGCCGGCGACGACGAGGTCGAGCTGGCTCTCCTGCATTTCGTCGAGCACCGGGTTGAGCACGTATTCGTTGTTGATGAAGCCGACGCGCGCCGCGCCGATCGGCCCCATGAAAGGAGCGCCCGAGAGCGTCAGCGCCGCCGAGGACGCGATCAACGCCAGGACGTCGGGATCGTTCTCGAGATCATGCGACAGCGTCGTCACGATGATCTGGGTTTCGTTGCGCCAACCCGGGGCGAACAGCGGCCGCACCGGCCGATCGATCAGCCGCGAGACCAGTGTCTCTTTCTCGGTCGGGCGGCCTTCGCGCTTGAAATAGCCGCCGGGAATGCGGCCTGCTGCGTAGAATTTTTCCTGGTAGTCGACGGTGAGCGGCAGAAAGTCGATGCCTTCTCGCGGCTCCTTGGCGGCGACCACGGTCGCCAGCACCTTCGACTCCCCGTAGGTGGCGACGACGGCGCCGTCGGCCTGGCGGGCTATCTTGCCGGTCTCTAGGACGAGCTTGCGCCCTCCCCAGTCGAGCTCAACACGATGGATATCGAACATTGCGATTGTCTCTCACGGTTTTCGCGAAGGGGCGAAAGCCATGAGCAAGACGGCGAGAGGCTGATGCGCGCGAAGCGGCACCCCCTATCAGCGTCCGGCGATCCTGCCATGGCCTTCGGGCCTTCCGTTGTGCGGACGGGCGATGATCGTCCCGCCGCGGAAATCGGCAGCGGCCTCGCTGCCGGATGAAAGGGCGGATGAGTCCTGCATCCGCCGGGACACGCGCGAACCACGCCGCGCGCAAAAAGCTCTCAGCGGCGGATGCCCAGCTTCTCGATCAACGCCTTGTAACGCGCCTCATCGGTGCGCGCGAGGTAATCGAGCAGCTGGCGACGCTGGGACACGAGCTTGAGCAATCCACGCCGGGAGTGATTGTCCTTGACGTGGCTCTTGAAGTGCTCGGTGAGATTGTTGATGCGTTCAGAGAGGATTGCGATCTGAACCTGCGGCGAACCGGTGTCGCCGGCCTTGGTCGCATAGGTCTTGACGACTTCCGCCTTGCGTGCGGGCGTAATCGACATCGGATCTTCCTTTTCTTGTCGGGTTTACGGATGCGGCCGGGCCGGGATGTCGTCCAGCGCGGTCGCCACAAGCGTTGCGCGCGGGCCCCCGCCCGCGCGATCGGGGGAGTATAGCAAAACCGTCCCCGACGCCAGCGGAATTTGCGCCTGTCCCATTTGGTTAAAAGCCCGCCAGAAACTCGCGCAAAATCCGCCCCATCGGGGCCTGGGCTCGCCAGCGGCCGTCATCGGTCCCGGCCCGCGGTCAGCGTGGCTGACCGAAATTGAAGACTCGGCGCGGGTGCAGCTCTCCGGTCTGCACCTCGGCGAGCGCCACCAGCGCGCCCTGGGTCGACACCGCCACGAAGCCCTCGATCAAGGGCGCGTCGCGCCCGCGCAGCAGCACCGGCTGGCCGCGGGCGAGCCGCCCGGCGTCGGCGCGGCTCACCGCCAGCGCCGGCAGCGCCGCCAGCCCGGCCGCGACCGGCAGCAGCGGCGAGGGCGGCGCGCCGGCCGCCGGCGCTTGTCCCAATCCTTCCAGCGCGTCGAGGCCGACCGCGACATCCTCGGCGAACGGCCCGACCGCCGTGCGCCGCAGCGCCACGACGTGGCCGAAACAGCCGAGCAGGCGGCCCATGTCGCGAGCGAGCGCGCGCACATAGGTGCCCTTGCCGCATTCGGCGGCCAGCACCGCATGATCGGCGTCGGGCGTCTCGACGAGCTCCAGGCGGTGGATCTCCACCGGGCGCGCCTCGAGCTCGACCACCTCGCCCTCGCGCGCGAGGTCATAGGCGCGCTCGCCGTCGATCTTGACCGCCGAGAAGCGCGGCGGAACCTGCGCGATGGTGCCGGTGAAGCGCGGGAGCAGCGCGCGGATGTCGGCGGCCGTGGGCCGCGCCGCGCTCACCGCCGTCACGCGGCCTTCGGCGTCGTCGGTGTCGCGCTCCTCGCCCCAGCGCACGGTGAAGCGGTAGCTCTTGCGGCCCTCCATCACGAACGGCACGGTCTTGGTCGCTTCGCCGAGCGCGATCGGCAGGCAGCCGGAGGCGAGCGGATCGAGCGTGCCGGCGTGGCCGGCGCGCTTGGCCTGGAACGCGCGCTTGACGACGCTGACCGCGTGCGTCGAGGTCATGCCGATCGGCTTGTCGAGCACCAGCCAGCCGTGCACGTCGCGCTTCTCGCGCTTGCGCGGGGTGCGCTCGTCCGGCTTTTCGGCGTGGGTCTCACTCAAGCTTCGTCATCCGTCTTGTCGGCGAGATCGCGCCGCACCGCGGGGGTGCGCAACAGCTTCTCGATGCGCTCGGCCTCGTCGAAGCGCTCGTCGATCCGAAACCTGATCTCGGGGGCGAATTTCAGGTTGACGTGGTGGGCGATCTCGCCGCGCAGGAACCGCTTGTTGCGCTCGAGCGCGGCCACCACCTCGTCGGCGTCGCGTCCGCCCAGCGGCATCACGTAGATGGTGGCAAGCCGCAGGTCCGCGGTCATGCGCACCTCCGGCACCGTGACCATGTGGCCTTCGAGCACCGGATCATGCACCTCGCCGCGCGTAAGCATCTCGGCGAGCGCATGGCGGATGAGCTCGCCGACGCGCAGCTGGCGCTGTGACGCGCCGCCCGGACGATCGCGATGTTGACGGCGGGGCATGGGTCCTTGATTCGTTTCGTCGTGCCCTGGCTTGAGCCGGACATCCCATCGGTTTTGCGAAGAGCATGGCTTGCCGGGCAACCCGGCAATGACTGGTCAAGTGCGGTTGCGCGCTCGAGTCTCGAACTCACAGCGTGCGTTGCACCGTCTCCACCCGGTAGCACTCGATGACGTCGCCGACCTTCATGTCCTGGTAGTTCTCGAAGGCCATGCCGCATTCCTGGCCGGCGAGCACCTCGCGGGCGTCG
>JBEVIH010000129.1:0-20047 GCA_040510815.1 Xanthobacteraceae bacterium | reverse complement strand
GCCGCCACCCGGCGCATGCTCGACAAGATCCGCGCGGTCTACGAGCGCTACGGCTTCGAGCCGGTGGAGACGCCGGCGATCGAATACACCGACGCGCTCGGCAAGTTCCTGCCCGACCAGGACCGGCCGAACGAGGGCGTGTTCTCGTTCCAGGACGACGACGAGCAGTGGCTGAGCCTGCGCTACGACCTCACCGCGCCGCTCGCCCGCTACGTGGCGGAGAATTTCGATGCGCTGCCGAAGCCCTATCGCAGCTACCGCGAGGGCTGGGTGTTCCGCAACGAGAAGCCGGGGCCGGGACGCTTCCGCCAGTTCATGCAGTTCGACGCCGACACGGTGGGGTCCGCGTCGCCCGCTGCCGACGCCGAAATCTGCATGATGGCAGCCGACACCATGGAGGCGCTCGGCATCAAGCGTGGCGACTATGTGGTGAAGGTGAACAATCGCAAGCTTCTCGACGGCGTGCTGGAGGCGATCGGTCTCGGCGGCGAAGCGAACGCCGGCAAGCGGCTCACAGTGTTGCGCGCGATCGACAAGCTCGATCGTCTGGGACCCAATGGCGTTCGCGCCTTGCTGGGAGACGGTCGCAAGGACGAGAGCGGTGATTTCACCAAAGGGGCCGGACTGTCCTCAGACGCGATCGAAAAGGTTCTCGACTTTACGCAAGGCAAACCGATCGAGAGTTCCGCAACCGCGGCGCAGGGTCGAAGCGAACTCAATCAGATGGACACATTGATTTCCGCCGCCGGTTACGGCGAGCGCATCAAGATTGATCCCTCTGTTGTGCGCGGCCTCGAATACTATACCGGGCCGGTCTACGAAGTTGAGCTGACGTTTCCGATCGAAGGCGAGGATGGCAAACCCGTGCGCTTCGGCTCGGTCGCGGGCGGCGGACGCTATGATGGTCTGATCGCGCGCTTCCGCGGCGAGAGCGTGCCGGCGACCGGATTTTCGATCGGCGTCTCTCGCTTGATGGCGGCGCTCGCGCACCTCGGCAAGATCGAGACCAAGCCCGAATCCGGCCCGGTGGTGGTGACGGTTTTCGACAAGCAACGGATCGCCGACTACCAGGATATGGTTGTGACCTTACGCAATGCCGGCATCCGCGCCGAGCTCTATCTCGGCAACGGCAAGATGGGCCCGCAGCTCAAATATGCCGACAAGCGCGGCTCGCCCTGCGTGATCATCCAGGGCGGCGACGAGAAGGCGAAGGGCGAGGTGCAGATCAAGGACCTGATCGAAGGCGCCAGGGCCGCCGCCATCGCCTCGCACCAGGAATGGCGCGAGAGCCGCCCCGCCCAGTTCGCGGTCGCCGAGGACAAGCTGGTCGAGGCGGTGCGCGAGGTGCTCAGCCGCCACGACGTGAAGTGGGGCTGAACGCTCGCCCGCGTCACTGCTTTTTCTGTGGCGGCATGGACGGCCGCACGGGTGCAGCCGGCGGCGGCGGCCCGCCCGGCATGCCGGGCATGTTCTGCAGGTCGCGGATGTTCACCTTGCGGCCGTCCGCCATGATCATGTCGCCCGGCTTCTGGTCGGCCTTGCAGGCGCCCGTCCATTTGGCGTCGATGGTCATGCTGGTGGCGCCGTCCTTGGGCATGCCGGGAATCGCCGGCCCGCCTTCCCGCTTCGAGGTCGACTTGATCGTGTAGGCGCTGTTGAAGTCGCCGGTGATGACGCCGTGCGAGGTGGTGGTGGTCGCCCCGACCTGGCAGACCGAGTCGACCACGATGGTGTTGCCGACGCGTGAGACGTCCTGCTTCGAGCAGGCGCTGCCCGGGCGCATGCTGCCGCCGATCGAGCTCATCAGCTTGTCGGTCGCGGCGTCGACGCAGTGCTGGGAGACCTGCGGCGGCATGTTGCGGCCATCGAACGTCATGGTGATCTCCCACAGCCCAGCCTTGCGGGCCGGCAGATCGAGCGCGGCGGCGGGCGCGATGCAGGCAAGCGCGAAGGCGAGGGCGAGCGGCAGACGATGGCGCATGGGGTGCTCCCGGCTGCAGTTGCGGACAGGCCGGCAGCTTCTCACGCGGATGATTGGGAAAATTAAGGCGGGGTCGCCGTCACTTGGTGATCAAGAGCGGCGGCCGATCATAGCAGACGTTGCGGGTACGCACCGCCGGCAGCCCGTAGCGGGCGGCGTACGGGCTCCACAGGCAGTTGAAGGCGATGTAGTCGCCGTATTGGCGGTGCACGCTGGTGATGCGCGGGTATTTGTCCCAGCGGGCGCAATAGGCGGCGGCGATCTGCGGCGCCATCGCCTCGTTCTCGCAAGACCACGGGATGATCCCGCCGGTGTCGTTGCCCTCGTGGACCGGCCACTGCGCGCTCGCGCTCGCGACCAGCGCGCCGAGCCAGACCACCGACAACAGCAATGCCCTCCGCATCGCCCACGCCTCCTGCTGACCCGGGAAGCTTAGGCGGCCGGGTCGTCAAATAAAAGGCGAGTCAAGCCACCCATGCGGAGAAAGCCCAACCTATGCAAATGGGTCACACGATGGCGTAGGCGCTCGCCACCATGCCGACCGGCCGCTTGTCGACCGCGCTGTAGAGCATGACCCGCCCGAAGCTGGCCGTGCGCCCGATCCGCACCACCCGGCCGTCGGCGACCACGTCGAAGGTGACCGGGCGCAGGAAATGCGTGGTCTGGTCGATCGCGCTCATCGGCCGGTAGCCGTTCCAGGCCGCCGCGCAGGCCACCATCATGGCGGCGTCGGCGAGCGCCGTGAGCGCCTGCGCGCAGACCACGCCGCCGTCACGGCAGATGCGCGGGCCAAACGGCAGCCGCAACACGGCCCCGGGCTGCCAATCCGCCTGCGCCCCCGGCGGCCGGCCGGCCTCCACCGCCTCGACCAGCAGGCCGAGATCCTGCACCCATGGCGCGAAAGCCTCGGTCACCAGGCGCCCAGCCGCCTGCAGACCGAACAGCGGCTCGACAATATCGAGCCGACGAGCTTCGAGCATCGAGTCCCTCCTGCCCGACGCGCAACTCGCGAGCCCTGCGAATCAAATCGCAATAACAGGATTCTATGGGGGAGAAGGCGGCCGTGGTAGCGCCGCAACGTGGGGTCGCGGTGGTCAGGCGGTGAGCTGCACGCCGAGCGGCGGAAAGACTGCAAGCCATGGCACGCTGTGATTCGCGCGAGCCGCACGCCGAGCCAACAAAACATGCTTGGCCAAGCGGCGTTGCCGGCGCGCCACAGCCGGCATTTTCTCGTGTCCGCGGCTGTGGATATCTTGATTCCGCCGCGCCTGCGGCGCGACCGCCTTCGGAGACGACGTTCGGCCGGTGCGATCATCCCCCGAGCGGCGTGGCCGGCGCGCCACAGTCGCGCGCCTTCTGCATCTCGAGGCCGTCGGCAATCTTGATTCCGCCGCGCTCACGGCCCACCGTCGTTTTAACATTGCGCCGAGGAGCACGATCATGTCCGGCCGCGCCCTGATGCTCGCTTCCGCGCTCGCCGCGGCGCTCGCCGCATTGCCGGCGGGCAGCGCCGGCGCCGCCAGCTGGCTCGAGATGAACTTCTATCTCTCCGGCCCGCGCTACGAAGGCGTGCTGCCGCCGTGCAACCACGCCGAGCCGCTGCGCAAGATCGCCTCGCGCTTCAACCAAAAGGAAAACATGTACTGGAATACCGACCTCGTCATCGTCGGCTTCGGCCACATCCGCGAGACGGCGTTCCGGACCTGGGCCCCCAACACCATTCCGCGGCGCTTCTGCAGCGGCATCGTCGAGGTCTCGGACGGGACCAAGCACGCCATCCACTATTTGATCGCCGAGGACACCAGCTGGATCGGCTCGAGCTGGGGCGTCGAGTGGTGCGTGGTCGGGCTCGACCGCAACTGGGCCTATAACCCGGCCTGCAAGATGGCGCGGCCCTGACCGGGAACCGCTGCGCTCTTCCAGTCTCATTCGGAATCCGCGGCGGGCGGGCGAAAGCCTAAAACCGCTCGCATTAGGCTTAATCTCCGGGCTGCTTTTATTTCCTTTTTGTTCTTGAAATGTTCACGCCGCTATGTTACGGTCCACCAGTGCCCTGTACTGCGTGATGGGAGGGACCGATGGTCTGGTTGCTGGCTCTGCTGGTCAAGGTCGCCATCACGCTGTTGCTGACGGTCGCCGTCGCCGGGGCGCAGGATCGCCGCCAGAACGAGCCCGGCCAGTTCGATTTCTATGTGCTCGCCTTGTCCTGGTCGCCGTCGTTCTGCGAAGCGGCGGGCGAGCGCGGAACCCCGCCGCAACAGCAATGCGCGGCGCGGCCCTATTCGTTCGTGGTGCACGGGCTGTGGCCGCAATACGAGAAGGGCTTTCCTGAATTCTGCCAGGTGCCGGCGCCGCGGCTCGACCGCAATATCGTCTCCTCGATGCTCGACCTGATGCCGGCGCCGCGGCTGATTTTCCATGAATGGGACAAGCACGGCACCTGCTCGGGCCTCAACCCGCGCGCCTATTTCGAGACCGTGCGCAAGGCGCGCGCGCTGGTGAAGATTCCGGACGCCTATATCGAGCCCAAGCAGTACCTCACGGTGACGCCCGGCGAGGTCGAGGAGGCGTTCGTGAAGGTCAACCCGGGGCTGCCGCGCGATGCCATCGCGGTGACCTGCGACAGACGGCGGCTGGGCGAGGTGCGCATCTGTGTCGGCAAGGATTTCCAGTTTCGCTCCTGCCCGGAGGTCGACACCCGCGGCGTTTGCCGCCGCGACAAGGTCGTGATGCCGCCGGTGCGCGGCGGAGCCGCCGCGCTGACGCGCTAGCGCACGGCAGCGGCTGCAATTGCGAGCCTGAAATTATCGACCGGTTTACCACGCGTGCCCGCCGCGTCGCGTCGGACGCCACGCGCGGGACTTAAGGGGAACAATTCCGCAACGGAGTGCTAATGGATAGTCCGACCCTCGTTCGCGCCGGCCGATGCGACCATGAATTACCGCCACGCCTTCCACGCCGGCAGTTTCGCCGACGTCGTCAAGCATGCGGTGCTGGTGCGCATTCTCACCCATCTTCGCGCCAAGCCGGCGGCGTTCCGCGTGCTCGACACCCACGCCGGCGCCGGCCTCTACGACCTGGCCGGCCCGGAGGCGAGCCGCAGCCCGGAATGGCGCGAGGGCATTGCCCGGCTGCTCGCCGCGCCGGTGGCCGAGCCGGCGCGCGCGCTCATTGCCCCCTATCTCGATGCGGTCGCCGGGCTCAATCCGGCTGGCCGGCTCGTCACCTATCCGGGGTCGCCGGCGCTGGTGCTGGCGTTGCTGCGGCCGCAGGATCGGCTGATCGCCTGCGAGCTTGAGCCGAACGCGGCGGCCGCGCTGGCCCGCCATCTCGGCCGCGACCGGCGCAGCAAGGCGATCGCGCTCGACGGCTGGACCGCGCTCAACGCCTATGTGCCGCCGAAGGAGCGCCGCGGCCTGGTGGTGATCGATCCGCCGTTCGAGGACGAGGGCGATTTTCCGCGGCTCGCCCAGGGGCTGGAGGCCGCGCACCGCAAATGGCCGGGCGGCAGCTACCTGCTGTGGTACCCGATCAAGGAGCGCGCGGCCCCCGACGCCCTGACGCGGCGGCTGCGGCGCTCCGGGATCGCCAAGATTCTCCGCGCCGAGATCAGCATTGCCGTATCACCAGGCTCGAACCGCCTCGGCGCCTGCGGTGTCATCGTGGTCAATCCGCCCTGGACGCTCGCAAGCGAGCTCGACGCGCTGTTGCCGGCGCTGGCGACGATCCTGGCGGCCAAGGGCGGCGGCTGCCGCGTCGATTGGCTCGCCGGCGAAAGCTAGTTTCGCCACTTTTCCACAGCCTTGGATTAGCCTATTTTCGTAGGGCTGGCTTTGACGTTCCGCCTCCTGTGGGGGCCGGCGGAGTGACTGAGGCCTTGTCTTCGGGCCGATGCCTTTCCCCGATTGCGAATGTCCAGCCGAGCCGCCGCGCCGTGGGGGTCGGCGGCATGGCAACCACGGGGAAGGGAGTTTCCCGATGGCAATGGCAGGTGTCGTCAAGTTCTTCAATGCCGAGCGTGGGTACGGCTTCATCAAACCGGATGACGGCGGGCGCGACGTGTTCGTTCACATCACCGCGGTTGAGCGGGCCGGGCTCAAGTCACTGAACGAAGGACAGCGCATTTCCTTCGACGTGGAGCCAGACAAGAAGGGCAAGGGCCCCAAGGCCGTCAATCTCGTCATCACGGGTTGACGTTTCGCGCGGGCAAAGCTCCGGCTTCCCGCAAGTTCGGGCTGGCCGCGACCGTAGCGTATCGGTCGCCGCCGCAAAATCACGGCGTTTTCCCATGTTGACCCTACGATTCTCCCCTTCATCCCCGTTCGTCCGCAAGATCCGGATCGCCGCTAGCGTGCTCGGGCTCGAAAAGGACATCAAGGCCGAGCCAGCCGAAACCACCAGCCCGTCCGACACGGTTCGCCAGCAGAATCCGCTCGGCAAGATTCCGACGCTGGTGCTCGAGGACGGCAGCACCTTGTTCGATTCCCGCGTGATCCTGGAATATCTCGATCACCGGGCCGGCGGCGGCCGCATCATCCCGAAGGACGCGACTGCGCGCTTCGCGGCGCTGCGCCTGCAGGCGCTCGCCGACGGCATCCTGGATGCCTCGATCCTGCAGGTCTACGAGGGGCGCTTTCGGCCGCCCGAGCGGCATGAGCCGAAATGGGTCGAGCACCAGGCCGGCAAGGTCGCGCGCGGGCTGGCGGCGCTCGAAGCCGCACCGCCCGGGCTCGGCAGCCCGCCCGACGTGGGCCAGATCACGGTCGCCTGCGCGCTCGGCTATCGCGACTTCCGCTTCGGCGAAGGCTGGCGCAAGGACCATCCCCGCCTGGTCGCCTGGCTCGACGGCTTCGCCGCCAAGGTGCCGGCCTACGCCGCCACCAAGCCGGGCTGAGCGCCGTCTACGAGCCTCGCCCGCCGAGAAAATCGAGCAGCGCCTGCGCGGCGGCCTCCGGCTGCTCGAGCGGCGCCGCATGGCCGGCGCCCTTGACCAGCGTCAGCGCCCGCGCGCCCGGCAGCCCCGCCACATAGGCCTCGCCATGGGCGCGCGCGATCATGCGATCGTGCTCGCCCCACAGCACCAAGGCCGGCATGGCGGCGCGGTAGAGCCGCGCCGTGAGCGCGCGATTGTAGAAATAGGGCGGCTTGAAGCCCACGAAGGAGCCGAAACGCAGCATCTGATAGCGGCGCAGCTCCTCCTCGAGGTCGCCGCGCCCGTCGGGAAAGAACCGCAGCCCGGCCGGCGCGTCGGCATCGGCGAACAGGAGCCGCCGCAGCGTCGTCAACTCGACGCCGCGCTCGGGCTGCGCGTGCAGGAACACGTCGCCGATCGGCTCCCCCGGCACGAACAGGCCGCTCGCCCCGATCAGCACGAGCCGCCGCACCCGCTGCGGATGGCGCACCGCCAGTTCGGCGGCGATCCAGCCGCCGACGCAATGGCCGACCAGATCGAAACGCTCGAGCCCGAGCGCGTCGAACAGCTCGAGATAGTGGAAGACCACGTCGTCGATGCCATAGCCGTCGCCGAGCTCGTCGCTACCGGCGCAGCCCGGATGCGCGGGCGCGATCACCCGCGCGACCGCGGCGAGGCGATCGTGAAACGGCTGCAGGTCGGCCGCGACGCCGTGCACGTCGGCGAAGCCGTGCAGATAGATGAGCGCATCGCCGCGGCCGCGCTCGATCACCGCTAGCTTGCGGCCGCGCAGGTCCAGCATGGCTGCGCTCACTGCGCCGGCTCCGGCGCGCGCTCGAGCTCCGGGAACTGGCGCGCGAACAGTCGCGCCGAATCCGCCTTGAGCCGCGGCGCCACCTCATCGGAGAACAGCCGCATGCTCTTGCGGGTGAGCGCGTCCGCCATGTTGCCCATGTGGAACTGGATCAACAGATGGCCGGCCTTGGCGTGCTCGATGAGGTCGAAGATGCGGCGATAGACCGTCTCCGGGCTGCCGACGATGATCGATTGCGAGCGCTCGAGATCGCTCCAGTCCTCGGCGTCGCCGAGCAGCGGCGTGGTCGGGTCGGCGAACTTGAGATAGTTGCGAAACTCGGACGGTGCGATGTAGGGAATGCCCGGCCCGGCGGTGAGCTGGCGGCCCTCGCGCCGCAGGTGTCCCTTCAGGCAGTTCTTGAGGAAGTACCAGACCCCTTCCTTGGCTTCCGCCCGCGCCTGCGCGTCGGTCTCCGCCACGTAGGCCGACAGCAGGATGCCCATGCGGAAGGGATCGAAGCGGTCGCCGTGGTCGGCGAGAATCCTGGCGAATTGCGCCTGCGATTTCGCGGTTTCGCTGCCGTGGCTGCGCGACGACAGGAAGTAGCAGTAGCCGCGCTTGGCGATGTTGACCAAGGTCTCGGTCGAGCGCGAGCTCGGGATCCAGATCGGCGGATGCGGGCGCTGCGTCGGCCGCGGCCATGGATTGACGTAGCGCAGCGGATAGTGGCGGCCCTCCCACGCGAACGGACCGTCTTGCGTCCAGGCGCGGGCAATGAGATCGACCGCCTCCCAGAACTGCTCGCGCGAGGGCGCCGCGGGCACGTCGTAGTTGAAGGTCTCGGGGCCCGATCCGGGCGCGAAGCCGGCGATCAGCCGGCCGTCCGACATGTTGTCGAGCATGGCGTATTCCTCCGCCATGCGCAGCGGGTTGAGGTGCAGCGGCAGGAGATTGCCGAGGATCACGATCTTGCCGCGCCTGGTCTTCTGCGCGAGCGCCGCCGCGATCAGGTTGGGCGAGGGCATCAAGCCGTAGATGTTCTGATGATGCTCGTTGAGCACCATGCCGTCGAAGCCGATCTCGTCCGCATAGGCGAGCTGGTCGATGTATTCCTGATAGAGCCCGCGGCTCTTCTCGCTGTCCCACAGGCGGTTCGGCACCGTCACCCAGCCGGTCTCGTAGGCCTCATCGAAGTCGGCAGGCAGGTACGGATACGACATGAAGTGCCAGCAATAGAGCTGGACCGAATTGCGCATGGATTGCCCTTCTCGCTGGCGGACCGGCGGCAAGCGCGATGTTAGTTGAGATCTGGCGGTGGCGTCAGTGCCACGCCGGCGCATGACTATTGCGCAAAAAACGCTGTCGGACCGGCCGCGCACCCCCTGGGAAAGCCTCCGCGCCGGCGATAATATCCGCGCGATCAATCGAGTCAGCCGGCTTGGCCGTTAGGGCCCCCGCGCCTGGCGATAAATCAAGGGAGAACACCATGGCACGAAAAGACCCGCGTCCCGAGGTGAACCGCCGCAAATTCCTGACCGGCGTCGCAGTCGCCGGCGCCGCGACCGCGGTCCCGGCGCAAGGCATCGCCAATGCGGCGACCACCGAGGCGTTGCCGATGGGAGCGGGTCGCGCCAAGCCGTCCGCGCTGCCGCCCTCCGGGAGGATGGCGGCCGCCGAGGTCGGGACGCCGCAGGCGCTGGCGCGGGCGCAGGCGCCCGACGGGTCGGACTTCATGGTCGACGTCATCAAGACGCTCAACATCGATTACCTGCCGTCGAACCCGGCGTCGAGCTTCCGCGGCCTGCACGAGTCGCTGATCAATTACGGCAAGAACACCAAGCCCGAGTTCCTCACCTGCACGCACGAGGAATGCGCGGTGGCGATGGGGCACGGCTATTTCAAGATCGCCGGCAAGCCGCTGCTCACGCTCTGCCACGGCACCGTCGGCCTGCAGCACGCCTCCATGGCGGTCTACAACGCCTGGTGCGACCGGGTGCCGGTGATCATCGTCGGCGGCAACGACCTCGACGCCTCCAAGCGGCCGCCGGGCGTGCCGACCTTCCACTCGGCGCAGGACATCAACGCGCTGGTGCGCGACTTCACCAAGTGGGACGACACGCCGGTGTCGCTGCAGCACTTCGCGCAGTCGATGGTGCGCGCCTACAAGATCGCGATGACGCCGCCCTATGGGCCGGTGGCGATCTCGCTCGACGCCGGGCTCCAGCAGGAGCCGATGCACAACAACGGCGAGCGGCTCTACATCCCGCGCTACGTGCCGACCTCGCCGCCGGCGGGCGATTCCGGCGCCGTGCGCGAAGCGGCGCGCCTGCTCGCCAGCGCCGAGCGCCCGGTGATCGTCGTCGATCGCGCCGCGCGCACGCCCAACGGCATCAAGCTGTTGATCGAGCTGGCCGAGGCGCTGCAGGCGCCGGTGGTCGACCAGGGCGGCCGCATGAACTTCCCGAAGACCCATCATCTCAGCCGCCCGCCGGCGGTGATCGGGCAGGCCGACGTGATCATCGGCCTGGAGCTGTCCGACTACTGGGCCACCGTGAACGCCTGGATCGACAACGGCGAGCATGGGCATGGCATCCAGGAATCCCGCATCAAGGCCGGCACCAAGCTCATCAGCATCAGCGCGGTCGAGCTCAACACCAAGGCCAACTACCAGGACTTCCAGCGCTTCCAGGTCACCGACGTGGGCATGGCGGCGGACGCGGAGGCGACCTTGCCGGCGTTGATCGAGGCCGTGAAGGCCGCGATCCCGGCGAGCGCCAAGGCGGCGATCGAGAAGCGCGGCGAGGCGCTGCGCAAGGCCAAGCAGGAGGGCCGCGAACGCACCCTGGCGGCGGCGGCGGTCGCCTGGGATGCGAGCCCGATCAGCACCGCTCGGCTCAGCGCCGAAGTCTGGGCCCACATCAAGGACCTCGACTGGTCGATGATCGGCTCGGACCGCCAGATGAGCAACTGGGCTTCGCGGCTGTGGCCGATGGACAAGCACTACCACCATCTCGGCAACTCGGGCGGCTATGGGCTCGGCTACAATCTCTCGGCAGCGGTCGGCGCGGCGCTCGCCAACCGGGCGCACGGCCGGTTCTCCGTCAACCTGCAGCCCGACGGCGACTTCATGTATACGCCGGGCGTGCTGTGGACGGCGGCGCATCACCAGATCCCGATGCTCACCGTGATGCACAACAACCGCGGCTACCACCAGGAAGTGATGCACGTTCAGCGCCTGTCCAACCGCCGCAACCGCGTGGCGAGCCTGGGCAAGACCATGGGGCCGATCGGCACCTCGATCGAAGCGCCGGATATCGACTACGCCAAGATGGCGGCGTCGATGGGCTGGTGGTCGGCCGGCCCGATCAAGGACCCCAACGAGCTCGCGCCGACGCTCAAGCGCGCGGTCGAGGTGGTCAAGTCCGGCCAGCCCGCGCTGGTCGATGTCTGGACGCAGCCGCGCTGAGGGTCCGGACCATGCGTGCCATGCGAGTGAGACTGAGGCTGGCGGCGCTCGCCGCCGGCCTCCTCGTGGGTTCGGGCGCGGCGCTCGCCGCCTCCGCCGAAAAGGGCAAAGACGCCTATATGAAGTTCGGCTGCTGGGGCTGTCACGGCACCGTCGGGCAGGGCGGCATCACCGGCCCCAAGCTGGCGCCGGATCCGATGCCGGCCGAGGCGTTCACGGCCTTCGTCCGGACGACCAATCGTACGATGCCGCCGTACCGCGAGGCGGTGCTGTCGAACGAGGACCTCGCCGACATCTACGCCTATCTGCAGTCGATCCCGAAACCGGCCGACTACAAGACCATTCCGCTGCTCAAGCAGTAGGATGGGTTGAGCGAAGCGATACCCATCGCAGCTCCCGGTCAGGGGAGAGATGATGGGTTTCGCAAGGGCTCAACCCATCCTACATGCGCTCGCCCGCCCTCAGAGATCGAGCACCAGGCGCTCGCTCTTGCAGCCTGCGCAACAGATCATGACCTTGGTATTGGCGGCGTGCTCCTCCTCGGTCAGGATGGCGTCGCGATGCTCGGGTTCGCCCGAGATCACCCGCTGCTCGCAGGCGCCGCAAATGCCGAGCTCGCAGGAATAGTCGACGTCGACGCCGGCATCGAGCAGCACCTCGAGGATGCTCTTGCCTTCCGGGATCACGAACTCCTGGCCCGAGCGCGCCAGCTCGACCACGAAGCCGCCCTTCTTGTCCGGCTCCTGCTTGGCCGTGAAATACTCGACGTGGACCTGCGCGCGCGGCCAGTTGGCGGTGGCCGCCTCGAAGGCGCTGAGCATCGGCGTCGGCCCGCAACAATAGAGATGCGCGTCCTTCGGGGCCGCCGCCACGATCCCCGCGACGTCGAGGAACTTGCCCTCGCGCTCGTCGTCGAAATGGAATTTGCTCTCGGCCAGCCGCTCGAGCGATTCGAGAAACGCGGTGTCGGCGCGCGAGCGGCAGGCGTAATAGAGCTGCCAGGAGCGGCCGAGCTCGGCGAGCCGCTGCACCATGCACCAGATCGGCGTGATGCCGATGCCGCCCGCCAGCAGGATGACGTGCGCGGCGTCCTCCTTGAGCGCGAAGTTGTTGCGCGGCGCGCTGATCTTGAGCGTCTTGCCGACGCGCAGCTCGTCGTGGACGCAGCGCGAGCCACCCCGGCTCGCCGGATCGCGCTTGATGCCGAGCGTGTAGCTCTCGGTCTGTCCCGGATTGATCAGCGAATATTGCCGCACGAGCCCGTTCGGCAGATGCAGGTCGACATGGGCGCCGGGCTCGTAGCCGGGCAGCGGCTTGCCGTCGGCGCGCGCCAATTCGTAGAGGTTGGTGTCGCGCGCCGCGTAGCGGATCGCGGTAAGCCGCACGTCGATCAAGCCGTCGGACGCTGGCGTCCTCGCCGGCGTCGTCTCGACCGGGCTCGATGTCACCGTATTCACCAACGCGTCTCCTGCGGCGGCGGGCCGAAAAGCGTCATCGGGCACGCGGATCGGTTTGTCAAATTTCGAGCCTGAGATATGCTCGCGCGCAACGCATTCCAACCGGCTGAAAAGCCCGGCGGATTTCGTCGCGCCGCGGCGCATGCCGGCGGCGCCGATGCAAGCGGCCGCCAAGGCCGACAAGGCCCGATCGCGGCAACGACCACGGCAGGGGAGGAGAGAGCTTGAGCGGCTTTGCGAAACGCGCGTCGCAGTCCGCGGCGGCCGGATGGTTGGGCCTCGCGGTTGCGCTCTCCGCCGCGTCCGCCCACGCACAGGGCGCGCCGGCGCCCCCGTCGCGGCCCTGGCTCGATCCGGCACTGCTGCCGGCCGCCAAAGCCGAAGGCACGCTGATCGTCTATTCGTCGACCAACGAGCAGGAGGGCCTGCCGCTGTTCAGGCTGTTCACCGAGGCGACCGGCATCAAGGTGGAATATGTCCGCGCCTCCGACGCGGTGCTGATGTCGCGCATGGCTATCGAGTTCCGCGCCGACCAGAAATCCTGGGACATCCTGCACACCGGCACCATCAACAAGATGCCGCCGGCGATGCTGGCGCCGATCGAGCCGCCCGAGGCCCAGAACATCTTCGCGGAGGCGCGCGATCCCAACAAGCGCTGGTACGGCGTCTACGCCAACTACAACGCGCCCGCCTACAACAGCCAGAAGGTGAAGGCCTCGGAGCTGCCGAAGAGCTACGAGGAGTTCGCCCAGCGCAAGGACTGGGCCGGCAAGATCGCCATCGACGGCACCGACAACGAATGGCTCAAGGCGATGCTGCAGCATTACGGCGAGCAGAAGGGAACGCAGATCGTCAAGGACATCGTGGCCGCCCTCAAGCCGGCGGTGACCGACGGTCATCTGGCGTTGGCGCGCGCCACCGGCGCCGGCGAATACTGGGTGTCGCTCAACAACTACGTCAACCTGTCGATGAACGTGAAGCTCGCCGGCAACCCGATCGAGGTCTGGGCGCTCGATCCGGTGGCGCTGTTCTTCGGCCAGGTCGGCGTGAACTCGAAGGCGCCCCATCCGAACGCGGCGCGGCTCGCCGCCAATTTCATGCTCAGCCAGGAATGCGAGCAGTTCCTCGCCCGCTTCGGACGGCTGCCGACCCGCAGGGACGTGGCCTCGAACCCGCCGGGCATCGTCGACATGCTCACCGCGAAGAAGGTCATCACCGTGCTGATGACGCCGGACGAAGACCGGAAATGGCAGCGGCAGTTCGACCAGCTGTTTCGGGGGCGGTGAGCGGTGGCGATCGGCGCCTCATCCGCCGTCGCGGATGATATCGGCAAATGGCCCGCGCGCTGGTTGCGGCTGCCGAACCTGCTGCTCGCCGGCTGCGTCGTCCTCGCCGTCTGGTTCGTGTTCGTCCCGATCTCGGCGCTGATCTACAACGCCTTCACTGAGGACACGAGCTTCGGTCCGGGCGCGTTCTCGCTCGACAATTTCGTCGAAGCCTATGCCAGCTGGTCGATCCTGCGGCTGTTCCGCAACTCGCTGATCTTCGCGGTCGGCACCGCGGTCTTGACCTTCGCGATGGGGGCGCTGGTCGCCTGGGTGGTCGAGCGCAGCGACGCGCCCGGCGGCGCCCTGTTCCACACGCTGTCGCTCCTCTCGTTCGCGGTTCCCGGCCTGCTGATGGCGATGGCGTGGATCTTCGTGTTCAGCCCGAATATCGGCTGGGGCAATGCCGTGCTCAAATCCGCGTTCGGGCTCAACGAGGCGCCGGTCAACATCTACTCGATGGCGGGGATGACCTGGGCGCTCGCCAGCCACTATTTCCCGCTCGCCTACCTTTCGCTCGGGCCGGCGCTGCGCGTGCTCGACGTGCGCATGGAGGAGGCCGGGCTGGTCGCCGGCGGGCGCTACGCCCAGGTCTTCGCCCGCATCACCCTGCCGCTGCTGCGGCCGGCGATCCTCTCGGCGCTGCTGCTCCTGTTCGTGATGGGGATGGCGTCCTACGAGGTGCCGCGGCTGATCGGCCGGCCGGCGCGCATCGACGTGTTCACCACCGACATCCAGGGCGCGATCATCGCGACGCCGCCGCAGTTCGGCGTGGCGAGCGCGCTCAGTTTGACGCTGCTGGCGATCTGCGTGCTGGCGGTCTTTTTCTATCGCCGCGCCACCCGCCACGCCGAGGCGTTCGCCACCATCACCGGCAAAGGTTACATGCCGACCCGGGTCAAGCTCGGGCGCTGGCGCTGGCCGGTGGCGGTCGGCCTCGGGATCATGTTCGTGCTCGCGCTCGGGCTGCCGCTGTTCACGCTGGTCTGGCAGTCGTTCTTCCGCAACCTGGCGCAGCCGTTCTTCTCCTCGAGCGCCAACTTCACGCTGGAGAACTACGAGTTCATCCTGAGCTATCCGATCTTTCTCGCGGCGGTGAAGACCAGCGTGATCCTGGCGGCGCTGGCGGCGACCATCGTCGCCGGCCTCACCTTCGTGATGGCCTGGATCGCGCAGCGCGCGCTGCCGCGCTACGGCTTCATCCTCGACGCGCTCGCCTTTGCGCCGATCGCGATCCCGGGCGTGATCGTCGGCGCCGGCATCCTCGTCGCCTACCTGATGCTGCCGATCCCGATCTACAACACGATCTGGATCCTGCTGGTCGCCTACGTGACCCTGTACCTGCCCTACGGCATGCGCTTCGCGTCGAGCGGCATCACCCAGATCCACCGCGAGCTCGAGGAGATGGCGGCGATGTCGGGCGCCGGCATCGGGCAGATCCTCGGCCGCATCATGCTGCCGCTGCTGGCGCCGGTCCTGCTCGCCGGCTGGATCTACGTGTTCGTGCTGGCGGTACGCGAGCTCGGCGCCTCGATCTTCCTGGTCGGCCCCGGCACCCACGTGCTCGGCACCATCAGCCTCACCATGTGGGAGGAGGGCGGCAGCTACGGCGCGGTGGCGGCGCTCGGCGTGGTGCAGATCGTGCCGCTGATCGCGATCGTGGCTGGCTTGCGCTGGCTCGAGCTGCGCATCCAGCGGCGGGTGCAGGTGCCATCGTAGCCTTGCGCCGCGATCTCGCCGGCTTGACTAGGGCAGGCCGAGCTGCTGGGGCTGTGGGACGAATTCCAAAGGTGACCGGTATGAGCGACGACATGGCGAGAGTGACCAAGGTGCGGCCCGCCGGCGGCCGCGCTTTGCGTGTTCGCTTCGCCGGAGATCGGCGCGAGCGCCAACTCGACCTGACCGGGCTGATCGCCCGCAGCGTTCATTTCGCGCCGCTGATGGACGACGCCGAGACCTTCGCGAAGGTGGCGATCGTGGAGGGCGGTCTCGGCGTGGCTTGGCCGGTCCAAACGAAATGGGGACGTCTCGACCTCTCGGCGGCGACGCTCCGGCGGATTGCAGAGGAGCAGCAGCCGATGACGGGAGCGGATTTTGCGCGATGGCGAACGTCGCTGGGGCTCTCATTGACGGAGGCCGCCAAGCTGCTGGGAGTCGGCCGGCGCACCATCATGGGCTATTTGAAGCGGGACGAGCTGCCGCCTGTGGTCGCCATCGCCTGCCGGGCGCTCGCCCGCGACAAGCATCTGTTGGCGGCGCACTACCTGCCGGCGCGTAAAGTGCCTCGGCCGGCAGCATGAACACCGTCAGCCCAACGCGGCGATGCGCCGAGACCTGATCGCCCAACAGCTCGAGCTTGCGTTGCGCGACGCGCTCGCTGCGCCGTCGCTGCGCCTGGTCGGGCTGGAGGGCGAGCGGCCGGCGAGCGACGAGGTCCGCGAGCCGTGGATTCCCATCAAGTACGGTCCGGCCAGTCCGGACGACTGGTTCGGGGTGGTGCCGGCGACGGCGCGCTTCGAGCTCGCGGGCGGCAGCGCGCTCGAAAGCCTCGGCCTGGTCGTGAAGGTGAACCCGCGCGAAGGCCTGGCGCGGACCCTGATCCCGTGGATCATCGAGCACAAGAAGATCGCGCTCGACCGGCCGTACTGGGACTATCGCACCGCCGCCGAATCCGACCACACCGCCGCCCGGGAACAGCGCCTCTACGAATTGGCGCGCGGCACGCCGGCGCTGCGCCGCGTGCTGCCCCGCTGCTACGGCAGCGCCGTCGATACCACCACCGGCGAGCATGCGCTCTTTCTCGAATTCGTCGGCGACGCGGCCCGCCTCGATGCCACCGGAGCGACGGCGGATTGGCCGGCTGACGCGATCGACGACGCCTTGCGCGCGGCCGCCGGCTGGCACGCGGCGTTCTGGGACATCGACCCCACGCGCGGCGCCTGGGCCGGCCCGCGGCCGACCACGGCGGACATGATCGCCGACGCGCCGCTGTGGCGCGGCCTGCTCGACGACGCCCGCGGGCGCTTTCCGCAGGTCGTCACCGAGCAAGCCTGGCGGCGGCGGCATGCCTTGATCGAGACGCTGCCGGAATGGTACGCGCCGAAGGATCGGCTGCCGGCGACCCTGGTGCACGACGACTTCAACCAGCGCAACGTCGGCTTCCGGCCGCAGGTCATCGTCCTCGACTGGGAGCTCGTCCAGCGCAACATCGCGCAGCGCGACCTGGTCGAGCTGCTGACCTTCGTGCTGCCGGCGTCCGCCGACCGGGCCCAGATCGACCGCCACGTCGAAGCACATCGCCTTGCGCTGGCCGAAGCCGGAATCGCGGCCAGGATCGAGCGCGATGCCTGGATCGAAGGCTTCCGCTGCGAGCTCAAGGTCGAGGCGATCAACCGCGTCGGACTTCAGCTTTTGTTCGCGGCGCAGTTTCCGCTCGCCTATCTCGCGCGCATCAACGCCACGATCGAGCGCCTGCTCGATCTCTACGGCTAGCGCATGTCCCGGAAAAGTGGGAACCGGTTTTCCAAATAGGACATGCGCAAAATGAACAAAGCTAGAGCGCATCCCGATGCGCTCTAGTAACCTGACGGTTCGAACGGGCGCTCGGCCGCGGCGCCGGGCGCTCCGGAGGCGGCAGCGTCATTTCGCGCCGGACAGAATCTTCAGCACGCGCGCCTTCTGTTCGGCGGTGATGCCGCCTACGACCGCGACCGCATTCCGGTGGGTGCTGACCGGATCGAGATATTCGATGATCCGCTCGGCCCGCTCGCCATCGGCGATGAGCTGCGGATTGTGCAGCGTCTCTTTCACCGCCTGCTGCAGGAAGCCAAGCCGCGCCGGCGGGATTCCAGGGGGCGCGATCAGGATGCGGCCGAGCTTTTCGACATTGGCCAGGAAATCCATCACCCAGGTCCCGTCCGCATCCATCCGGGCCGCCTCGAAGATGGTCGGCCGGTCCTGGAAGAAGCGTGACTTCTCCCGCGCGATCGTCGCCAACGCCCAGTTCTGCTTGGCCTTCACGAAATTGTTGGCGGACGATTCCGGGACATAGAGGGCGTCCATCTCGCCGCGGGTGACCGCAAGCCCGGCATCGGCGCTGCCCTTGTATCCCTGCACGACATGGCAATCGAGCTTGAGCGCCTCGCAGGTGAAAGCGGCCCCGATGCCGAGCCCCGACGTTCCGCCCGAGGAGGCCCACCGCCACTTCATCCTGGCATCGATCGCCTGCTGCACCTCCCGGATGGGAGAATTAGGCCCCACCAGCCACAGTCCGGGCGGCGCGCCCACGGTCGACAGGTAGGTGAACTTGGCGAGGTCGAAGCGTGCGGCCTGATCGCCGGTGAGTTGCGCGAAGGCCGCGGCGGTGCCGTTGGAGAGCGAGATCTGCAAACCGTCGGGCGGCGCCGCATAGAGGCGGTTGAGCGCGACCAGGCCGCCGGCGCCCGGCTGATTCTCGACGATGACGGTCGCCGCGAGCGTCCGGGCAAGGTAGGGCGCGATCAGCCGCGAGAAGATGTCGTAGCCTCCGCCGACGCCGGAGCCCACGATCATTCGCACGGTCTTGCCGGCGTAGAAGGCTTTCTCGGCGTCGTCTGCCCGCCCCGGCGATGCGCAGCCGGTCCAGCAGGCCGCAAGCGACAGAAGCAAGACGCAACGCGCCGTGATCATTGCACCCTCCCGCGCATCACGCTTCTTATCACAGCCGCCGCCGGTCGCCAGCCGTCGCGCCGTGAGGCCGAGGTCGGCCCGGATCACCGTGGCCGAAAACAAACCGCCTCCCGGATTGACCGGGAGGCGGTCTGGTTTGACGCCGTTGTTGGTGCGGTCAGGCCGCGGCGGCGAGATTGCCGAACTTCTTGAGGTTCTCTTTCTGCTTCTCGTTGCGCGGCGGCAGCTTGAACAGGCGCGCCGCGGTGCCGCCGAGGATGTTGTGCTTGGCCTTCTCGGAGATGAACGGCAGATCGTAGATCGTGGCCGGCAGGTCGAAGTCCCAGTGCGGATAGTCCGACGAGTAGAGCAGCTGCGTCTCCGCGTTGATCATGCGGAACGTGCATTCCAGCGCCTGCTTGTCCTGGATCTCCATCGGCTGCGACGAGTAGTACATGTCGCGCATGTAATCCGACGGCTTCTTCTTCAAGAGCGGCGCCTCCGACGGGCGCATCATGTATTCGTGGTCGAGCCGCTGCATCAGGAACGGCACCCAGGCCAGCCCCGATTCGATCCAGATCACCGGCAGCTTGGGGAAGCGCTCGCCCATGCCGTTGATGACCCAGTTGGTCAGATGCAGGATGTTGTAGAAGGTGAAGCCGAGCGCGTGCACCGACAGGAAGCGGTTGCAGGCGCGGAACACCGGCTCGTTCCAGTTCGGCCCGGAGTGGAAGGCGAGAGCCAGGCCGCGCTCCTGCAGCATGCTGTAGAGCTTCATGTAGGCGTTGTCGTTGACCTGCAGGTGCCGCACCGTGGTGATCATGAAGCCGGTCACGCCCTTGCGGTCGCCGAAGGTCTCGACCTGGCGGCAGGAGGCCTCGGGATCGGAGAACGGCAGGCACAGCATCGAATACATGCGCCCACCCGATTCCGGCAGCACCTTCTCGGTGACCCAGCGGTTGTAGGCCCAGCAGAGATCGACCTCCATCTCCTTCTGCGGATGCATGCCGATGTTGAGCATGCCGGTCGGGAACAGGCAGGAATAGTCGACGCTCATCGCGTCCATCCAGCGCTCGCCGAGCTGGACGTCGCGGAACCGGCCCGGGTCGGTCTTCTCGGAGCGGCGCAGCGGATAGCGCGTCACCCGCCCGCCCATGTCCTGAATGAAGCCGGCATTGGTCGGCACGATCGAGCCGCGCTCGGTCTGGCCGCGTCCGCCCATGGTCCACTGCTTGAAGACCTCGTTCTCCATGAAGGGCAGGATGTCGTTGTAGTGCTCGTTCTCGTAGTGATGGGCATCCACATCGACGATCAGGATGTCATCGAGCTTGCGCTGGACGGCCTGCTTGCGCGCATGCGCGAGCAGCCTCGTCGTGTTCAACTCGTCGAACGATATACGTCTGCCGCGTTAAACAATGAGCTCCATGTTTCATATACCGACGTTTCGATAATTCTTCTTTCAC
>JBEVIH010000128.1:0-13076 GCA_040510815.1 Xanthobacteraceae bacterium | reverse complement strand
CGCCGGGAGGCGCCGCACCCCTACGTCACTGGGGTGCACGCGCCGCCGCCACGGCGCGTGGCGGACCGCGCCAAACCGGTCCGCAGGGCGCTCGCCGAGGCGCCCGGCGCCTCCCGGCGCTCCATGTCCCTCGTCCGCGAGGGAGAAGGAAAAAGGGAAAGGGCGCGCCCAGGCGCCCGAAGATGAAAGTCCCCGGGCTGCGTAGCGTTGGCTGTTTGAAAAGTGAATCTGAGTGGATGCGGTTCGCGTCCGGCGATGCGAGCTACGCGCGGAGTGGATCTCGGAGAGCCGCTGCGCGGCTTCCGGGATGACCGCCTGCGGCGGTCACTTGCGCACGCAGATCACCCGCACCAGCGAGGATTTCGTCGCGTCGACGCCGGGGCGGCCGCCGGCGGCGGTGAGCCGCTGCTCGTCGAGGAAGGCGCGGATGGTCGACAGCGGAACGACCGTGGCCTGCGGTGCCGCGTTGGTCGAGCCCACCGCCGCGACCACCGGCGCCTTGAGCTCGGCCATGCCGAAGAAGCGGCCCTGGCCGTCGAGCACGGCGGCGCCCGAGAATCCGAGCTGCGGCGCCGGCTCCACGATCTCGCCCTTGAGCTTGGCGGCCACGGTGGAGATCGCGCTCGCGCCGCCCTGGCTCTGCGGGTCGGCGATGCCGATGAGCGTGACGTCGGGGCCGCGCGCGCCGTCGTTGAGCAGCGCGGCGGGCACCAGGTCGGGCGCGCCATAGACGCGAATGAGCGCGAGGTCGGCGGTCTTGTCCTCCGCCAAACGATCGGCGTCGCCGTAGCCGCCGACCACGATCACGTGGCAGTCGTCGGTGACCTGGCGGTCGGTGAGGATGTGGCCGGCGGCGCTCACCACGATGCCGGTGCCGTATTCGACCTTGCGCTTGGGCAGCGGGCCGACCTGGGCGACGCCGGTGATGCCGGGGAACGGCACGAACGCGCTCGACATCACCACGGCGATCGGGTCCATGATGGTCTCGGTCGCCTGGTCGTACAGGATGGTCATGCCGCGCACCTCGCCGTCCTTGATCTCGGCGCGCACGTAGAAGCGCTTGAGCCCCTGCATGCCGGACAGGATGAAGAAATCCGGCCGCAGCAGGTTGACCTCGAGCTTGCGGGTCGACGGCTCCTTCTTCTGCTGCTCGAACACCGCCGGCAGCGTGGTGCCCGGCTCCCTGATCCGGAAGGTCTCGATCTGCACCTGCCCCTGCGCCGACGACCAGCGGGTGCCGGCCTTGCTCTGGCTCTTGATCGGCACCTGCCTGGTGGGGAGCCCGAGCCGCGCGCCGGTGACGGCGTCGTCGATCATGGTCCAGCCGACCTGGGTCTGCTTGGCCTTCGCCGAGGCGGCGAGCAGGGCGCGCTCCTGGGTGTTGAGCACGCCGGTTTCCCTGAACTTGCGGTTCCGCTGGAACGTCTTGATCGCCGCGATCGTCTTGTCGTTGAACTCGCCGTTGATCAGGCCGTTGTAGTCGCCGGTCCAGGCCAGATCGAACTGGATGGCGATGCGGTCGGCGAGCGGCATCGACGAACTGTCGCGCGGTGGCGGCGGCGCCGGCTGGCGTCTCTTCGCCGCGGCTGCGGCGGTGCGGATGGTGCCCTCGCCGGCGGGCGCCGCGGCGTCGACGGGCGGCTGCTGGGCGGCGGTCGACGTTCGCTTGGCGGCGGCCTTGGCGCGCAACGCCGTGGTTCGGGCGGTCGACTTGCGGAACTTGGTGGTATGGGCGGACGGCTTGGCGGTGACGCCTTGCCGCGACGCGGCGTCGTCGGTCTGGGCGACGGCCGGGGCCGCGGCGAGCAATAGCACCAGAAGGGCACCCACGATCCGCATGGACACTCCGCAACGGCCGGATTTGGGCGGCAATGAGCCCGCGCCAGCCTAGCCGATCGGCCTGCCGCCGCAACTGTGGTGCCGATCAAAGCATCGCGAGCGACTGTCGCGACCAATTGAGGTATCGCCGTGACATTGCAAAGCCGGCGCTTTCGCGGATGATGCGGGCGGACTCCGTCTTGAGGAGCGAAAGCTGCCCATGCTCGGCCCTGACGAGCTCGAACGCTACGCCCGCCACATCGTCCTGCGCGAAGTGGGCGGGCCCGGACAGGCCGCGCTCAAGCGCGCGCGCGTGCTGGTGATCGGGGCCGGCGGGCTTGGCGCCCCGGCGCTGCTCTACCTCGCGGCCGCCGGCGTGGGCACGCTCGGCGTCATCGACGACGATGCGGTCGCGCTCTCGAACCTGCAGCGCCAGGTGATCCACGGCACGCCCGAGATCGGCGAGCCGAAGGTCGCGAGCGCGGCGGCGGCGATCCGCCGCCTCAATCCGCACGTGGCGGTCGAGACCCACGCGGCGCGGCTCGCCGCCGGCAACGCACTTGAGCTGATTGGCCGCTACGACATCGTGGCCGACGGCTCGGACAATTTCACCACCCGCTATCTCGTCTCCGACGCCTGCTTTTTCGCCAAAAGGCCGCTGGTCACGGCCGCGGTCGGCGTGTTTGACGGCACGCTCACCACCATCCGCGCCCACGAGCGCGGGGCCGACGGCAAGCCCAATCCGACCTACCGCTGCCTGTTTCCGGAGACGCCGCCGCCCGGCACCGTGCCGGCCTGCGCCGAGGCCGGCATCCTGGGCGCGCTCACCGGCGTGCTCGGGTCGATGATGGCGCTGGAAGTGATCCGCGAGATCGTCGGCTTCGGCGAAGGACTGGTCGGGCGGCTGGTGATGTTCGACGCCCGCGCGATGCGGTTCGAGACGCTGCAATATGCCTGGGACCCCGCAAACCCGCTGTCGGGCGAGCGGCCGACGATCCGCGATTTGTCGGGCTCGGAATACGATTGAGGACGACGGCAGGCGCCGCGTTCCGGCGTCCGTGCCCCCGGTACCGTCGGTCTTCCGCTACTTCGTCCAGGTGGCGACCACGGTCGTGCCCTTTACCACCGACCACTTGTTGTCGCCGGCGCTGAGCACGCGGAAGCAGTTGGCCTTCGAGCCCTTCCAGGTGGTGCAGAAGCCGTCATTGGTGAGCTTCCAGGTGCCTTCGCCCTTGGCGCCGCCGGTCTTGCTGAACGGCTCGCGCGTCACCTTGCCGTCGGCCGTGAACACCATCTTGAACTTGACGTTCGATGGCGTCGCCGCCGTGAACGCCTGCCCGGTGAAGAACGTCGCCTGAATGTCCTTCGGCGCCAGCACCGCCGCAACGGCCAGGGCGATCGAGGCCAGGACCGCCGCGCCAGCCAGCAACAGAGTCCGCATGGGTGGCTCTCCCTCAGATTGCGCGGGACAAATCATACAGCAAATTTTGGCAGGCCACAGCCGCGCAAAAGAAGAATCAAAGCATCGACGGCAACACGCGGTCCGGCGGACGGTGCCCGTCCAGGAACGTCTTGATGTTGACGATGACCTTCTCGCCCATGTCGACGCGGCCCTCCAGCGTGGCCGAGCCCATATGCGGCAGCAGCACCACCTTGCCGGCGCGCGCCAGCTTGGCGAGCTTGGGGTTCACCGCCGGCTCGTGCTCGAACACGTCGAGCCCGGCGCCGGCGATCTCGCCGGCCTCGATCAGCCGGACGAGCGCGTTCTCGTCGATCACCTCGCCGCGCGCGGTGTTGACCAGGTAGGCCTCGGGCCGCATCAGCTTGAGGCGGCGCGCCGACAGCAGGTGATAGGTCGCCGGCGTGTGCGGACAGTTGATCGAGACGATGTCCATGCGGGCGAGCATCTGGTCGAGGCTCTCCCAATAGGTGGCGCCGATCTCCTCCTCGATCTTCGCCGGCACGCGCCGGCGATTGTGGTAGTGGATCGACATGCCGAAGGCGCGGGCGCGCCGCGCCACCGCCTGGCCGATCCGCCCCATGCCGATGATGCCGAGGCGCTTGCCCCAGATGCGGTGGCCGAGCATCCAGGTCGGCGACCAGCCGCGCCATTTGCCGTGCTCGAGGATCTCGAAGCCCTCGGCGAGCCGGCGCGGCACCGCCAGCATCAGCGCCATGGTCATGTCGGCGGTGTCCTCGGTGAGGACGCCCGGCGTGTTGGTCACCGTGATGCCGCGGGCGAGCGCGGTGGCGACGTCGATATTGTCGACGCCGTTGCCGAAATTGGCGATCAGCTTGAGCTTGTCGCCGGCCTTGCTCAGCACCGAGGCGTCGATGCGGTCGGTGACGGTGGGCACCAGCACGTCGGCGGTTTTTACCGTCTCGGCGAGCTCCGCCTGGCTCATAGGCTTGTCGTCGAGATTGAGGCGCGCGTCGAACAGCTCCCGCATGCGGGTCTCGACGCTGTCGGGCAGCTTGCGCGTCACAACCACCAGCGGCTTTTTGTTGGTTTTCGGCATCTGCTCGTCCCTTGGCGTGCGCGCCTTGCCGGTTGCGATTCGGCCGACCAGCGCGCCGTGTGGCAAAACGGCATCGCTGACGGGCTTTGTCGCGCTATTCAGCCCTCTTTAACCGTACTTGTCGACACTGGCGCGCCGCTTCGGTGGGCGCGGCCGCGGCTTCGGCCTTTCTGCAACAGATGGCCGTGTCAAGACAAGCGCCGGAACTTCGAGACCCGACTTCGAATCGCGGTTCGGACATGGCTCAACGGGGAGTTTGCGTCGTCGCCGCCGCTCTTGCGGCAGCGCTCGCCTTTGTGGCGGCCGCGCAGGCCGCGGGCGACGTCGCCACCGGCCCGAAGAGCGGCCTGCCGGTTCCACGTTTCGTCAGCCTCAAGCCCGATCGGGTCAATGTGCGCGGCGGGCCGACCCGCGACCACGACGTCACCTTCGTCTATACCCGCGCCGGGCTGCCGGTGGAGATCACGGCGGAATCCGACAATTGGCGGCGAATCCGCGATTGGGAAGGCTCGGAGGGGTGGGTTTACCACTCGCTGCTGTCCGGTCGGCGCACCGCGGTGGTGACGCCCAAGGACAAGAAGGACCTGGTCGTGCTCTACGACAAGGCCGACAACGGCGGCGCGATCGTCGCCCGCCTGCAATCGGGCGTGCTCGCCGCGGTCAAGCGCTGCAGCGGAACATGGTGCCGCATCACCGGCGCCGGCTTCGACGGCTGGGCGGTGCAGGAGCAGCTCTGGGGCGTCTACCCGAACGAGAAGGTGGAGTGAGCGACCGCCCGTTCGAGGTTCACCGCAGCACCGCAAGCTCCCGCGGATCGATCTTGAGACCGACCTGGACGCCCGGCGCGTAGATGCGCGCGCCGCGCTGGTGCGGGATGTCGGCGATGATCTCGTGCCGGCCCAGCTGCATGCGGTAGCGACTCACCGCGCCGAGGAACTCGTGCTCCGTGACGGTGGCGGCGAGGCCGCCGTCGGCGGGTCCGATTACGACATCCTGCGGCCGGATCGAGATGCAGGCCGGCCCCGCCGGTCCGCCGACGCCGGCGAGCGCAAAGCCGTCGGCGGCGAAACCGCCATCCGGCTCGATGCGGCCCTCGATCAGGTTGACGGTGCCGAGGAAGGTCGCGACGAAGCGGTTCGCCGGGCGGTCATAGAGCTCGACGGGCGTGCCGATCTGCTGGATGCGGCCGGCGTCGAGCACCGCGATGCGGTCGGCGATGGCGTTCGCCTCCTCCTGGTCGTGGGTCACGTAGATCGCCGTGATGCCGAGCTTGCGCTGCAGGCGGCGCAGCTCCGAGCGCATCTCGACGCGGAGCTTGGCGTCGAGATTGGACAACGGCTCGTCGAGCAGCAGCACCTCGGGCTCGATGACGAGCGTGCGGGCCAGGGCCACGCGCTGCTGCTGGCCGCCCGACAATTGCGCCGGACGGCGCTCGGCGAACGCGGTGAGCCCGACCAGCGCCAGCGCCTCGGCCACCTTGCGGTCGATCTCGGCGCGCGCCAGGCGGCGCCGCTCGAGGCCGAAGGCGACGTTCCTGGCGACCGTCATGTGCGGCCACAGCGCATAGCTCTGGAACACCATGCCGACATTGCGGCTCCAGGGCGGAAGCGAAGTGACGTCGCGCTCGCCGATCACGATGCGCCCGGTGGGCGGCGCGCCGAAGCCCGCGATCAGCCGCAGCAAAGTGGTCTTGCCGGAGCCCGACGGACCGAGAAAGGCGAAGAACTCGCCGCGGGCGACCGCCAGGCTGACGTCGTCGAGCACCGGCGTCGCACCGTAGCCGAAGCTCACGCGCTCGATGGTGACGCCGCGCGCCATCAGATGAGCTCGCGCGATTTCATGCCGCGCTCGCGTTCGGCGAAGGTGTACGCCAGATAAGTGGCGATCGACACCACCACGACGGCGATCACGCCGAGCGCGGCGCCGGGTCCGCGCCCGGCCGCCGATTGCATATAGACGTAGATGCCGTAGGCGATCGGCGCGTCGCTGCTGCGGGCGACCAGCAGCAGGGTCGCGGACAGCTCGACCGCCGCGGTGGCGAAGCTGGTGACAAAGCCGGCGAGCAGCCCGCCGGTCATCAGCGGCACCACGATGCGCGCGAGCGTGGTGAATTTGCCGGCGCCGAGGTTCTCGGCGGCTTCCTCCAGGCTGACGTGGAGCTGCTGCAACGCGGCCTTGGCGGAGACCAGCGCGTAGGGCAATCGCCGCACCGCATAGGCGATCACCAGCATCAGCCAGAAGGTCGCGAGCGACTCGCCGCCAAACGGCAGCTTGACGTCGTAATAGGTGCGCAGGAGCCCGATGCCGAGCACCAGCCCCGGCACCGCGACCGCCGACATGGCGGTCTGCTCGATCAGCCGCCGACCCGGCAGCCGCGTGCGCAGCACCAGATAGGCGAGCGTCGCGCCCAGGATCACGTCGATCAGCCCGGCCAGCCCGCAATAGAGGATGGTGTTGGAAATGAGCGGCCCGGCCTCGCGGAAAACCGTCGCGTAATGGGCGAGCGTAAAGCCGTCGGGCAGCACCGCGAACGACCACACCGTGGCGATAGAGAGCAGGAAGATGCCGAGATGCGGCGAGAGCACCAGCGCCAGCACCAGCACCACGAAGGCGGCCGCAACGGCGTTGCCGGCGCGCCCGAGCGAGCGGCGCGCGAGCCCGCCGCCGCCGCGCTGCAAGGTCGCGAAGTCGCGGCCGCGCAACGCCAGCGCCGAGAGCGCCATGGCGCCGAGCGAGCAGGCGATCATGATCACCGAGATCACGTAGCCCATCGGATCGGCGATGCCGACCGTGGTGATCTTGAGATAGGCCTGCGGCGCCAGCATGTTGGTAACGTTGAGCAGCAGTGGCGTCGCCAGATCGTCGAACACCTTGACGAAGACCAACGCCGCGCCCGCCACATAGCCCGGCAGCGCCAGCGGGAACACGATGCGCGAGAACAGCGTGATGCCGTGGGCGCCGAGATTCTGCGCCGATTCCTCCATCGCCGAATCGATGTTGGCGAGCGAGGCCGAGAGGTTGAGCAGGATGAACGGGAAGTAGTGCAGCGCCTCGACGAAGATGACGCCGTTGAGGCCCTCCATGAACGGAATCCGGAAGCCGCAGCAGTCGAGGAGCAGCAGGTTGACGGCGCCGTTTCGCCCGTAGATGAGTTGCATCGCCACCGCGCCCACGAACGGCGGCATCACCAGCGGCACGACGCCCAGCGTATGAATGAGCGCCGCGCCGCGGAAACGAAAGCGCGCCAGGATGGTCGCGAGCGGCACCGCGATCAGGCTCGCCAGCACGACCGTCATGGCGGCGACGTAGATCGAGTTCCAGAACGCTTCGCGCAGCAGCGCGGTCGCCAGGAAGTCGCCGAAGTGAACGAGGCTGAAGCCGCCCTCGGGCCCGGTGAAGGCGACCACGATCACCCGCAGCAGCGGAACGATCAGGAACGCCAGCAGGAACACGGCGATCGCCGCCAGCGCGACGATCTGCGCCGGGCTCGCGCCGAGCCGCGCCGCCAATGGAGCGGCAAACGGCGGCCGTATCGTTGCGACGGAAGACACCAGGTCGATGATATCGCCCGCGGCGGCTGCGGAAAGCCCCTCGCCGCGCTACGACTTGCAATCGACCCGTTTGGCGTGACCGGCTTACTTCGCCGTCAAGGCTCTTTCGGCGAGCGCTTTCGCCTCGGCGTAGTTCTTCACGGCGGCGGCATCCCAGCGGCTTTCGAACTCGGCCTGCCGCCCGGCCGTCTTGGCGCCCGGCTTGACCTCCTGGAAGGAGCCGGCGATCGCCTTGTCGCTCGCCTCCCGCTCGCTGATCGGCACGGCGCTCGCGAGCTTGCGCGCCTCGGCGATCAGACGTTTGGCCTCGGGGCCGGCGCCGGGTTTCGCCTCGGCCGCGTGGATCGCCTTCCAGGCGGCGTTGAGCTCCTTGAGGCGGAACGTCACCACGCGATCGTAGAGCGAGTTGACGAGCTCGTAGCGTCCTTCCGAGAGCTCCGGTTTGAAGCTGACCTTGGCGCCGAGCACGGTGTTCTTGAACGGATTGGGATAGCCGGCGGGCGCCTTGTCGTAGGTGGCGAGCCGCACCGGCAGGCGCTGGATCTTCGGGTCGAGCAGGATCTGCTGGCCTTCCTCCGACAGCAGGAACTCGACGAAGGCTTCCGCCGCCTTCTGGTTCTTGGCATTGGCGATGATGCCGACGTTGGCGGGCACGATGGTCGTCACCGTCGGATACACGAACTCGACCGGAAAACCGGAGGCCTTGGCGGAGAGGCCGAAGAAGTCGATCACGATGCCGATGCCGTACTGGCCGCTGTTGACCGCGTCGGGCACGCCGAACGAGCGATCGGAGACCTGCGCCAAGTTGCCGCCGATCTCGAGCAAGGTCGCCCAGCCTTTCTCCCAGCCTTCGCCCTGCAGGATGGTCTCGACCGTGAGGTGGGTGGTGCCGGATCGCGACGGCGCCGAAATGCCGACATGACCGAAATAGACCGGCTTCTTGAGGTCGTCCCATTCCTTCGGCGCGGCCAGGCTGTTCGCGCGCAGATAGCGCGTGTTGTACATGATGCCGTAGCCGGAGGCGGCGAAGCCCACATAGAAGCCGTCGCGGTCGTTGACCGGATAGGAGCCGACCTTGTCGGCGACGCCCTGCGCCTTCGGCTGGTACTCCTGCAGCAGCGCGTCCTTCTTGAGCACCTCGAAGGCGTCGGGCGCCGACGCCCACATGAGGTCGGGCGGGCTCGATCTGGTTTCACGGATGAAGGTGACGGCGGCGGCGGTGTTGCGGTTCTGCAGCTCGACCTTGGTGCCAGGATACTTCTTCTCGAACGCCTGCGCGTAGGGCGCGGTGAGGTCCTTGGAGAACGAGGTGACGATGACGAGCTTGCTTTCGAGCCCCTGCGCCGGCGCCGGCGTCGCGGCGAGCGTGAACGCGAAAGCGAGCCAAAGGCGGCCGAGCAGCGATGTCATGGCGCTTCTCCGGGAGCGGGCGATGGGCCAAGGAGGACCTTACTTAGTGACACCGGCGCGCGGCGCGCAAGCCGCACAAACGCGCAGGCTTGCAGGATGGGCCGCGCGCCGGTGCCGATTTCGATGCTGCAAAGACGTCAAAGCCCGGGACATGCCCGGGCTCACGTCGCGGAGACCTGATTGAGGGGCTCAGCGGCCCTTTTTGCGCAACCGGACCACCACGTCGATGCGCGCGACCTCGTAGCCCTCGGGCGGGATCGGGGTCTTGCCCACGACCACGTCGCTGTGCGGGATGTCGAGCAGGTCGTTCTCGCCTTCGACGAAGAAGTGGTGGTGCTGGGACACGTTGGTGTCGAAATAGGTCTTCGAGCCGTCGACCGCGACCTGGCGCAGCAGCCCGACATCGGTGAACTGATGCAGCGTGTTGTAGACGGTGGCCAGCGACACCGGCACCTTGGCCTTGGCCGCCTCCTCGTAGAGCATTTCGGCCGTGATATGCCTGTCGCCCTTGGCGAATAGGATCCAGCCAAGCGCCATGCGCTGGCGGGTCGGCCGCAGCCCGACTTCGCGCAGCATGGCCTTGACGTCATGCCACGGGCAGCCGGTCAGCTGCTCTGCGCCGAGCCGCTTGGGAGCTTCCGCATTGGCAACCGTGATCGTTCGCGACGGTGTCATAGGCACTTGGACTGCTCTCGCCCCACTACTCAACAATCGTTGCATTTGTAACATATGGCCCTAAACAGATGCAACTCCTTCGCAATAAGCTTGGTTAGATTCTAATCTATCGGGTTCCCGGGGGATGGCTTACTTTGCCCCGGGGAGCGCCTATGTTAACACTTTCGGCCTTGGGAACCCAGGAAATAGCGGCAGGGACAGGACGCGGATGGAGCAGCGGCGGACGAGCTTTAGCTACGAAGACCTTTTAGCCTGCGCCCGCGGCGAGTTGTTCGGTGCCGGCAACGCCCAGCTGCCGCTGCCGCCGATGCTGATGTTCGACCGCATCTCGGAGATCGCCGAGGCGGGCGGCGAATACGGCAAGGGGGTGGTGCGCGCCGTGCTCGATCTCAAGCCGGACCTGTGGTTCTTCCCCTGCCATTTCAAGGGCGATCCGGTCATGCCCGGCTGCCTCGGCCTCGACGCGTTGTGGCAGCTCCTGGGTTTCTTCCTCGGCTGGCTCGGTTCGCCCGGCAAGGGGCGCGCGCTCGGCCTCGGCGAGCTCAAATTGTCGGGCCAGGTCGGGCCCACCGTCCGGCAGGTGATGTACGGCATCGACATCAAGCGCGTGATGCGTTCCAAGCTCGTGCTCGGCATCGCCGACGGGTGGCTCTCGGCGGACGGCTCGATCATCTACCGGGCGATGGACCTCAAGGTCGGCCTGTTCCGCCAGGAACCGGTGCTGGAGCCGAGCGGCGGCTGACCGCGGGCCACGGCACGCGCGGGTCTTGAGATGCGCAAGAGGCTGCGATGAGGCGGGTCGTCGTCACCGGGATGGGCATCGTCTCATCGATCGGCAACAACACGCAGGAAGTGCTGGCGAGCCTGCGCGAGGCCAAGTCCGGCGTCAGCCGCGCCGACAAATACGCCGAGCTCGGATTTCGCTGCCAGGTGCACGGCGCGCCCACGCTCGATCCGGCGGAAGCCGTCGATCGCCGCGCCATGCGGTTCCTCGGCGGCGGCTCCGCCTGGAACCACGTCGCCATGGAGCAGGCGATCCGCGACGCCGGCCTCGAGGAAAGCGAAGTCTCCCATGAGATGACCGGCATCATCATGGGTTCGGGCGGGGCTTCGACGCGCAGCATCGTGGAAGCCGCCGACACCGCCCGCAGCAAGAGCCCGAAACGCGTCGGTCCGTTCGCGGTGCCCAAGGCGATGTCGTCGACCGCCTCGGCGACGCTCGCCACCTGGTTCAAGATCAAGGGCGTCAACTATTCGATCTCGTCGGCCTGCGCGACCTCCAACCATTGCATCGGCAATGCCATGGAGACGATCCAGATGGGCAAGCAGGACCTGATCTTCGCCGGCGGCTGCGAGGAGCTGGACTGGACGCTCTCGGTGCTGTTCGACGCCATGGGTGCGATGTCGTCGGGCTTCAACCAGACGCCCGAGAAGGCCTCGCGCGCCTACGACGTCGACCGCGACGGCTTCGTGATCGCGGGCGGCGCCGGCGTGCTGGTGCTGGAAGAGCTCGATCACGCCAAGGCGCGCGGCGCCCGCGTCTACGCCGAGGTGGCGGGCTACGGCGCCACCTCCGACGGCTTCGACATGGTGGCGCCGTCCGGCGAAGGCGCGGTGCGCTGCATGAAGATGGCGCTCAAGGACGTCACGGCGCCGGTCGACTACATCAATCCGCACGCGACCTCGACGCCGATCGGCGACATCAAGGAGATCGAGGCGATCCGCGAGGTGTTCGGCGACCGGTGCCCGCCGATCTCGGCGACCAAATCGCTGACCGGGCATTCGCTCGGCGCCGCCGGCGCGCAGGAAGCGATCTACTCGCTGTTGATGATGAACAACGGCTTCCTCTGCGAAAGCGCCAATATCGAGAACCTCGATCCGGCCTTCGCCGACATGCCGATTTTGCGCGAACGCCGCGACGACGTGAAGGTGGGCTGCGTGCTGTCGAACTCGTTCGGGTTCGGCGGCACCAACGCCTCGGTGGTGTTCAAGCGCCTCGATGCGTGAGGTTCGTAAAGATTAATTTCCGCGCAAGCGGAACCGGGGGGCAGTCGAGTGGTAAGTTCGGGTGGCATGACACAGCTGATGCAGGGCAAGCGCGGGCTGATCATGGGGGTCGCCAACGACCACTCGATCGCCTGGGGCATCGCCAGGACGCTTGCCGCCCACGGCGCGACGCTCGCGTTCACCTACCAGGGTGAGGCGCTGGGACGCCGCGTCAAGCCGCTCGCCCAGTCGGTCGGCGCCTCGCTGATGCTGCCGTGCGACGTCGAGCAGACCGCGTCGGTCGATGCCGCGTTCGCGGCCATCGGAGAGCAGTGGGGCTCGCTCGATTTCCTGGTCCATGCCATCGCGTTTTCCGACAAGAACGAGCTGAAGGGGCGCTACGCCGACACCACGCGCGCGAACTTCGTGCGCACCATGGTGATCTCCTGTTTCTCGTTCACCGAGGTGGCCAAGCGCGCGGCCGTCTTGATGCCGGCAGGCGGCGCGATGGTGACGCTCACCTACAACGGCGGCCTGCGGGCGATGCCGAACTACAACGTGATGGGGGTCGCGAAAGCGGCGCTCGAAGCGTCGGTGCGCTACCTGGCGGTCGATTTCGGGCCAGCGGCGATCCGCGTCAACGCCATCTCGGCGGGGCCGATCCGCACGTTGGCCGGCGCCGGCATCGCCGACGCGCGGCAGATGTTCGCGTTCCAGCAGCGCCATTCGCCGCTCAAACGCGGCGTGACGCTGGACGAGATCGGCGGCGCCGCGCTCTATCTGCTGTCCGATCTTTCGACCGGCGTCACCGGCGACATCCATTTCGTCGATTCGGGCTACAACGTCATCGCCATGCCGCAGCCCACCTCGCTCAAGGACGAGACCGCCGCTAACGAGAGCGCGATCGCCAAGGACGCGGCGCAGTAAGCCCGGCGGCCGCAATCAACGGTCAAAACGTCGGCAGAGCCGCCGGTGCCCGCAGGGCGTGAGCGGCGCTGCTATCGACGCCCGTTCACGACACCTTCGGGTCCGGCGGGCAGACCGCCTCGCCGGTACGGGCCATCAGCTGCCGGTACGGGTAGTTGCGCCGCAAAGGCTCAAATTCATCGCCGCTGTT
>JBEVIH010000127.1:0-6504 GCA_040510815.1 Xanthobacteraceae bacterium | reverse complement strand
AGCATTTCCCCTCGCTCGCCGAGATCAAGCGCAAGCGGGACGGCGGCGCCGACACCGTGATGTATCTCGAAGGGTCGGATCAGCACCGCGGCTGGTTCCAGTCCTCCTTGCTCGAATCCTGCGGCACGCGCGGGCGGGCGCCCTTCGATGTCGTGCTCACGCACGGCTTCGTGCTCGACGAGGACGGGCACGCGATGTCGAAGTCATTGGGAAACGGGACGGCGCCGCAGGACGTGATCAAGCAATCGGGCGCCGATATCCTGCGGATGTGGGTGTGCGCCTCGGACTATGCCGACGATCAGCGCATCGGTCCGGAAATCCTCAAGACCACGGTGGAAACCTACCGGAAGCTGCGCAACACGATTCGCTGGATGCTGGGCTCGCTCGCGCATTTCCGCAAGGAAGACCGTATCGCGCCCGCGCAGATGCCGGAGCTCGAACGGCTGATGCTGCACCGGCTCGCCGAGCTCGACCGGCAGGTGCGCCAAGCCTATGCCGATTTCGACTACAAGCGCATCTTCGCCGCGCTCAACGTCTTTATGACGAGCGATCTCTCGGCGTTCTACTTCGATATCCGCAAGGACGCGCTCTACTGCGATCCGATCTCTTCGACGACGCGCAAGGCCTGCCTGACCGTGCTCGACCTGCTGTTTCGCGCCACCGTCATCTGGCTCGCACCCATGCTGCCGTTCACCGCCGAGGAGGCATGGCTCGCGCGCTATCCCTCCGAGGACGGCTCCGTGCATCTCGAACTGTTCCCGGAGCTGCCCTCCTCCTGGCGCGACGACGCCCTCGCAGAGAAATGGCGCAAGGTGCGCAACGTCCGCCGCGTGGTCACCGGTGCGATCGAGATCGAGCGCGCGCAAAAGCGCATCGGCTCCTCGCTCGAGGCCGCACCCATCGTCTACGTGTCCGACCCCGACCTGTTCGCGGTGTTGACCGATATCGATCTGGCCGAGGTCGCGATCACCTCGGCCGCGACCTTGGTGCAAGGCGACGGTCCGCCGACCGCGTTCCGCCTCGACGACGTCAAGGCGGTGGCGGTCGAGGTGCGGCTGGCGGAAGGGACGAAATGCGCCCGCTCCTGGAAGATCCTTGCGAGCGTCGGCTCCGATCCGGTCTATCCCGACGTGTCACCGCGCGATGCTCAGGCGCTGCGGGAGTGGGACGCGATGCGCAAGGCGGCGGAGTGACCGCTGGTGACCGAACACACCCCTACGCGCACAAGGTCGGCTCGGGCACCTTTGCTTTGGGGGCCTCTCACCCGCTTCGCGCTGGGGGTCGCCCTGGTGGCCGCGGCCGTCGATCAGGCGGCCAAACTCTGGCTCCTGTTCGTCTTCGACCTGGGCGCGCGCGGCATCGTGACGCTCACGCCGTTCCTCGATCTGGTGCTCACGTGGAATACCGGCATCAGCTACGGCCTGTTCCGGCAGGAGGGCCCGCTGGGGCAATGGGCGCTGCTGGCGCTCAAAGCGATTGCGGTCATTTTGCTGTGGATTTGGCTGGCCCGCACATCTTCCAGGCTAACCGCGCTCAGCCTTGGCCTCATCATTGGCGGAGCCGTCGGTAACGCCCTCGACCGCCTCGCCTACGGGGCAGTCGCCGATTTCGTGCTGTTTCACCTGACCACGGCGAGTTTCAGCTTCAAATGGTACGTTTTCAACCTTGCCGACGTGGCCATCGTGGCCGGAGTGATCGGGCTCCTGTATGAAACCCTGGTGGGCGCTGATGCCGCAAAAGCGCCCTGATCCCTGCCCAGAGTAACCGTGGGGTATACGGCGCACAATTTCCGCCGTCAGTTGAAGGGGATAGCTATGCGGCACCGAAATCCGAACAGGCAGCGGCGCAGCGCTGCCGCGGCAGCAGTCGCGCTGGCCGTGGCGCTGGCGACGATGGCGGGCGGGACCAGCGTTTTCGCGCAGAGCGCTAGCGAGGACGAGGACGTGCCGCTCGACACCAAGCTCATGCGGCAGTTCCTCAAGGATTTGGGCCTCCGCCGGGACGGAGAGGGCATCGATTATCGCGAGCGCGCGCCGCTCGTGGTGCCGCCGACCCGCAATCTGCCGCCGCCGCAAAGCGAGGCCGCCGTCACTGCCAACCCGGCTTGGCCCAAGGATCCTGATGCGCAGCAGCGCAAGGTGGAAGCCGCGAAGAAAAAGCTGCCCAGCCGGACCGCGGCCGAAACCATGGAAGCCGAAGGACGGCCGCTGTCCCGCGCCGAACTCGACCGCGGCAAAGTGGCCGCCGGAACCAGCGCCAGCGCGGGCAGCCCGCAAAATCCGGATGAGAGCGCGCGTGCGATGCGACCATCTGAGCTGGGCTCCAAAAGCTTTTTCAGTGACATCTTTTCGTCTTTTAGCGATAAGGGGGAAACCGGGACCTTCAACGGCGAGCCGGCTCGGGAGAGCCTGACCGCGCCGCCGGCCGGTTATCAGACGCCTTCGCCGGCCCAGCCCTATGGACTCGCTCCAAAAAATGCAAAGGGCAAGGCAGCGACGGTCGAAGACCGCGCCGAGGGAACTCGCTAAGGGCGGCGAACTACGCCGCCACATAGTGTTCCTGCTCGCGCTCCACCCGTTCGCCCACGGCAGCGGCCGTGGTGCGTTCGCCCGCGAGGATGCGGGCTGTGCGCTCGTTTGTAGGACACCATCTTGCTCAAATCCCTGACCACCTTGGCCGCGCTTGCAGTTGTCGCAAGCGGGCTTGCCGGCGCTGTGGCGACCGCCCTAGCCGGTGCCCCCCAGATCAGCCATTTCACCCTGTCCAACGGTCTCGAGGTGGTGGTCATTCCCGATCACCGCGCGCCGGTCGTGACCCATATGCTCTGGTACAAGGTCGGCTCCGCCGACGAGACGCCGGGCAAATCGGGGCTCGCCCATTTCCTCGAACATCTGATGTTCAAGGGCACGGACAAGAACCCGTCCGGGCGCTTCTCCCAGGTCGTTGCCACCATCGGCGGCCAGGAGAACGCATTCACCTCGGCCGACTACACCGGTTATTTCCAGCGGGTGCCGCGCGACAAGCTCAAGGCCATGATGGAATTCGAGGCCGACCGGATGACCGGGCTGGCGCTCACCGACGACGTGGTGCGGCCCGAGCTCAACGTCGTGCTGGAAGAGCAGAACATGCGGGTCGCCAACAATCCCGCGGCGCGGCTGGGCGAACAGATGGATGCCGCGCTCTACCTGAACCACCCCTATGGCAGGCCGGTGATCGGCTGGCGGCATGAAATCGAACAGCTCGACCGCGAAGGTGCGCTCGAGTTCTATCGCCGCTTCTACGCGCCAAACAATGCGATCCTGGTGGTGGCCGGCGACGTGACCGCCGACGAGGTTCGCACCCTGGCCGAAGAGACCTACGGCAAGGTGCCGCGCTTTGCCGAGATCAAGCCGCGGCTTCGCCCGCAAGAACCGGCGCAGCAGGCGGCGCGTACCGTGACGCTGGCCGACCCGCGCGTCACGCAGCCGAGCGTGAGCCGCTACTATCTCGTTCCCTCGAGCGGAAAGGCGCGGCCGGGCGAGAGCGAAGCGCTCGACGTGCTGGCGCATATCCTGGGCCGCGGCTCGAACAGCCGGCTCTACCAGAAGCTGGTGGTGGACAAGAATATCGCCGTGAACGCGGGCGCAAGCTACGACGGCACCGCAGTCGACAACACCCGCTTCGGCGTCTACGGGACCCCGAAGCCCGGAACGAGCCTGCCGCAGCTCGAGCAGGCAATCGATGGCGTCCTCACCGAGGTGATCGAGAATGGGGTGACCCCCGAGGAGCTCGAGCGATCAAAGGGCCGCATGATCGCCGACGCCATCTATGCCAACGACAATCAGCGCATGATGGCGCAGTGGTACGGTGCATCTTTGGCAACGGGGGCGACCGTGGACGATATCCGCACCTGGCCCGACCGCATCCGCCTCGTCACCGCGGAGGCCGTGCGGGATGCCGCGCGGCGCTGGCTCGACAAGCAGCGCTCGGTCACCGGCTATCTCGTCAAGGACACCCGGCCCGAGGAGAAACGCTCGTGAACGCCTCCGCTTCTTTGCGCGGCACCCGCGCGCGCGCGCTGACGGTGCTGGTCGCCGGCATCGGGCTGTGGGTCGCAACCCCGGCGGCGCAGGCGATGACCATCGAACGGGTGGTGAGCCCGGGCGGCATCGAAGCGTGGCTGGTGCGCGACTCCGCCCTGCCGCTGATCGCGGTGGAATTTGCCGTCCTCGGCAGCGCCGACCAGGACCCGCCGGGCAAACCCGGTGTCGCCAACATGGCGGCCAGCCTGCTCGACGAGGGCGCGGGCCCCTTCGACGCCGCTGCCTTCCAGAATCGGCTCGAACGCAAGGCGATCGAGCTCAGCTTCCGTTCCGGGCGCGACTATTTGCGCGGGACCTTGCGCACCCTCAAGGACAACCTCGACGAGGCCTTCGACTATCTGCGGCTCGCGCTGACCGAGCCGCGCTTCGATGACTCAGCGGTCGAGCGCACCCGCGCGCAAACCATGTCGCGGCTGCAGCGGGAGGCCGTGAGCCCGAACGACATCGCGAGCCGCGTCTGGTGGGCAACGGCGTTCCCCGGTCATCCCTATGGCCAGCCGGTCAACGGCACGGTCGAGTCCGTTCCGAAAATCACCGTCGATGATCTGAAGTCCTACACCCGTCGCGTGCTGGCGCGGGACGGCCTCAAGATCGCGGTGGTCGGCGACATCGACGCCGAGAGCGTGGGCACGCTGCTCGATCGCACCTTCGGCGCGCTGCCGGCCAAGGGCAAGCTCCAGCCGGTCCCCTATGCCGTTCCGCAGGGGCTGGGGCGCCGCATCGTCACCCAGCTCGACGTGCCGCAGTCGGTGGTGAATTTCGGCGGCCCCGGGATTACCCGCAATGATCCCGACTTCATGGCCGCCTACATCATCAACCACATTCTCGGCGGCGGCTCGTTCTCGTCGCGGCTTTATCGCGAGGTGCGCGAGAAGCGCGGCCTCGCTTATGGCATCTCCGACAGCCTGATCTGGCTCAATCACGCCTCGCTGCTGCTCGGAAGCACCGCGACCCGCGCCGATGCCACCGGCCAGACCATCGACATCATCGAGCAGGAAATTCGCAAGCTGGCCGAGGAAGGACCGACCGAGGAGGAGTTCGTCAAGGCGAAGACCTATCTGAAAGGTTCGTTCGCCCTCGGCCTCGACACCTCGAACCGGATCGCGAGCCAACTGGTGCAGATGCAGCTCGACGATCTCGGCATTGACTATATCGAGCGCCGTCCGGCCCTGATCGATGCGGTGACCCTGGACGACGCCAAACGGGTGGCCAAGCGCTTGCTCGACCCAGGTCTCCTCGTCACCGTGGTCGGCCGCCCCGAGGGCGTCAACTCGACACAGGGTGGCGTCGCGGCATCGCCCAACCCTGCCGCCAAGCCGGGACAAGCGCCCGCGAGCCGGGAATAAGCCGGAACGGCGCCGGCGCGTTTGCGCGCATCCGCAGCGGAGCGCCATGCCCCGACATTGTCCCGGATTCGCTGACGCCGCCTCCAGGCTTCATGCGCGCGTTGGAGCGCGCGGAAAGCGCAGTTGAACCCGCCTGCGCTACGACGGACTGCGGATGATGCTATGCTGGTGCGATGATCCGCGTCACTCACACCATTTCCATCGACGACGACGAGGTGGATGAACAGTTCGTCCGCGCCTCGGGTCCGGGCGGACAGAACGTCAACAAGCTGTCGAGCGCCGTGCAGCTGCGCTTTGACGTCCGCCATTCGCCCAACCTTCCCGGCGACGTACGCGCTCGGCTCGAGCGCCTGGCCGGCCGCCGGCTCACCCGCGAGGGCGTGCTGATCATCAGCGCGCAGCGCCATCGCACCCAGGAGCGAAACCGCCAGGACGCGCGCGAACGTCTCATCGAATTGATCCGGCGCGCGGCCATCGCACCGATACCGCGCCGCGCCACCAGGCCGACGGCGGGCTCGCGCGAACGCCGGCTGCAATCGAAGAAGCACCGTTCCTCCATCAAAGGCTTGCGGCAAGGCAAACCGGCTCCGGAGTAGGATGAATGCGGTTGACGTTCACGGTCTTCATCGCCGCCGCGTTTGGCCAGCCGTCGCTTCCGTGCGCGGCCCAGGACGTGGCGGACTTCTACAAGGGCAAGCAAATCGCCATCTTGGTGGGCTTCACGCCCGGTGGAAGCTCGAGCCTCTATGCCCAGGCGCTCACGCGCCACATGGGACGCTATCTTCCGGGCAGCCCGAACTTGATCGTGCAGCACGTGCCGGGCGCGGGCGGACTGGTGGCCGCCAACAATGTCTTCAACACCGCGCCGCGCGACGGCACCACGTTCGCGATCACCGGTCGCACCGTGGCGATCGAGCCGCTCCTCGGCAACAAGAACGCCAAATTCGATGCCCGCCAATTCAACTGGATCGGCACCGCCAATGTCGAATACACGACCTGCGCCCTGTGGCACACCGCAAGGGTGAAGACGCTGCAGGACGCGCTGAGCAGCGAAGCCATCGTCGGCGGCTCCGGCG
>JBEVIH010000126.1:0-9216 GCA_040510815.1 Xanthobacteraceae bacterium | reverse complement strand
AGTACCAGGGCTTCGCCTGGGGCTTGGGCATCGACCGCATCGCCATGCTCAAATACGGCATGCCGGACCTGCGCGCCTTCTTCGAGGCGGACGTGCGCTGGCTCGCGCATTACGGCTTCCGCCCGCTCGACCTGCCGACCCTGGCGGGGGGATTGAGTTCATGAAATTCACCCTCGCCTGGCTCAAGGAGCATCTCGACACCGACGAACCGCTCGACAAGATCGTCGACAAGCTCACCATGATCGGGCTCGAGGTCGAGAGCGTCGCCGACCGCGGCAAGGCGCTGGCGCCGTTCACCATCGGGCGCGTGGTCTCGGCCGAGCAGCACCCGAACGCCGATCGGCTGCGCGTCTGCCTGGTGGATACCGGCACCGGCGACCCGGTGCAGGTCGTGTGCGGCGCGCCGAACGCGCGCACCGGCATGAAGGGCGTGTTCGTGCCGCCCGGCGCCTTCATCCCGGGCAAGAACCTGACGCTCAGCGTCGGAAAGATCCGCGGCGTCGAGAGCCGCGGCATGCTGGTCTCCGAGTTCGAGCTGCAGCTGTCCGATGACCACGAGGGCATCATCGACCTGCCCGCCGACGCACCGGTCGGCGCCAGCTACGCCGCCTGGGCCGGGCTCGACGATCCGGTGATCGAGATCAACCTCACGCCCAACCGGCCGGACTGCACCGGCGTGCACGGCATCGCGCGCGATATCGCCGCCGCCGACATGGGCAAGCTCAAAGACACCGCGATCAAGCCGGTCGAAAGCCGCTTCCCCTGCCCGGTCAAGGTCACGCTCGACTTCGGCGCGACACCCTCGCTCTGCCCCGCCTTCGCGCTGCGCCTGGTGCGCGGCGTCAAGAACGGCCCCTCGCCCGCCTGGCTGCAGCGCCGGTTGAGCGCGATCGGGCTGCGCCCGATCAACGCGCTGGTCGACATCACCAATTTCATCACCTACGACCGCGGCCGCCCGCTGCATGTGTTCGACGCCGCCAAGGTGCACGGCAATCTCACGGTGCGACGCGCCCGCTTCGGCGAGAGCCTGCTCGCTCTCGACGGCAAGATCTACACGCTCGACGAGACCATCTGCGTGATCGCCGACGAGAAGGGCGTCGAGTCGCTCTCCGGCATCATGGGCGGCGAGGCCACCGGCTGCTCGGAGACCACCACAGACGTGCTGATCGAATCGGCGCTGTGGGAGCCGCTGAACATCGCGCAGACCGGCCGCAAGCTCGGGATCAATTCGGACGCGCGCTATCGCTTCGAGCGCGGCGTCGATCCGAACTTCATGGCGCCGGGGCTGGAGCTTGCCACCCGCATGGTGCTCGACCTGTGCGGCGGCGAGCCGTCGGCGATCACGGTGGCCGGCAAGGCGGAGGCGCCCGAGCGCATCGTCGATTTCCCACTCGAGGAGCTGCGGCGGCTGGCCGGCGTCGAGGTCGGCCTGCCCGAGGTCAAGCGCGTGCTCGGCCATCTCGGCTTCTTCGTCGCCGGCCAGGGGCAGACGGTGAAGATCGCGGTGCCGTCGTGGCGGCCGGACGTCGACGGCAAGGCCGACATCGTCGAGGAGGTCGTGCGCATCATCGGCGTCGACCGCGTCCCGTCGACGCCGTTCGACCGCGGCGAGGCGCCGCGCGAGCCGGTGCTCACGCCGATCCAGGTGCGCACCCGCAAGGCCAAGCGCGCGCTCGCCGCCCGCGGCATGGTCGAGGCCGTCACCTGGTCGTTCATCTCGAAGCCGCAGGCCGAGCTGTTCGGCGGCGGCAAGCCTGAGCTCGCGCTCGCCAATCCGATCGCGTCCGATCTCTCCGACATGCGGCCGAGCCTGATCCCCGGCCTCGTCCGCGGGGCGCAGAGCAATGCCGACCGCGGCTTTGCCGATGCCGCGCTGTTCGAGGTCGGGCAGGTGTTCAAGGGCGACCAGCCGCAGGATCAGATCACCGCCGCAAGCGGCGTGCGCCGGGCGCTGGCCAAGGCGTCGGGCATCGGACAGCACTGGTCGGCGCCGGCGGCCGAGGTCGATGCCTTCGACGTCAAGGGCGATGCGCTCGCGGTGCTGGCCGCCGCCGGCGCGCCGGCTTCCGCGCTGCAGGTGGTGCCGGGCGGCCCCGCCTGGTTCCATCCGGGACGCTCGGGCACCATCCAGATCGGCCCGCAGAACGTGCTCGGCCATTTCGGCGAGCTGCATCCGCGCGCGCTCGAGGCGCTCGACGCCGAAGGGCCGATGGTCGCCTTCGAGGTGGTCTTGGAGAAAATCCCCGAGCCGAAGCCGAAGGCCACCCGCGCCAAGCCGGTGCTGGAGCTCTCGCCGTTCCAGCCGGTCGAGCGCGACTTCGCCTTCGTGGTCGACCGCGCCGTCAAGGCGGCCGACATCGTGCGTGCCGCGCAGTCGGTCGACCGCAGGCTGATCACCGGCGTCACCGTGTTCGACGTCTACGAGGGCAAGGGCATCGATCCGGGCAAGAAGTCGATCGCGATAGCCGTCACACTGCAGCCGCGCGACAAGACGCTGACCGACCAGGAGATCGACGCGGTGGCGGCGAAAATCGTCGCCGAGGTCGGCAAACGCACCGGCGGGGTGTTGAGGGCGTGACGCCGTGGGGTGGTGGGACGAGCCGCCCGAAGCTGCCCCCGCGCTCAGCCTGACGATTACTCTCGACGTCGCCAGCGGCGGCTATCTTGTCGAGTTGCGCACACCAGGACTTTGGCCACACGCCGGCGACGTGTACTCGCAGACGCTGATTTCGTTCGATACCACGAGCGAGCAGTGGGACGCGCACCTCACCGCGCTGCTGGTGATGCACATGAAATTTCTCGGCTTCACCTAGGATGAATGAGCAGGTCAGGCCCGCGCATGATGGCGGCGAGGGACGTCGGGAACCAGGTCGACATACGCGAACCCATCGCGCTCGACCGTCTCGCCGACGGCAATTGGAATCCTGGCCTTCAACATCGGTCCCGCCGCCACGAAGGTGTGAAACTCGCCGTTCTCGCCGCAGGGATCGGCGCCGGCCGGCAGCTCGGCGAGCAGCGCATGGTCGAGACGGCGGCCGGCGAAGCGCTTCGCCAGCTGCTTGAGGTCGACGCAGGTGAGATAAGTCTCGACGCCGGCCGCGATCATCTCGCGCGCAAGCTCCGGCGTCGGGCGTTGCCACAGCGGGAATACCGGCATGATGCCGGTACCCGCGAGCTTCTGCTCGCGATAGGCGCGCACGTCCTCGAGAAAAAGATCGCCGAAGATCACCTGGGTGACGCCGGCGTCCTTGGCGGCGGCGAGCGCCGCCGCCATGCGCGCCTCATAGACCTCGTTTGGGCACGGAAACGGAATGCGCACCAGCGTGGGCGCAAGCTCCGCGGCGGCAAGCTGCGCCATCAGCAGTTCCTCGCGCACGCCGTGCATGCTGACACGGCCGAAGGTCTCGGTGACGGTGGTGAGGGCGCCGACGATCTCGCAGTCGCCGGCCCGCCGCATCTCATGTAGCGCCCAGGCGCTGTCCTTGCCGCTCGACCAGGCGACCAACGCTTTCGGCCGGCTCATACCTTCTTGCCGCCGAGCATCCGCACCACCGCGTCGGCGGTCCGCTCGCCAGATTCCCAGGCGCCGCCGACGGTGCCCCACAGTGTCTCATGCGTGGCCTCACCCGCCAGAAAGATGCGGTTGTTGAGCGGCTCGGTCAGAATTCTGCGCGAGGGCTGGGCGCCGGGCGCCGCCACGGACGACGCGCCGAGCACCCACGGCTCGTGGTTCCAGCGCGTCGCATGGTTGCGCTTGATCGCGTTCTTCATATCGGTGCCGTAGAGCCCGCCCAGCCACGTGATCGCGAAGTCGATCATCGCGGCTTGGCCCTTGTCGGACAGCTCGCGGCCGAACCGGCCGCCGACGTCGATCATGCAAAGCGTCGAGCCCCCGACATTGGCGAAGATCGCGGCGGTCTGCCGGTTCTCCGATTTTTCGAATGCGAGCTCGTCGCGCCGCAACCCGAGCGGGTTGCCGATCAGCTCCAGGGCCACGTGATCGAGGCTGCCCAGCGGGAGCCTGGCGGCGGCGTCGAGAGCGCGCCTGGGCAGGTCGGGCACGAACTTGATCTTGCCGGCGGTGAGCACGTTGGTCGACACCGTGACGATGACGGCGCGCGCCTCGTGCTTGCCCTTGGTGGTGATGACCTCGACGTTCGGACGGCCCCCCCATGTGATCTGGGTCACCGGCGACGCCAGCTGGACGCCGGGCGGCGCCAGCTTGGCGATCAGCGTGCCGAACCCCTGCCGGCAGAACGCGCTGTTGTCGCGCTCGGCCGAACGGGCGAGGTCCATCGCCGAGACCTCCGTCAGCTCCTTGCCGGCACCATAGGCCCCGAGCACGAAGTCGATGCTCGGCCGCCATTCGCCGAGGTCCTTGGGCAGCGCCTGCGCACAGGAGACATCGACCCGGCCGCGGGCGGCCTCCGCGATGGCGCTGTTGGCGCGCACGAGCCCGGCGAGGAAATCCTCCATCTCGCCTTCGCGCGCGTAGCGCCGGCCGATGCGCATGCGCTGGCCGGGCGGCGCCGGATAGAGATCAAGCCCGGTCTGCGGTGCGAGCCTGGCCACCGGATTGATATCGGCGGCATAGATCCAGTGGGCGCCGCGGTCGTAGGGCACGCCGAAGGTGCGGGTGTCGGTCACGCAGCGGCCGCCGACAGTCTCGGCCGCCTCGACCAGCACGTAGCGCTTTCCCGACGCGGCAATCCGCCGCGCGGCCGCGATGCCGGCGGCACCGGCACCGACGATCACCACATCGATGACCGCCGAACGGCTGGGGTCCGGGGCCGGCGGCTGCGAGCGCGGCGCGCCGAATGCCGGGCCGGCCGCCATGGTGGCGGCGGCGCCAAGGAACGAGCGGCGGCTCAGTCGTTTCATGGCATCTCGGCGTTTGCGGGTGAGCGAGGTCTACCATGGCATAGAAGCGCCGGCCGGCAAATCCTCTCTCACCGATACGATCGGCTTGTGCGGTTGGACGCAGCTGTCTACTGCTGCGGCGGAAAAAGACCATGCTCGACGCCGCCCTCAAAGCTCTGTCCCAGATGCTCTCGCCGTCGTTCCGGGCGGTGTTGCTCAAATCCGTCGGGCTGGCGCTGGTGCTGATCGTGCTGATCGGGGTCGGGCTGCACCGGCTGTTCGCCTGGCTGGCGACCGCCGGCGAAGGCTGGGCCGAGAGCCTGCTCGGCCAATCCGCGCACACGCCCCTGGTCGTGCTGGGCTGGATCTTCTCGGTCGCGGCGGCGCTCGGCATCGTCGCCGGTGCGATCTTCCTGATGCCGGCGATCACCGCGCTGGTGGCGAGCTTCTTCGCCGACGACATCGCGCTCGAGGTCGAGCGCAGCCACTACCCGGACGAGCCGGTCGGGCGACCGCTGCCGCTCGCGCGCGCGGGCTGGGAGGGCGTGAAGACTGCGCTGATCGCGGTCGGCATCTATCTGGTGGCGGTGCCGTTCCTGCTGCTCGCCGGCATCGGCGTCGTGATCTTCTTCGTGGCGACCGCCTTCCTGCTGGGCCGCGAATATTTCGAGCTGGCGGCGATGCGTCACCATTCGGTGGATGAGGTCAAGCGGCTGCGCAAAGCGCATCACCGCACCGTTTTCGTCGCCGGCCTGTTCATTGCCGCCTTCGTGTCGGTCCCGATCGTCAACCTGGCGACGCCGCTGTTCGGGACCGCGATGATGGTGCACATCCACAAGCAGGTGACGAGGGCAAGGCGAGTAGCGAATAGCGAGTAGCGAATGGGGTCACTTCCCTATTCGCCATTCGCTATTCGCTGCTCGCGTGTTGCTAGGGAAGCGCGGTCACCGCGACCTTGGCGGTGCCGTCGGCCTCGGCGATCACGCGCAGCGTCTTGGCGTCGAACTCGATGCCGACGAGGCGCAGCGCCGTAACCGCGGCGTCGACACGGACGCCGTCGCCGCTCTTGCGGAAGTCCGCGATCGCAGCCTCGATGCTCTGGCGGGCGGTCGTCGCGAACGGGTTCAAGTCGACCACTGCATTCTCGGCCAGCGCCGCTTCCAGATACGGCACCGCCGCGCGGGCGGCCGCGCCCAGCAGCCCGAACGCCGCCTCCGACTCGACGTCGAGCGCGATATCGGACAGGCGCAGCACCTGCCGGTCACGATCGAGCACGGGCTTTCCCCACACATGCACGGTGGCCTCGGCGCCTAGGCCGAACCAGCTTCGGTTCTCGTTGGCTTGGACACGCAGCGAGATCAACAGTCGCTCGCCCGACGCCGCCAGCGCCACGCCCCGCACGGTGACCGCGAATGCCCCGGCCTTGTCCTGCGGGAACGTCTTGCCCTTGAGTTGCGCCTCCAGCAGCCGGTTCACCTCGGGGAACGGGATATCGATCGGCACCGCGATATTGACGCGACCCTCCTCGATCTGCGGAACAAGCTCCACTTGCGCCGGGAACGGGCAATCGGGTTTCGTCTCCGCGGGTACGATCCGGGTTTCCGCCTGCACCCCGACGGTGAGCGTGAGCGCGGAGGTATCGATGCGCGGTTGCCCGGCAAAGGCGCGCGTCGGCCGCAGCTCGAGCCAGAGATTGGGCATGCCGGCCGCGGCTGCGCCGAGCGGGATCGAACGGCACATCTTGGCCCATTCGCGCCGCGCGGCGACTTCGAGGAATGGATCACCGCGCAGGCGCGCCTGCAGCGCCGCGATCTGCTCGTTGACGGTGCGATCGAGCAACGGCTTTACCTCGTTCGACACGCTGAGCTTGATGCCGAGGATCGACAGCGAGGCGTCCGCGATCGCCACCTGGCCGGTGAGATTGGGCTCCAGCCGCCACGTCGGCAACAGCGCCGGGCGCGCCGTCACCGTGACGTTGCCGCGGATATCGGCGCGCAGGTCGAGCGTCTTTCCGGTGATATTTTGCAAATTTTTTACGAGGCCGCCGCCGAGCAGATTGCCGATGGCGCCGGTGAGGTTGCCAGCCTGGGCGGCGATCTGACCGGTCACACGAAACGCGCCGTTGAGCACACTGGATACGACCAGGGCGTCGGGCCGGCCCGCCACCGCGAGTGGACCGCGCTCGATGGTCCAGCCGATTTCGGCGTTCTGCAGCAGCTGCGTCACTGGATTATCGCGCTTGCCGGTGAGATTGCGCGGCGCCTGCGCCTCCATAGCGTCGCGAATGGCCGTCAACGCAATCGCCGCCGGCGTCACGATCACAGAGGTGCGGGTCACCGGCTTGAGCGGCCGTACCTCGACCAACACAGGACGGTTGCCGTTTCCGGCGCCAGAGAACAGGCCCATGGTCCAGACCGCGCCGCCGAACGAGACGACGAGGACCAGCACGGCGGCGGCGATCTTACCCCAAGACAGGCGCATGCAATCTCCAGGAGCCAGTAATCGGTAGTCAGTAGTCCACAATCACGGTGGCATTTTTCTGATTACTGACCACCGACCACTGATACCTGTTTTCCCGGCCACTTGCACAGGTCGGCGATCAGGCACTTCTCGCATTGGGGCCGCCGCGCGACGCAGATGTAGCGGCCATGCAGGATCAGCCAGTGGTGGGCATGGCGCTTGTATTGCGCCGGCACCACCGCTTCGAGCTTCATCTCGACCTCGAACGGGGTCTTGCCGGTCGCCAGCCCGGTGCGGTTGCCGACGCGGAAAATGTGGGTGTCGACCGCGATGGTCGGCTCGCCGAAGGCAATGTTGAGCACGACGTTGGCGGTCTTGCGGCCGACGCCCGGCAGCGCCTCCAACGCCTCACGCGTGCGCGGCACCTCGCCGCCGTGCTCCTCCACGAGCTTCTTCGACAAGGCGACCACGTTCTTGGCCTTGGTCCGATAGAGCCCGATGGTTTTGATCAGCTCCTGCACCTGCGCCTCGCCCAGCGCCGCCATCTTGGCGGGCGTATCGGCGGCAGCGAACAGCGCCGGGGTGGCCTTGTTGACGCCGGCGTCGGTCGCCTGCGCCGAAAGCACGACCGCCACCAGCAGCGTGTACGGGGTGACGTGCTCGAGCTCGCCTTCGGGTTCCGGATCGGAGGCATGGAACCGGCGGAACGCCTCCTCGATTTCGGCGGTTGTCCATTGCGGCAGCGCGCCCGCCGCCGCCTTCACGTCCGCCGCGAGGCGTTTCCGCGGGCCCTTGACCGCGGCGGCCTTGCCGGCGCGGGCCTTGCGCAGGCTTTGCGCCGTCCGCCGCGGCAGCTTGCGGGCGCCTCGGCGGGCCGCCCGGCGGGAGGTCGTCCTGCGAGGTGTCTTATCGCGAGGTGTCTTGCGCGCCATAGTTCCCGTATAGTGAGCCCCATGAGTCCCGACAACGCGCCGACCCCAGAACCCACGATCTTTTCGGCGGTGCTGACCCCGCACCGGTCGCTCAGCCCGGCCGGCTTCCTGCTGTTCATGCTGGTGCTGGGCGGCATCAGCTTCGCCACCGGCATGGTGTTCCTGCTGGCCGGCGCCTGGCCGGTGTTCGGGTTCTTTGGGCTCGACGTGCTGCTGGTCTATTGGGCGTTCCGGCTCAACTACCGCTCCGCCCGGGCCTATGAGCAGGTCACCGTCACGCCCTCGGAGCTGACCGTGCGCAAGGTCAGCCACCATGGCCGCATCAGCGAATGGACGCTCAATCCGCTCTGGGTCCGGCTCGAGCGCGTGGCGCACGAGGAGTTCGGCATCGAACGGCTGTTCCTGGTCTCGCACGGGCGCGAGCTTCCGATTGCGAGCTTTCTCGGACCGAGCGAGAAGGAAAGCTTCGCGTTGGCACTCTCGGCTGCGCTCGGCGAGGCCAAGCGCGGGCCGACCCGAACGGTGTTTGAATAGCGCTCATTGCGTTTGACGCGTTTTCTGCGGCGAGCCGGCCGGCCGCCTCGGATCAGGTCCGGGGCAGACTTTGCCGGAAAACGCTATGCTTATCACGCAGAAATCGGGTGGGCGGCACGCGACCCACGGCCTAGATAGGGAGCAAATGAATGGAGGCATCCATGCTCTCGCCCGACCGTGTTCCCGATCTCGCACCGCTCGCTATCGCGGCCGCCGACTATGACGTGGTACGCCGCGCCATCGCATTCATCTCCGAGCACTGGCGCGACCAGCCGGAGACCGAGGCGATCGCCGCGGCCGCCGGCGTCACCGCCACCGAGCTGCATCACCTGTTCCGCCGCTGGGCGGGGCTCACTCCCAAGGCCTTCCTGCAGGCGATCACGCTCGACCATGCGCGCCGGCTGTTGCGCGACTCGGCGAGCGTGCTCGA
>JBEVIH010000125.1:0-18913 GCA_040510815.1 Xanthobacteraceae bacterium | reverse complement strand
CCCGACCCAGCGCGGACGCCCCAGGCTTCCGGCTCCCGCCGTGCGGGGTAGGACGGCCATCTTGATTCCGCGCTCGGGCATCGCGGCGGCGAGCGCCTTCACGTAGTTCGTCGGCGGCTTGCCACCGGCAGCGAGCGTTTCCATCTTGCGCCAGAAATCTGCCCGCTCCTTGTCGCTGACGACCACGAGCTGGCGCAGCCAGGCATAGTCCTGGTCGAGAACGATGGCATGCGGGTCCGCCAAGCCTCGCGCGTAGCCCTCGAGCAATTGCACGCAAATATCGTCGGTGGCTTCGGTGCCGGGAGATCCGAGCACGGCGCTGGTCGCGAGCCGCACCAGATCGAGCGGGTAGGGCATTTCCGCCGCCTCGTCGAAGTCGTTGACCCCCCACACCAGGCGACCGTCGGCATCGCGCCAGGTGCCGAAATTTTCCAGATGAATATCGCCGACCGCCAACACCACCGGCGCTCCGGCCAGCTCCGGACACAGATCGAGGATCGTCTCCGCCCATCGCCAGTAGGTCGCGCGCAGGAACGGGAACGGACCCTCCGCCATCTTCTTGTGCTTTTTGCGCAAATCATTCTCGACAATCTGTTTGCCGAGCTGGGTGCGCAGCCATTGTTCATAGGCTCGGGTCGATGCAGTGATGGCCGTTGGCGTCATGGCGTCGCTCGCTGGTCTGCCATCTCGTGGGGGCGGGACAAGCCGATTTATATCGCGAAGGCGGCGGTGTAAGATGAAATTCGTGCCGCCATCCGTCCGACAGAGACGAGGCGCGGGCACATCGCTCTTGAGGGAGGGCCCGCCATGACGTCATTCGCCGCTCAAGCCGCCGATCGTCGCAAATTCCTGCAATTCCTCGCCGCCAGTCCGTTGTGGGCCGCCGGCGGGTTCTCGGCCTTCGCCGGGGAGGCGGCCAGGCCCGGCACCAAGCTGCCCGACCCGCTGATGTGGGCGCCGCTCAATCCGGAACGCCTGATCAAATCGCCCAAGGAAGCGATCAACGTGTTCGATTTCGAGCCGGTCATGCGCGCGAACGTCCCGCCGGCGCATTTCGGCTACATGGCCTCCGGCATCGACGACGAGGTGACGCTGCGCAGGAACCGCGAAGATTTCCTCAAATTCGTGCTGCGCCCGCGCCGGCTGGTCGACGTCAGCAAGGTTGACATGAGCGTCGACATCCTGGGCGTGAAATACAACACCCCGATCGTGGTCGCGCCGATCGGCGGCCAGAAGGCCTTCCACGAGGAGGGCGAGATCGCCACCGCCCGCGCCGCCAAGGTCGGCAACCACCTGCAGATCCTCTCGACCGCCACCACCTCTTCGCCCGAGGACGTCACCGCCGCGCGCGGCGCCCCGATCTGGTACCAGCTCTACGCCACCAACAAGTGGGAGGTCGCGAAGGCCTTCGTGATCCGCGCCGAGAAGGCCGGCTGCCCGGTGGTCGCGGTGACGGTCGACCGCAGCGGCGGCCGTAACCAGGAAACCTTGTTCCGGCTGCGGCCGACCGACACCCGCGACTGCAATTCCTGCCACGACCGCTCGAGCTTGCAGGCAAATCTGGCGCGCCGGTCCATGTATCAAGGGGTCGACATTTCCGGGCTGACCAACACCCAATCCTCCGCCATGACCTGGGACTTCATGAAGCGGCTGCGCGACACCGTGAAGATGAAGATCGTGCTCAAGGGCATCCTGGCCTACGAGGATGCCGAGCTCGCGGTCGACGCCGGCATGGACGGCATCATCGTCTCCAACCACGGCGCGCGCAGCGAGGATTCCGGGCGGTCGACCATCGACGCGCTGCCGGAAATCGTCGAGGCCGTGAAGGGCCGCATGCCGATCCTGGTCGACAGCGGCTTCCGCCGCGGCTCCGACATCGTCAAGGCGCTGTGCATGGGCGCGACCGCCGTCTGCGTCGGCCGGCCCTACGCCTGGGGGCTGGGCGCCTTCGGCCAGCCCGGCGTCGAGCGCGTGCTCGAGCTGTTGCGGATCGAGACCCACGCGATGATGCAGCAGGTCGGCGCGCCCAACGTGAAGGCGCTGGTGCCGGCGATGGTGAAGCGGGTCTAGACCAGGAGTGTCGGACGGAAAATTTCGCAAAAATTCCGCATCCGTCGACACGAACTTTTGATCGAAATGCGGGGACGCGCGCGATCGCGGGCCCGCGCATGGTATATGATGATGCGAACGACGACGCTGCTCGCGAGGCTCAGATGACATCACACTCGATCATGACGGTTGTTGCGGCTGCCGGCCTTGCGGTGCTGCTCGCGTCGCCGGCCAATGCGGCGGAGCGCAAGAAGGAGCGCCAATACGTCTCGCCCAATACCGGCTGGTGGAACACGACGAGCAGGAATGGGAAGCCGTCCAACACCGTGACCTTCAGCACCTACGTGCTCGGCACCGATCCCGATCCGCGCATCCGCCACGGCATCATGCAGGATATTGGCTCGAAGTTCGGCGGCAGTCCTGACTAAGGTTGGCTCACTACGCGGACCTGAGAGAGCCCGGGATGCGAGTCCCGGGCTCCTTGCTTGGAGCCGGTCCGGCATTTGATTTTTCCGCTCCGATCGGCTGAACTCTCCGCGCGATGAGGCGCCTTGATCGAGCGCGCGGAGGCGTCTCGACGGCACGGGTGGGCTCGCCATGCTGCGACAGATCGCGCTCGGCATATCGGTCAGTCTGGTCAATTTCGCCATCCATGCGCTCCTGGTATCGGCGGTCGTGGTGGCCGCGCGCCGGGCGGTCCGCGCGACCATGAAGCTGCCGGCGTCACGCCGCCTGGTCATGGTCACCGGCGCCTCCGCGGCGGTATTGTTGTTCGGACATGTTGCGGAGGTGGGGGTGTGGGCGATCTTCTATGCGATCGCCGATGTGGCGCCGGCGGCGGACCCGGTCTATTTCGCCTTCGTCAATTATACGACGCTAGGCTACGGCGACGTGGTGCCGTCCGCCGAATGGCGGTTGATCGGACCGATCACCGCCATGAACGGCGTGCTGCTGTTCGGCTGGTCCACTGCCGTGCTGTTCGACGTCATCCGGACGGTCGAAGAAACGCTGCGGCACCGGCCGCCGGGCGCCGATTGACGCCGCCATTCCGCTGTCGACAATGCGGGCGGCGGGACTAGAACGGAAGGAACCCCAATGCTCAAGACCATCGCGGCCTTCGACCGCATCGGCGAGGAGAATGCCTTCGCGGTGCTCGCGCGCGCCACCGAGCTCGCCGCCAAGGGCCGCGACATCATCAATCTCGGCATCGGCCAGCCCGATTTCCGCACCCCGGAATTCATCGTCGAGGCGGCGGTGAAGGCGCTGCGCGACGGCCACCACGGCTATACGCCGGCGGTCGGCATCCTGCCGTTGCGCGAGGCGGTCGCCGCCGACCTCCACAAGCGCTTCAAGGTCAGCGTCTCGCCCGGCGAGGTGATGATCATGCCGGGCGGCAAGCCGACCATGTTCATGTCGATCCTGATGTTCGGCGAGCCGGGCGCCGACATTCTCTATCCCGACCCCGGCTTTCCGATCTACCGCTCGATGATCGAATATACCGGCGCGCGGCCGATCCCGGTGCCGATCCGCGAGGAGAACAATTTCGCGTTCTCGGCCGAGGAGACGCTCAAGCTGATCACGCCGCAGACGCGGCTGCTCATCGTCAATTCGCCCGCCAACCCGACTGGCGGCGTCACGCCCAAGGCGGAGGTCGACAAGCTCATCGCCGGCCTGGAAAAATTTCCCGACGTGGCGGTGATGTCGGACGAGATCTACGACCACATGGTCTATGACGGCGAGCGGCACGTCTGCCTGCTCTCCTACCCGTCGATCCGCGACCGCCTGATCCTGCTCAACGGCTGGTCGAAGACCTACGCCATGACCGGCTGGCGGCTGGGCTACGCGATCTGGCCCGGCAAGCTCTATGACTATGCGAGGAAGCTCGCGGTCAACCTGCATTCCTGCGTCAATGCCTCGGCGCAATATGCCGGGCTCGCGGCGTTGAAGGGTCCGCAGGACGAAGCCGTGAAGATGGTCGCCGAGTTCGACCAGCGGCGCAAAGTCGTGGTCGAGGGCTTGAACCGGCTGCCGGGCGTCTCCTGCGCCACGCCCAAGGGCGCGTTCTACGCCTTCCCGAACGTCAAGCACACCGGCTGGAAGGCCAAGTCGCTCGCCTCCTCGCTGCTGGAAGACGCCGGCGTTGCCATCATCGGCGGGCCCGATTTCGGCATCCTCGGCGAAGGCTATGTGCGGCTGTCCTACGCCAACTCGACCGAGAACATCCTCAAGGCGCTCGACCGCATGGGCGAATTCCTGAAGTCGCGGAAAGCGGCTTAGCGTCTCCACCCAGGGAGGCAGGTCATGCTCGATATAGCGTCGGGGCGCGGGCTCTCTGAAGAGCAACGCATGATGCGGCAGAGCTGCCGCGACTTCGTCGACGACGTGGTGATCCCGTTCATCCGCGGCAATTGGCAGCGCGAATGGAGCATGGTGCCGGAGGAGCGGCTGCCGCCGGAAATCCTCGAAGGCGCCCATGAGGTCGGCATCCGTACGCTCGGCGTGCCGGAGGAGTTCGGTGGCCTCGAGCTCGACAAGGCGACCGAGACGCAGACCTTCGCGATCATCGCCGAGGAGATCGCGCGCGGCGATTCCGGGCTGTCCGACAAGCTGGTGCAGATCTGGAAGGTGTCGGTGCTGTTGCGCAACCTGGCGCCGCGCCACCTGCAGGAGCGCTGGTTCCCGCGCATCGTCGAGGACCCGCAGTTCCTGCTCGCCCATTGCCTGACCGAGCCGCGCGGCGCCTCCGACCGGTGGCTGCCCTACAACGTGCCGGAAGCCGCGATGCAGACCCGCGCGGTGAAGAAGAACGGCGAATGGATCATCAACGGCCGCAAGCAGTTCATCTCCAACGGCTACGACGCCGGCCTGTTCGTGGTCTATGCCAACACCAATCCGAAGGTCGGCATGCTGCAGGGCACGTCGAGCTTCCTGGTGCCGCGCGACACGCCCGGGCTCACCATCGCGCGCTGCAACGAGACGCTCGGCTGCCGCTTCATGAACAACGGCGAGCTGGTATTCGAGGACATGCGCGTGCCGGAGGATCATCTGCTGGCCGAAGGCAATGCGCTCGGCCGCGCCGGCGTCTATTTCCAGCCCGGCAAGATCATCCAATCCGCGAAAAATCTCGGCGTCGGCGTGCGCGCCTTCGAGGTCACCGCCGACTACGTGCAGAATTACGTGCAGGGCGGCCGCGTCCTGATCAAGCACCAGGCGGTGGCGATCCGGCTCGCCGACATGGCGACCAAGATCGAGGCGGTGCGCGCGCTCACCCGCCGCGCCGCCCAGGCGGTCGACGAGAAGGCCGCCGACGCCGAGACGCTCTGCAACATGGCCAAGGTGTTCGCGTCCGAGGAGATCCTCAAGGTCGCCCAGCACGCGGTCGAGCTGCACGGCGGCAACGGCATGATGCTCGACTTCGGCGTCGAAAAGCTGTTGCGCGACGCCGCCATCTTCCCGCATATGGACGGCACCGTCGACGTCTCGCGCTTCAAGATCGTCAAATCGATGTTCCCCGACACCGCCGGCAAATATGCCGGGCCGGAATGAGGGTCACCCCTTCTGCGTCATCCGGAATCCGACCAGCACGATCGCGAAACCCGCAAGCTGCGCCAGGGTCGGCACCTCGCCGAGCGCGAGGAAGCCGATCAGCATCGTGAATCCCGGCACCAGCGACGGGAACACGGCGGCGCGGCCGGCGCCCAGCAGCACCACCGCGCGGGTGAACAGATAGGTCGACAGCGCGCCGGCGAAGATGCCCTGCACCACGAGCTGCAGCAGGTTGTCGTAGAGCCCGAGCGCGATCATCCGCGTAAAGCCGGCGGCGAGCCAGTGGACCGGAAGATCGATCAGCGACACCACGCTGATGACCGCGACCGCGCGCATCGGCGCGATGCGCCAATACCGCAGCAGCGTGCTGAACGCCGCGAACATCAGCCCGGCCGCCGCGAATGCCAGATCGCCGAGCAGGCCCTGCGTTCCGATGGTGGCGAGCGCCTCGCCGCCGATCACCGCCAGGCCGGCAACGATCACGGCGCCTCCGAGCGCGCGCTGGACCGGCAGCTTCTCGCCCAGCACCGCCGTCGCCAGCACCAACCCGCCGAGCGCCGCGCACGAAGGCTGGATCACCCCGCCGTGGGCGAGCGGCACCAGCAGGAAGCCGGAGTAGCTCAGGATCGTGAACAGCGGCCCGACCAGCAGCGTCAGGGTCACCGCCTTGGCCCAGCCGACGCCGCCGAGATCGGCCAGGCCGTCGCGAGCCACCAAGGGCAGGAACGCCAGCCCGGCCCAGACGTAACGGTGAAAGGCGAGGTCCGCCGGCGAGAAGCCGATGGCGATGCCGTGCCGCCCGGCGGCGAAGCCGGCGGCCCAGAACAGCGCCGCGCCGGCGCCGCAGAGCAGGCCGAGGATCAGCGGCGGCTCCATCGCGGACCCGGACGAAGGCGGGCTCGGCGCTCGCACGGAGTTCCCTCTCGTTTGGCGTTTGCGGTCGCGCCAGTGTAACAAACCCCTTCGCAGGAGGGAGATTCCCGCGCGATGGCCTCGCTCGACAGCATCAGCATCGGCATCCTGTTCGGCTCGCTCCTGGTGCTGGCCGGCATCCTGTCGAGCCTGGTCGCGATGCGCTTCGGGGCGCCGCTGCTGCTGGCATTCCTCGCCGTCGGCATGCTGGCCGGCGAAGCCGGACCGCTCGGCATCAAGTTCGACGACGTGGAGCTCACCTATACGGTGGGATCGGTGGCGCTCGGGCTCATTCTGTTCGACGGGGGGCTGCGCACCCGCTTCCAGACCTTCCGCAACGTGATCGGCCCCGCCGGCATGCTGTCGACCGTGGGCGTGCTGGCGACCGCCGCGCTGACGGCGCCGGCTGCCGTCCTCACGCTCGGGCTGAGCTGGACCGAAGCGCTGCTGATGGGCGCCGTCGTCGCCTCGACCGACGCCGCCGCCGTGTTCTTCCTGCTGCACGCGCGCGGCCTGCGGTTGCGTCCGCGCGTCAGCGCGACCCTGGAGGTCGAATCCGGCGTCAACGATCCATTCGCCATCTTTATGACGCTGGTGCTGTTGGAAATTCTGCTCTTCGGCAGCAAGCCCTGGCCGGAGATCGTGGTTTTGCTGGCGAAAGAGGCGATCCTCGGCGGCCTTATCGGGTATGCGGGCGCGCGGGCGGTGGTGTGGGTGCTCAACAGGCTCGATCTGCCGCAGGGGCTGCACGCGCCGTTCGTGGCGACCGGCGCGCTCGTCATCTTTGCGCTGGCGCAGACCGCGCACGGCTCGGGGTTCCTCGCCGTCTATATCGCCGGCCTGGTGGTGGGCAACAGCTCCACCCGTGCCCACAACACGGTGGTCGTCTTCCTCGACGCCGCCACCTGGCTGGCGCAGATCGCGATGTTCGTGCTGCTCGGCCTGCTGGCCTGGCCGCATCGCTTGGCGGGGGCGATCCTGCCCGGCCTGGCGGTGGCCGCTGCGCTGATGCTGATCGCAAGGCCCGCAGCCGTGTTCCTGTGCCTGGCGCCGTTCCGCTTCAGCTTGCGCGAGAAGCTGTTCATCTCGTGGGTGGGCCTGCGCGGAGCGGTCGGTATCTTCATCGCCTCGATTCCCTTGTTGGTCGGGCTGCCGAATGCCCACCTCTATTTCGACGTGGGCTTCATCGTCGTGCTGGTGTCGCTGCTGGTGCAGGGCTGGACCATCGCGCCGGCGGCGCGGCGTCTCGGCGTTTCGTTTCCCCGCAGTGATCCGCTGCCGCGCCGGGTGGAGCTCGACCTGCCGGGACAGCTGGAGCAGGAGATCGTCGGTTATCCGCTGCGCGCCAACAGTCCCTACCTGCGGCGAGGGCTGCTGCCGTCATGGGCGCGGCCGACCCTGGTGGTGCGCGATGAGGAGATCTTCAGTCCGGCCGAAGCCGATCCGGTGCGGGTGGGCGACTACGTCTACCTGCTGGCGCCGCCCGAGAAGGCGCCGGCGCTCGACCGCTTCTTCGTCGACATGCCGCCGCCGTCGGCCCCCGATCCGCGCCTGCTGGGCGATTTCTTCGTAGCCGGCGACGTGACGCTCGGGGCGCTGGGGGAAATCTACGGGATCACCATCGGCGACGACGCCGGCATATCGCTGGCGGATCATTTCGGCGCGCGGCTCAAGCGCGCGCCGCGGCAGGGCGACGTGCTGCCGCTGGGGACCATCGCGCTGGTCGCGCACCGGGTGGCCGACGGCCGCGTCACCAGCGTCGGCCTGCGGCTGGCGGATGAGGAGCCCGCCGAAGCGCCGACGACGTGGCTGGGGCGGCTGAAAAGCCTCGCGCGCCGCATGCTGGCGAAACTCGGATAATTCCTCAAAGGGGTCGGCGCAGGATCGGGATCGGCCCGACCGCGCTGTCGGTGATCACCGCGTCGACGCCGAACACCGCTGCGATCCGTTCCGGCGTGAGCACCTCGCGCGGCGCGCCGTCCGCCACCAGCCGCCCGCGCTCCATCATCACCACCCGGTCGGCGAAGCGGGCGGCCAGCGCCAGGTCGTGCACGATCGCCAGCACGGCGCCGCCGTCGTGCGCCGCGCGCGCCAGGAGGTCCATCACCACCAGCTGGTGGCGCGGGTCGAGCGACATGGTCGGCTCGTCGGCGAGCAGGATCGGCGCTTGCGTCGCCAGCGCGCGGGCGAGCGCCACCCGCGCGCGCTCGCCGCCCGACAAGGTGGTGACCGCGCGCGCCGCCCATGGCTCGACCGCGGTGGCGGCGAGCGCCCGGCCCACCGCGGTGCGGTCGGCATCGGTGAGCGGCGAGAACGTGTCGGCATGGGGATGGCGTCCCAGCGCCACCACGGCGGCGACGCTCATCGGCCAATGGAAGACGTGCCCCTGTGGCAGGTAGGCGATGTTGCGTGCGCGCTCACCCGCCGACAACGCCGCCAGCGCGCGGCCGTTGAGCGCGATGCGGCCTTCGGCCGGCAGCAGCCCGGCGAGCGCCCGCATCAGCGTGGTCTTGCCGGCGCCGTTGGGACCGATGAGCGCGGTGAGCTCGCCGGCTTTGAGCTCGAGCGTGGCGCGATCGACGATCAGCGCGCCGGTCAATCGCACGGAAACGTCCGCGGCGCTCAGCGCCGGTGCGGCGGCAGCGCCCGCGTTCACGACGGCGCTCCTTCCAGCAGCCGCCGCTCGGAGAAGATCATCGCCAGGAAGAACGGCACCCCGATCAGCGCGGTGACCACGCCGACCCGCAGCTCGTCGGCCGCCGGCAGCGCCCGCACTGCGATGTCGGCGACCATCAGCAGCGCCGCGCCGGCAAGCGCGCCCGGCAGCAGCACCCGGGCCGGATCGGAGCCCACCGCCCGGCGCACCAGATGCGGCGCCACCAGCCCGACGAATCCGATCGAGCCGGCGACCGCCACCGCGGCGCCGACGCCGAGCGCGACCCCGACCACCACCATCAACCGCACCCGGCCGAGGTCGACGCCGAGCGACGCCGCCGCGTCCTCGCCCAAGGTGAGGGCGCGGAAGGCGCGCGCATTCGCGGCCAGCAGGATCCAGCTCACCAGGCAGAACGGCGCCGCGATGAGGAGATGATCGGTGCTGCGGTCCTCCAGCGAGCCGAGCAGCCAGAACGCGATCTCCAGCGCGGCGTAGGGATTGGGCGCCAGGTTGAGGATCAGCGCGGTCATGGCGCCGGCGAAGCTCGCGAAGGCGAGCCCGGCGAGCAGCGTCACCGTCAGGGTGGCGCGGCGGCCGGCGATGGCGACGAGCCCGCCGATCGAAATGAGCGCGCCGGCGATGCCGGCGAGCGGCACCATGAGCGAGGTCGCGCTCGCGAACGAGAAGGCGATCATGAACGAGGCGGCGGCCGCCGCCGCCTGCGGCGCGCCGAACAAAGCGGGCTCGGCGAGCGGATTGCGCAGCAGCCCCTGCAGCGCCGCGCCGGAAAGCCCCAGCGTCGCGCCGATCAGCAGCGCCAGCAGGGTGCGCGGCAGGCGGATCTCGCGCACGATGATGCCGGCCGGCCCCGCGCCGTCGATCAGGCCGGCAAGCGCGGCCTTGGGCGAGAGTCCCGCCGGCCCGACCATGAGCGAAAGCACCGCGAGCACGAGGATCAGCACGATGAGCGCCGTCTCGAGCCGCCAGCCGCTTCGCCGCGCCATGTCCATCGTGTCCGCCTCCGGCCGCCCTTCCTACCGACTTCCGGCTTGCGGTGAAACGGGATTGCGCCATGATTCCCCGCATGACCCGTCGCCATCTCCGTACGCCCCTGCGATTGGCGGCCGCGCTCGTTTGCGTCCTCGCCGCCGGCCATCAGGCTGCAGCCGAGACCGCCGCGCCCCGCCGCGTGGTGTCGTTCAACATCTGCGCCGATCAGCTGGTGGTCGCGCTCGCCGACCCCGCCCAGATCGCCGGCCTCTCGCCCTACGCCACCGATCCGACCTTGTCGGCGGTGGCCGATGAGGCGCGGGCGTTTCGCCGCATCCAGTGGCACGCGGAGTCGACGATTCCGCTCGAGCCCGATCTGGTGCTGGTCGGCCCACGCGATCGCTCGGTGACGCAGCGGCTCCTTACCGCGCTTGGCTTCCGCGTGGTCGAGGTCGATTTCGTCAGCACGATCGCGGCCGCGCGCGAGCAGATCCGCCAGGTGGCGGCGCTGCTCGGCCAGCCGGCGCGCGGCGAGGCGCTGTTGGCGCGGCTCGATGCCGCCCGCCGCCGGCTCGCCGCCGCGCCGCGGCCCACCGCCTCGACCGCGCTGCTGGTCGGACACGCGGGCTACACCGAAGGCCCCACCAGCCTGGCCGCCGCGCTGATGGCCGAGGCCGGGCTCAAGCCGCCGCCCGGCGCGCCGGCCGGCATCGGCGGCTACCTGGCGCTCGAAAGCCTGGTGATGATGCGCCCCGATCTCCTGGTGCAGCACAACATCCTGGAAGCGCCGAGCGACCAGGGCTCGGTCTACCTGACCCATCCGGCGCTGCGCGCGCTCTACCCGCCGTCGCGGCGGATCGAACTGCCCGGCCGCTACACCTTGTGCGGCGGGCCGGCGCTGGTCGCCGGCCTCGACCATCTCGCCGATGCGCTTACGCGGCTCGCGGCTGCGCCGCCCATTCCGCGATGATGCCTTCGAGCGCGTCGAGCCCGTCGGTCAGCGCGGCCGGGCCTGGCTGCAGGATCAGCGGCGACTTGATCTCCCGCAGCCAGCCGTCGCGCACCGCCGGGATCGCCCCGAAGCCCGGCCGCCCGGCGAGCTTCGCCGGCACGAATTTCTTGCCGCACCAGGAGCCGACGATGATGTCGGGCGCCGCCGCGATCAGCTCGCGCGGCGACACGATGCGGTCCTTGGCGTTCTTGCGCCTGGAGAGCTCCGGGAACACCTCGACGCCGCCGGCGATCTCGATCAACTCCGCCACCCAGCGGATGCCCGAGATCATCGGCTCGTCCCATTCCTCGAAATAGACCCGCGGGTGGCGCTCGAGCAGCGTGCCGCGGGCACGCACCTCGTCGAGCCGCCGCGCCAGCGATTGCGCCAGCATGTCGGCCTTGAGCGTGACGCCGGTGAGCGCGCCGAGCGTGCGGATCATCGCCAGGATCCCGGCCACGTCGCGCTGGTTGAAGGCGTGCACCGCGACGTTGCGACGAATCAGCTCGGCGACGATGTCGGCCTGCAGGTCGGAGAAGGTGAGCACCAGGTCGGGCTCGAGCGTGAGGATCTTCTCGAAATCGGCGGAGACGAAGGCGGAGACCCGCGGCTTCTCCCGGCGCACCCGCGCCGGCCGCACCGCATAGCCCGACACGCCGACGATGCGGTGCTCCTCGCCGAGGAGATAGAGCGTCTCGACGGTCTCCTCGGTGAGGCAGACGATGCGTTCAGGCGGGAACATTGGGCCCGGTCGCCGAACTGGTTGTTGCGATGGATCGAAAAACCGGTAAGGGCGCGTATGCTCCGGATGACCGACTCCGAGCACAAGCGTGCACCCGTTGGGCTGCATCGGCAAGACGCCGGTCGCTCGGCATTTGCGGCGAATCCTAACGATCGCGGTGTGGGGGTCTTTCGCTTCGCCGGTGAAAGCTTGTCTTGCCGGTGCCGCGGCGTGATATTGCGTCGTCCCAGCCAGGGCGGACATCGCCCGTCGCCGAGAGGAGGCCAATCGTGTCGAAGCTTGCCTGGATTTTCATGCTTGCCGCGTTCGCCGCCGTACCCGCAACCGCGGAGACCGCCATCCCTGATCTGCGCGGCACCTGGACCGGCCAAAGCGAATCGATCGTCCTGGGGCGCGGCAACCCGCATCATCGTGACCAGCGGGCGGCCGAGCCGCGGTTGTCCAGCGTCGCGTTCACGATGACCATCGACAAGCAGGAGGGCCGCCGGTTCTCCGGCACGTTCTCGTCGCCCAAGGGCAACGAGAAGATCATCGCCGTGGTGTCGCGCTCCGGCACCATCTTCCTGGTCGACGACGACGGTTATACGCTGGGGACGATGCTGGCGCCCAACCGCATCGAGCTCTGCTACATGCTGCAGTCGCCAGCCACGCGCCTCGCATCCTGCACCGAGCTGACCAAGCAGCCCTGACTGCCGAGTTGCCGCGCCGGCGGGCTTCGCCGCACGGGCTCGACTACGTCAGCTCCGCGGTGGCCGCGTCGAGCACCTCGAGCCCGCCGGCGGCGGCCACGCGGCCCTCGTCGAGCAGCACCGCCGAGGTCGCGATGCGCTTCAGTTCCGGCGCGTGATGACTGACATAGACCATCGGCACATGCGTCTCGTCGCGCAGCCGCTGCAGATAGGGCAGGATCTCGCGCTTGCGGGCGGCGTCGAGCGAGGCGAGCGGCTCGTCGAGCAGGAGCAGGCGAGGGCGCATCAGTAGCGCCCGGCCGACCGCGACGCGCTGGCGCTCGCCGCCCGACAGCTTCCCCGGCCGGCGGCCGAGCAGGTGGCCGATGTCGAGCAGCGCGACGATCCGCTCGGTCTCGACCGGATCGCGCGCCAAGCCGCACATGCGCCGCCCATAGTCGAGGTTGGCGGCCACCGTGAGATGGGGAAACAGCCGGCCTTCCTGAAACACATAGCCGATGCGGCGCCGATGGGCGGGGACGTCGATGCGCGTGGCGGAGTCGAACAGCACGTTGTCGTCAAGCGCGATGCGCCCGCGGTCGGGCGCAATAAGGCCGGCAATCATATTGGCGAGCGTGGTCTTGCCGGATCCCGAAGGGCCGAATAAGGCGGTGACGCCGCCCGCGGTCTCGAACCGGGCAACGAGCGAGAAACCTCCGAGCTGTTTTTCGACGTCGACCGCGAGCATCATTATTCCCCGTGGAAACGGGTGCCGGCGCGCCGCGCCAGCCATTCGGCGACCACCAGCGCCAGGAGCGAGATCACGATCGCCACCAGCACCAGCCGGCCGGCCGCCAGGTCGCCGCCCGGGATCTGGGTGAAGGTGTAGATCGCCGCCGAGATCGTCTGCGTCTCGCCCGGGATGTTGGAGACGAAGGTGATGGTGGCGCCGAACTCGCCGAGCGCCTTGGCGAAGCAGAGCACCATGCCGGCGATCAGGCCGGGCAGCGCCAGCGGCAAGGTGACGGTGAGAAAGACCCGCGGACGATCGGCGCCAAGCGTGGCGGCTGCGTCTTCGAGCCTGCGGTCGATCGCCTCGATCGCGAGCCGGATCGGGCGCACCAGCAGCGGGAAGCCCATCACCCCGCAGGCCAGCGCCGCGCCGGTCCAGCGGAACGAGAACACGATCCCGAAATGCTCGGCCAAAAACGCGCCGATCGGCCCGCGCCGCCCGAACGAGATCAGCAGCAGGTAGCCGGTCACCACCGGCGGCAGCACCAGCGGCAGGTGCACCAGGCCGTCGAGCAGCGCCTTGCCCCAGAAATTCTTGCGCGCGAGCAGCCACGCCACCGCCAGACCGAACGGCAGCGCCACCACCGTCGCCACGATCGCGATCTTGAGCGACAGGTGGATCGCGGTCCATTCGTCGGGGGAAAGTTCGGGCAAGAATTACACCGCACGCGCTGTCGTTGCCCCGCGAAAGCGGGCGATCCGGGAACCGCCGGCCGTGGCACGCGGTTCGTTTGTCGGGAGGCGACCAAACCGGAAGCGCCGTTCCGGGGCAGAGGGCGCGCTTACGGCGCGCCGCGGGTCGCCTGAGCATCCTAACAAGGGTTCGGCCGCAGTGAAAGCGGTCAGGTGGGTCGCGCGGGAGATTGCCAAGCCCGAGACCGCGCCGCAGACTGTGCCGGCCGCAACTGCCGGGGGCGACATCATGGCCGAGCCAGCACCGCTGGAGGGCGACTACGACTACATCATCGTCGGGGCGGGCTCAGCCGGCTGCGTGCTCGCGAACCGCCTCTCCGCCGACGCCGAGCGCCGCGTGCTGCTGCTGGAAGCCGGCGGCCCCGACAACTGGATCTGGTTCCACATCCCGGTCGGCTACCTGTTCGCCATCGGCAATCCGCGCGCGGACTGGATGTTCAAGACCGAGCCGGAGGCGGGACTCAACGGCCGCAGCCTCAATTACCCGCGCGGCAAGGCGGTCGGCGGCTCCTCGGCGATCAACGCCATGATCTACATGCGCGGCCAGGCCGCCGATTACGACCATTGGCGCCAGCTGGGGCTTACCGGGTGGGGCTTCGGCGACGTGCTGCCGTTCTTCAAGCGACATGAGCATCATTTTCTCGGCGCGAGCGAGCATCACGCGGTCGGCGGCGAGCTGCAGGTCGCGGCGCCGCGGGTGCGTTGGGACATCCTCGATGCGTTCTGCCAGGCGGCCGAGCAGGCGGGCATCAAGCGTATCCCGGACTTCAACGCCGGCGACAACGAGGGCTCGTGCGCGTTTCACGTCAATCAGCGGCGCGGGCGACGCTGGTCGGCGGCGCGCGGCTTTCTCAAGCCGGTGCTCAAGCGGCCGAACCTGCGGCTGGAGACCGGCTGCCTGGTCGAAGGTCTCGTGTTCGAGGGCAAGCGCGCCGCCGGCGTGCGCTGGCGCCAGGACGGCGCGGCGCGGTCGGCGCGCTGCCGCGGCGAGGTGATTCTGGCCGCCGGATCGATCGGATCGGTGCAGTTGCTGCTGCTGTCCGGCGTGGGCCCGGGCGGGCAGCTGCAGGCGCTCGGCATTCCGGTGGTGCTCGACAAGGCGGGCGTGGGCGAGAACCTGCAGGATCACCTGCAGCTGCGGCTGATCTACAAAGTGTCGGGTGTCACCACGCTCAATGAGACCTATCGCTCGCCGCTCGGGCGGGCGCGCATGGTGCTCGACTATGCGCTGTTCCGGCGTGGTCCGCTCACCATGGCGCCTTCGCAGCTCGGGCTGTTCACGCGCTCCGATCCGTCGCGCGAGCGCGCCAACATCCAGTTTCACGTCCAGCCGCTGTCGCTCGACCGGTTCGGCGAGCCGCTGCATGAGTTCCCCGCCTTCACCGCCAGCGTATGCAATGTGCAGCCGACGAGCCGCGGCCAGATACGGCTGCGCTCCGCCGATCCCGTCGACAAGCCCATGATCAAGCCGAATTATCTTTCGACCGACGAAGATCGCCGCGTCGCCGCCGATTCGATCCGCGTGGCGCGGCGGATCGTGGCGCAGCCGGCCCTGGCCAGGTACTGGCCGGCCGAGCATCTGCCGGGCCCGTCCGTCGGCGACGACGACGCGGCGCTGGTCAAGGCGGCGGGCGACATCGGCACCACCATCTTCCACCCGGTCGGCACCGCCAGGATGGGCCGCGACAGCGATCCCCTGGCGGTCGTCGACGAGCGGCTGCGGGTCTTCGGCCTCGAGCGGCTGCGGGTAATCGACGCGTCGGTGATGCCGACCATTACCTCCGGCAACACCAATGCACCGACCATGATGATCGCCGAGAAGGGCGCGGCGATGATCCGCGAGGACGCGCGCCGATAGAGCATGGTCCCGAAAAGTGGATACCGGTTTTCGGAAAAGATCATGCTCCAACAAGAAGCTAGAGCGGGATGACGATTCGAAAGAAAAATCATCCCGCTCTAGGAGCCTTTTCAGGAAAAGCGGGAACCGGTATTCCGTCCGAACATGCGACAAACGAAAGAGGAGCGCACATTCAGTTTCGGTGAAACTGAATGTGCCCTGACAAGAACAAGGTGAAGAAGCGATGATGCAGTTGATTCAGCGGGTGAAGGCGATCCTGCTGACGCCGAGCACCGAATGGCCGGTGATCGAGCTCGAGCCGGGATCGCCGTCCATCTTGTTCGTCAACTATGTGCCGATCCTGGCGGCAATCCCGGCGATCTCCCGCTTCGTCGGCCAATCGCTGATCGGCGGCTATACGCCGATCCTCTCGGGCCTGCTGCGGGCCGTCATCGTCTACGTGGCGACGTTCGCGGTCGTCTACCTGATCGCCTGCGTGATCGACCTGCTGGCTCCGAGGTTCGGTGCCCAGAAGAATTTCGACAATGCGCTCAAGCTCACGGTCTACTCGTACACGCCGGTTTGGCTCGCCGGCATCTTCCTGCTCATCCCGGGCTTGAACTTCCTGGCGATTCTCGGGCTCTACGGAATCTATCTGCTGTGGCGCGGCCTGCCGGTGCTGATGCGGGCGCCCGACCACCGCGTGCTGGCTTACACTGCGGTCGTCAGCGCCTGCGCGCTCGTTCCGGCGATCGTGCTGGCGGTGATCTAGCAGCACGTGGCCCGGATGAGCGAAGCGAAATCCGCGGCCACTCGAAGCCCGCCTAAGGCAAGGCTTTGAGGTGCCGCATCGGCCGGCCCGGAGTGAGCGCGGCGGCTGCCGCCACGATCGCATTGGTGTCGATGCCGTAGTGGCGGTAGAGGTCCGCGATCGAGCCGGTCTGTCCGAAATGCTCGACCCCGAGCGGCCGCACCCGGTGGCCGTGAACGGCGCCGAGCCAGGCCAGGGTCGCCGGGTGGCCGTCGAGCACCGTGACGATCCCGCAATCGGGCGGGATCTCGGCCAGCAGCCGCTCGATGTGCGAGCGCGCATGCACCAGGCCGCGCTCGCGGGCGCGCTGGGCCGCGGTCCACCCGGCATTGAGCCGGTCGGCGGACGTTACGGCCAGGAGCCCGACGTCGCGGCGGTCCTCCGCCATCAGCCCGACCGCCTGGATCGCCTCGGGCGCGACCGCGCCGGTATAGGCGACCACGACCTGACAGTTCGGCCCGGGCTTGCGCAGCCAATAGGCGCCGTCGACGATCGCCTGCCGCAGGTCGGGCGTCATCGCGCGCCTGATCTGCTCGACCGGACGCGTGGAGAGGCGCAGATAGACCGAGCCGCCGATCTCGTCGCGCAGCCAATTGCGCTCGGACGCCTCGTCCCCGCCGGCGCGCTGGATGTAGTCGAACGCGAAGGCGAGGATCACCGCCAGCTCGTCGACGAAGGCCGGCTCGAAGCCGGCGAGCCCGTCCTGCGCCAGGCCGATCAGCGGCGTCGCGATCGACTGATGGGCGCCGCCTTCGCCCGCCAGCGTGATGCCTGACGGCGTCGCCACCAGGATGAAGCGCGCCTCCTGGTAGCAGGCATAGTTGAGCGCATCGAGGCCGCGCCCGATGAACGGATCGTAGAGCGTGCCGATCGGGATCAGCCGCTCGCCGTTGATCGCGTGCGACAGCCCGAGCGCCGACAACAGGGTGAACAGGTTCATCTCGGCGATGCCGAGCTCGATATGCTGCCCCTTGGGCGAGAATTCCCAGTTGAAGGTCGAGGGAATGCGCTCGCTCTTGAAGGTGTCGGCGAGCGCCTCGCGCGCGAACAGCCCGCGGCGATTGACCCAGGGGCCGAGATTGGTGGAGACGGTGACGTCGGGCGAGGCGGTGACGATGCGCTCGGCGACCACGGATTTTTCGCGGCCGAGTTCGTTGAGCAGCGCGCCGAAGCCCGTCTGCGTCGACATCACCGGCTGGATCGTGACCGGCAGCTCGGCCGGCGCCGGAATCCGCGCCGCCTCGCGGGGGCGGCGGCCGGCGGCGAACGGCACGCGCGCGAGAAATTTTTCGAGCTCTGCCGGCGCCACGCCGAGCCCCTCGAACTTGTCCCATTCGTGGCCCGGACGGACGTTCATCGCGGTCCGGAACGTGTCCATCTGCGCCGGCGTCATCAGTCCGGCGTGGTTGTCCTTGTGGCCGGCGAACGGCAGCCCGAAGCCCTTGATGGTGTAGCAGATGAAGCAGACCGGCTTGTCGTCGCCGACCCTGCCGAAGGCTTCGATCAGCGAGGGCAGGTCGTGGCCCGCGAGATTGGTCATCAGGCGATGAAGCTCGTCGTCGGAGCGCGCCTCGATCAGCCGCGTGACCTCACCCTGGTCGCCGATCTCGTCGAGGAGCCGCTTGCGCCAGGCGGCGCCACCCTGGAACACGAGCGCCGAGTAGAGCTGGTTCGGGCAATTGTCGATCCATTGCCGCAGCCGTTCGCCGCCGGGCTCGCGGAACGCCGCCTGCAGCAGCGAACCGTATTTGAGGATCACCACCTCCCAGCCGAAATCGCGGAACAGCGCCTCGTAGCGCGCCCACAGGCCCTCGCGGATCACCGCGTCGAGGCTCTGCCGATTGTAGTCGATGATCCACCAGCAATTGCGCAGGCCCTGCTTCCAGCCTTCCAGGATCGCCTCGAAGATGTTGCCTTCGTCGAGTTCGGCGTCGCCGACCAGCGCGATCATCCGTCCTTCCGGAGTGTCGAGCCCCCAGCCATGCGCGCGCACGTAGTCCTGCACCAGCGAGGAGAACAGCGTCTGCGCCACGCCCAGGCCGACCGAGCCGGTCGAGAAGTCGACGTCGTCGGTGTCCTTGGTGCGCGACGGATAGCTCTGCGCGCCCTTGTAGCCGCGGAAACCCTCGAGCTTGGCGCGGGTCTGGCGGCCGAGCAGGTATTGGATGGCGTGGTAGATCGGGCTCGCATGCGGCTTGACGGCGACGCGGTCCTGCGGGCGCAGCA
>JBEVIH010000124.1:0-15823 GCA_040510815.1 Xanthobacteraceae bacterium | reverse complement strand
GCGAGAACAGGGTCTCCTCATCGAAGGGACGGCCGATGAGCTGGAGCCCGAGCGGAAGGCCCTCGCCCGACAATCCGCCGGGAACCGAAATGCCGGGCAGCCCCGCCATGTTCACGGTCACGGTGAACACATCATTGAGATACATCTCGACCGGGTCGGCGCCGCCCTTCTCGCCGATACCGAAGGCGGCCGACGGCGTCGCCGGCGTAAGGATGGCGTCGACGCCGCGCCCGAAGCAGTCCTCGAAATCCTTCTTGATCAGCGTGCGCACCTTTTGCGCGCGTAGGTAATAGGCGTCGTAGTAGCCGGCCGACAGCACGTAGGTCCCGACCATGACCCGGCGGCGCACCTCCTTGCCGAAGCCCTCCGCGCGGGTCTTCTGGTACATGTCGATGACGTCGCGCCCGGGCACGCGCAACCCGTAGCGAACGCCGTCATAGCGCGCGAGGTTCGAGGACGCTTCCGCCGGCGCCACGATGTAATAGGCCGCCAGCGCGTACCTGGTGTGCGGCAGCGACACCTCGACGATCTCGGCGCCGGCCGCCGCGAGCCACCGGGCGCCCTGCTGCCACAGCGCGTCGATCTCGGCGGCCATGCCGTCGACCCGGTACTCCTTCGGGATGCCGATCTTCATGCCCTTGATCGACTTGCCGACCGCGGCCTCGTAGTCGGGCACCGGCAGGTCCACCGAGGTGGTGTCCTTGGGGTCGTGTCCGGCCATGGAGGTGAGCAGGATCGCGGCGTCGCGCACCGTGCGCGCGAACGGCCCCGCCTGATCGAGCGAGGAGGCATAGGCCACGATCCCCCAGCGCGAGCACCGGCCGTATGTCGGCTTGATGCCGACGATGCCGGTGAAGGCGGCGGGCTGGCGGATCGAGCCGCCGGTGTCGGTACCGGTGGCGCCCAGGCAAAGGCTCGCCGCCACCGCCGCGGCCGAGCCGCCCGAGGAGCCGCCCGGAACCAGCGGGGTATTGGCGCCCTTGCGCCGCCACGGCGAGATGACCGGCCCGAAGCAGGAGGTCTCGTTCGAGGAGCCCATGGCGAACTCGTCGTTGTTGAGCTTGCCCAGCATCACGGCGCCGTCGCGCCAGAGCTGCGCGCTCACCGTCGACTCGTAGGTGGGCACGAAATTGTCGAGGATGCGGGAGCCCGCGGTGGTGCGCACATCCTTGGTGGCGAACAGGTCCTTGATGCCGAGCGCGATCCCCTCGAGCGGGCGGGCGTCGTCCGCCTTGAGGCGCGCGTCCGACTGCTTCGCCATCGCGAGCGCCTGGTCGGGCGTCTCCAGCACATAAGCGTTGAGCGTGCGCGCCTTCGCCATGGCGGCAAGATGCGCCTCGGCGAGCTCGACGGCGGACACGTCCCGCTTGCGCAGGCGATCGCGCGCATCCGCGAGCGTCAGAGACGTGGGATCGGTCATTCGTCGGGGCTGTCGCAGACGAACGCGTTCGTTTTTGGAGCGGCGGGCGTGTCGGGCTGCTGCGGCTTATCCTTGCGCAGGCTCGCCGGCAACTCGAAGCCCATGGCTTCCAAATCCTCTACGGCGACGTCCGGCGGCAATTCCCCGCGCGCCAGGAATCCCGCGCACCAGACGCGGAAGAAATATTCCTGCTCTTCACAGGCGAGGCACATCGGTCCGGTCCCAATTCCTTAGGGTGGGCTTGCTAACTCTCACGAGATCCTCGGGTCTCGCTCCGCTCGCCCGAGGATGGTGGAATAAAGATGTGCATTTGCACATCTTTATTCCACCACTTTTGGAACAAGGAAAAAATGGCCTTCCGTGGCCGGCGCGTTCTTGACGATGTCGTCCGGAATGCCGCCGTCGGTGACCACATCGGGGCGCTTCTTCATCGCCATCGGCGTGACCGACGTCATCGGCTCAACCCCCGCGACGTCGACCTCCGACAACTGCTCGACGAAAGCGAGGATGGCGTTGAGCTCGCCCCGAAGGTGCTCGACCTCCTCCTCGGCCACCGCAATGCGGGCCAGGTGCGCGATGCGGCGGACAGTTGCGGCGTCGACGGACATGGGGCCTCGCAGTTCGGGCGGCGCGCAGCCGGGCTATAGAGAATCACAATTCCTGCTGCAACGCCACCTGAGGTCCTGCCCTACGCCGCTGCCGGCCGTGGTGCTCACTCACATCGATGCACCTCGACGGTGACGTGCGACAGCCCGGCAATGCCGCGCAGACGGGACTTGTAGGCCTCCGGCGCCTGCGGGTGATCCGACACGACCGCAACGATCAGCGCCGCATGGCCGGGGCCCAGGCGCCACAGGTGCAAGTCGGCGAGCCGGTCGCCATCGACCTCCAGGCGCCGGCGCACCAGCGCGGCCAGCCGGCGATCGGGGACCGCGTCGACCAGGATCGCGCCGGCCGAGCGCATCAGCCTGACCGACCAATGGGCGATCACCAGCGCGCCGACGATGCCCATCAGCGGGTCCATGAAAACCCAGCCGTAGAAGCGTCCGGCCAGCAGCGCGACGATCGCCAATACCGAGGTCATCGCGTCGGCCAGCACGTGGAAATAAGCGGAACGGATGTTGTGATCGCGCGCGTCAACGCGATGAGGCGCGTGACCATGATCGTGATGATGGCCTCGTCCGCCGTGGTGCTCGTCGTCATAGAGCATCCAGGCGCTCAGGAGGTTCACCGCCAGACCGACGACCGCGATCGCGATCGCCTGCTCGTAGCGGATCTGGACCGGCGCAAGCAGCCGGTCGGCCGACTCGTAGGCGATGATCAGCGCGACGACGGCCAGGATCACCGCGCTGGCAAAGCCCGCGAGCTCGCCGAGCTTGCCGGTGCCGAAGGCGAATTGCGGGTCGTGAACGTGGCGGCGCGCGAAACGGTAGGCCAGCGCCGCGATGGCGAGCGCACCCGCATGGGTCGACATGTGCCAACCGTCGGCGACCAGCGCCATCGAGCCGTAAATGTGGCCGCCGACGATCTCGGCCGCCATCATCACCGCGGTCAGGGCGACGACGAACCAGGTCCGCCGCTCGTGACGGCTGTGTTTCTCGCCGAGATAGACATGGCGATGCTGCCAATGCTCGAGCGAATGCGAGTGCATGGATAGTCTCCGCTGCCGGGTACGGGGCCCGCACCGATGTGGATATAGGGTGCGCCGGCGCCGCCCGCATGACCGCCGCGACGGTCAAGACCCCCGCCGCGCCCGGTTGCACCGGCCGGCGGAAACGCCGATATAGGGCGCATGGACGCCCCCAATCCCTCCGCCACCCCTACCCTCGCGAGCCGCACCCCGCTCCATATCGGCGCCATCGGCCTCAAGGTGCGCGACCTCGACCGGCTCACCGACTATTACCGCGACGTGCTCGGGCTCTCGGTGCTCGATCGCAGCCGGGAGGGCGCCACGCTCGGTGCCGGCGGGGTCGCGCTCATCCATCTCGAGCACCGGCCGCACGCCAAGCCCGACGACACCCGCACCGCCGGCCTCTATCACACCGCTTTTCTGGTGCCGACGCGGGCCGATCTCGCGCGCTGGATCCTGCACGTGGCGCGCAACAAGGTCCGGCTCACCGGCGCCTCAGACCACGCGGTCAGCGAGGCGTTCTATCTCGACGATCCCGAGGGCAACGGCATCGAGGTTTATCACGACCGGCCGGCCGAGACCTGGGAATGGACGGGGGACGCGCTCAAGATCACCACCGACCCGCTCGACATCGACGACATCCTGCGCGAGGTGCCGGACACGGCGAGCTATGACGGCGCGCCGGGTGGATTGCGGATCGGCCACGTCCATCTGCGCGTCGGCGACGTCGGGCGCGCCGAGGCGTTCTATCGCGACGGCCTCGGGCTCGACGTGACGCGCCGCCGGCACGGCGCATCGTTCATGTCGTCGGGCCGGTACCACCACCATATCGCCGGCAATGTCTGGCACAGTGCCGGCGCCGGCCAGCGCGATCCGGAGCAGGCGGGCTTGTCCTGGTTCTCGCTCGAAGCCTCCGACGACGGCGCGTTCGAGGCGGCGAAATCCCGCCTGGGCCAAGCGAACGCGCCGCTCACGACGGTGCCGGCCGGCATCGAGACCGCCGACCCCTGGGGCACCAGGCTGCGGATCGTGCGCGCGTAAACCTTCACGCCTGCGATGCGGCAATGCCGAGCGCGCGCATGTGCGCGAGCGCCTCGGCGGCAAGCTTTCTGGTGAGCTCGCCCGCCGGCATCGCGCGCCCGAGCGAGGCCGCCTGCCCCGCCCACATCGGCGAGAAATCGCCCGAGCCTTGCGCCTCGGTCTTGGCGCGCAGCGGTGCGAGGGCGCCGGCGGCGAGCGGAAACTCGGGCGCCACGTCCGAGATCGGCCCGATCTCGCGCATTACCCGATTGATCACGCCGCGGGCCGGACGGCCGGTCATCAGATTGGTCACCGCAGTGCTGTCGCTCGGAGCCTCCTTGAGCGCCGCGCGGTGTGGCGCTGAAATCTTCGCCTCGGGTGACCACAGATAGGCACTGCCGATCTGCACGCCGGCGGCCCCGAGCGCGAACGCCGCAGCGATGCCCCGCGCATCGGTGATCCCGCCCGCCGCAATCACCGGAACCTTCACAGCGTCGACGACTTGCGGAATGAGCGCAAAGGTACCGACCTGGGCGGCGATATCGTCGGTGAGAAACATGCCGCGATGGCCGCCGGCCTCGTAGCCTTGCGCGATGATCACGTCGGCGCCGTGCGCTTCGAGCCAGCGCGCCTCGGCCGCAGTGGTGGCCGAGCTCAGCACCACGGGACCCAAGGCCTTGAGTCTTTTCAACAGCGCCGGCTCCGGCAGCCCGAAATGGAAGCTCACCACTTCCGGCTTGATATCCTCGACCACGTCGCAGAACGCGGAATCGAACGCCGCGCGATTGCTCGAGGGCACCGGCGCCGCCGGATCGATGCCGAGCTCGCGATAATAGGGCGCCAGCGTTTCGCGCCAGCGCGTTTCGCGCTCGTTGTTGAGCACCGGCGGCGTGTGACAGAAGAAGCCGAGATTGATCGGCTTCTCCGTGCGAGCGCGGAGCTTTGCCATCTGCTCGCGGACCTGATCTGCATTGAGCATGGCGCATGGCAGCGATCCGAGCGCGCCGGCCTCTGCCGCGGCGGCCGCCAGTTCCCAGTCCATGGCGCCGGCCATGGGCGCCTGCACGATCGGGAATTCGATGTCGAGAAGCTGGATGAGACGATTGTTGGGCCACATGTCCGCACAATTTTCGGTGATCTGTTACCGCATTTATTTCATGTTCTCGCCGCGTCAGCATAGCTTTCGATTGCATCGAGGCGGCGCGGGCGACATGATAGCGCAGCATTGTCGCATTGACGCGTTTTCATGCGCGAAGGCAGGCTTCGCCGGAAACGCACCGAGTCCTCCCGATGGAGGCCGTCATGGAACACCTCTTCTTCGTTTGTCCGTCGACCAGACGAGAGGTCGACAGCGGCGTCGAGACCGAGATCGGCACGCTCTTGCGCATCCGCGAGCAGAATCTGCGCGCCTTCTGTCCAGCATGCGGCGAATGGCACGAATGGCTGGTGCGCGACGCCGCCCTCGCCAAGGCTGCGGGCCGCGGCCGCGACCGTCACATCGCCCGGCCCATGCCGCGGATGCGCCGCGCCATCGCGCCCATGATGTAGAGCGCGAAATTCGGCACCTCGTCCACCATGAAGCGGAACTTACGCTGATCGATGAGCGAAAGCTCGCACGCCTCCTTGACGCGCGCGGTCGAGCTTCTCGCCGCGCCGTCGATCATCGACATGAACCCGATCGCCTCATTCGGTCCGCAGACCTCGATCACCTTGTCGCCGATCGTCATCTCGATCACGCCGGACTGCACCACATACATGCAGGTCCCCGCGTCGCCCTTGTTGAACACCACGCTTCCCGCCGGGTAGCTCACGCTCGCGCCGGCACGCTGGGCGAACATGCGCATGTCGATCTCGTTGCCGCTCATTCCCGCCTCGCTCGATTGATCCGGCAGTTATGCCAAAATTCCCGGGCGCCGCGCTACCGTCCACGCGACAGACGGCGTAGATTGCCCGCATAGTTGTCGACGGTTGCCTGGCCGCGCCCGGCGGCGCCGCCGAGCGAGAACGAAAGGCGAAGGATGGGACGGCCGAGCGGTTTCGCCGCCATGTTGGTCGCCGTGGCCTGTCTGTGGCCGGGCTCGCATGCCCGCGCGGACGAGTGGCCGAGCCGCCCGGTGAAGATCGTCGTCGCCTTCGCACCGGGCGGCAGCGCCGACCAGTTCGGACGCCTCATGGCGGCGGAGCTTTCGGCCGCGCTCAAGCAGCAATTCTTCGTCGAGAACCGGCCGGGCAACAGCGGCGCCATCGGATCGGCGCAGGTCGCGCGCGCGGAGCCCGACGGCTACACCCTGCTGATCGGAGGCTCGGGGCCGCATCTTACCGGCCCCGCGGTCAATCCGAATATCGGCTACGAGCCGCTCAAGGATTTCACCCACATCGCCATGATCGGGGCCGACAGCTATGCCTGGGCCGCCAACCCGGCGCTGGGCGCCAAATCGATCGCCGAGCTGGTGGCGCTGGCGAAGAGCCGCAAGGACCCGATCACCTCGTCGTCGCCCGGCCCGGGCTCGCTCGGGCACCTGCTGATCGAGCAGTTCAAGCGCAAGGCCGGCATCGACATCCAGCACGTGCCGGCGCCGAACTCGGGCGTGACCGACGTGCTCGGCAACCACATCTCGATGACGCTCACCGCCATGATGACGGTCGGCGAGCAGGTCAGGGCCGGCAAGCTGTTGGCGCTGGCGGTGACCTCGACCGAGCGCAATCCGGTGTTCAAGGGCATTCCGACTTTCGCCGAGCAGGGCTACCCGGACGTGCGCGGCGACACTTGGTTCTGGCTGTGCGGCCCGAAAAACCTGCCGGCCGACGTGGTCGGCAAGCTCAGCCGCGACACCCGGCGGATCGTGCAGTCGCCGAAGGTGCAGGATCACTTCCAGAAGCTCGCGATACTGACCAAGGATCTCGACCCCGCCGCGGTCCAGAAGTTCATCGCCGAGGAATATGCATTCTGGGCGCCGCTCGCCAAGGCGGCCGGGCTGCGGGTGCAGTAACGCAAAGTGCTGCTGCGTTTGACGCGTTTTCTGCGGCGAACCGGTTCCCACTTCGCCGGAAAACGCTATGTTTGGGAGGAAGCATCATGGACGCCGTCGCCACGCTCGACAAACGCCACGCCGACAGCTCGCCGGAGACGCCATGCGCGCGGATCGGCATGATCATCCCGTCGGTCAACAGCATGACCGAGCCGCAGTTCAACCGGTTCGCGCCGGCCGGGCTCGCCGTGCATGTCACCCGCGCGCGGGTGGCCGGCGAATGGAAGCGGCCGCTGCCGGTGATGGCCGACGAGATCGCCGCCTCGGCGAAGCTCCTCTCCGACGTCGCCCCCGATCTCATCGTCTTCCACTGCACCGACACGTCGATGACGCAGGGGCCGCAGGGCGAAGGCCGCATCCTCGACATCGTCAAGGACGCCACCGGCATCGAGGCGGTGGCAACCAGCCGGCTCGTGCTCGAGGCCTTGCAGGCGCTGGGCTTGCGCAAGCTCGTCCTGCTCAGCCCCTACAAGAGCAACCAGGCGGTGATCGACTATCTCACCGCCACCGGCTTCACTGTCGTCCATGACGTGGCGCTGGCGCGCAAGCCGCTCGACTTCGCCAGGGTGACGCCGCGGGAGTGGGCGGAACTCGCCCGCGACAACGACCGGGCCGAGGCCGATGGCATTTTCCTGAGCTGCACCAACACCACCCAGATCGAGGCGATCGCGGAGATCGAGCGCACCCTCGGCAAGCCGGTGGTCAACAGCAACCAGGCGGTGCTCTGGGGCTGCGTGAAACGGCTGCGGTCGGCGCTCGGCCCGCTGCCGCCGATGCCGCAGCTCGGCCGGCTGATGCAACACCTGGACGCCTGACCGCAGGATCGGCGCATCGGAGAGAAACCACATGAAGACTTGCTTGCAACGCGCAGTGTGCGCAGTCGTTTTGCTTGAGGCGTGCGTCGGCACCGCGGTCGCGCAGAGCTATCCGTCGCGACAAATCACGCTGGTGGTCCCGTTCGCGCCCGGCGGGCCGGCCGATTTCCTGGGCCGGCTGATCGGCCTGAAGATGAGCGAGGACCTGGGCCAGCAGATCGTGATCGACAACCGGCCGGGCGCCAACACCATCATCGGCGCCCAGGCGGTCGCCAAGGCCAACCCGGACGGCTACACGCTGCTGATGGCGATCGACGGCACGCTGGTGATGAACCCGTTCCTCTACAGCAAGCTCGCCTATGATCCGTTCAAGGATTTCGCACCGATCTCGCTGATCGCGCTGGTTCCCTCCGCCGTGGTCGGCAACATCAACATCCCGGTGAGCTCGATCAAGGAGCTGGTCGACCGGGAGAAGGCCAAGCCCGGCACCTACCAGATCGGCATCAGCACGCCGACGTCGCAGGTCAATGTCGGGCTGCTCAACCAGATGGCCGGGACCAATTTCACCATGGTGCCCTACCGCGGCGGCACCACCCAGATCACCGGCATCCTGGCGGGCGACGTCGCGCTCGGCATGGAGAGCATCAACGTGTCGCTGCCGCTCTGGCGCGAGAAGAAGGTCAAGATCCTCGGCCTGGTGAGCGCGCAGCGGCTGTCGCTGGCGCCGGAGATCCCGACCATCGCCGAGACCTTCCCGGGCTACGATCTCGGCATCTGGCAGAGCATCGTCGCGCCCGCCGGCACGCCGCGCGAGGTCGTGAGCCGGCTGCACGCCTCGCTCAGCAAGGTGCTGACAATGTCCGAGGTGCGCGAACGGCTGCTCAACGCCGGCATCGAGCCGGCCACCAGCAAGACGCCGGAGGAGTTTGCGGCCTTCATCCGCTCGCAGGCGGACACCCGCGCCCCGATCATCAAGGCGATCGGGCTGAAGCTGGATTGAGCCCGGTCATGCCGGTCGTGCCCCGCATCCTCGCCGTCGCTTTGATGCTTGACGATGGCGAGCGGGCTCGCGCACGCGCAAGGGCCTGATGCCGACGCCAGGAACTACCCCAATCGGACGATCCGCATCGTGGTGCCGTTCCCGCCGGGCGGCCCGGCCGACCTGATCGCGCGCTTCGTCGGGCAGAAGATGAGCGAGGACTTCGGGCAGCCGGTGGTGATCGAGAACCGCGCCGGCGGCAATACCGCGATCGGCGCCCGGATGGTCGCCCGCTCGGCGCCCGACGGCTACACGCTGTTCGTGCCCATGGACACGACCATGGTGATGAACCCGCTGGTGCTGCCGAACCTGCCCTACGATCCGCTCAAGGACTTCGCGCCGATCACGTTGCTGGCGAACAACCTGTTGCTGCTCGTGGTGCGCGCCAGCGACGGCCCGCAGACCGTCAGGGAGCTGATCGCAAGGGCCAAAACCAACCCCGGCAAGCTCAACATGGGCGCCGGCACGATCACGTCGCGGCTCGGCGCCGTGCTGTTCGCGAGGACGGCGGGCATCGACGTGCAGCTCGTCCCGTTCAAGGGCAGCGCCGAGATCGGCCAGGCGGTGCTCGCCGGCACCGTCGATTTCGCCTTCGACAGCATCGGCACCAGCCTGCCGCTGATCGAGGGCGGCCACTATCGGGCGCTGGCGAAATACGGTAACCGGCCGCTGCCGATGCTGCCCGACCTGCCGGGTCTCGGCGCCGCGGCGCAACTGCCCGGGCTCGACGACGGGTCGGTCTGGATCGCGCTCGCCGCTCCCGCCGGCACGCCCGCGCCGATCATCGACAAGCTCCACCGCAAGGTCGCGGGCATCTATGCCGACCCAGCGGTGATCGCCAAGCTCGAAAAGGCGGGAATTCTGGCGGCCAGCAGCAAGACGCCGGACGAGCTTGCGGCCTTCATTCGCAGCGAGACCGCGCGCTGGTCGAAGGTCCTCAAGGACAGCGGGAACATCAAGCTCGACTGAGCCGTGTACTCATTAACGCGCAGATCGGAGGTCCGCTTTCAGGACGTCGGCAGATATGTCTCACTGTCATTCGCATAGGCATCGTCTGCGAACCATCCTTGCACCCTGAGTCCGGTGTAGGGCACTGGTAGAGCCGCTCGCCTCAGCGTGGCGGTAAACCTTCGTAGATCGGCAACCCTTCTTGGATGCAGTTGAACGCCTGCCTGTCGCTGGCGTAGATCGCCATCTGGCACTCGCCGTATTGGGTCGGATCATCGAGCGTTCCGGCCTTGAGGACGATGGCGTTTAGGCCGGGGCGACGCGTGATGAGCTGCGTGCCGCAATCGCCGCAGAATTCTCGCGTGACCGCGCGTTCGAGATCGTCGCGTTTGAACTGGCGAGGCTCGCCCTTCGTGTATCGAAAACCGTCGACCGGCATCAGCAAGAACATGTTCGCCGCGCCGCCGGAAAAATACTGGCAAGGACGACAATGACATTGCGCCCTTAGCATCGGCTTTCCCGCCGCTGCATAGCGAACTTTGCCGCAGTAGCAACCACCTTCCAGCGTCATGTTCGTCTCCTATCGCCCGCACACCGACCGGCGCGATCTCGGACACCGACCCACCGCGACCGACGTGCCCCATGATCGGCTAGCCGCAATTGATGAGTACACGCCCTAGTTCCGCCGCGCGCGCCGATGCGCGTCACTGCGCCGGCGCCTCCAGCGCCGCGCGGACGCGGGTGACAACCTCGCGCGGCGTGTTGGCGAGCTGGGCGACCAGAGCCTGGACCTGCTCGCCGGTGAGCGGATCGACCTCGAACTGGAGCTTGGCCGCCTCCGCCAGGAAGGCCGGGTCCCTCATGGTCGCATCGAAGGCGCGCCGCAGCGCCTCGACCCGCTCCGGCGGCACGTCGGGCGGCAGGAAATACGGCCGGCCATATTCGGTGCGGGCGAACAGCATCGTCATCGCCTGGCGGTCGGCGCCCGACCTGGCGAGCTCCAGCATGGTCGGAACGTCGGGCAATTCCGCGTATCGCTTGAAGCCGTATTGGGCGAGCACCTTGATCTTCTTCTCGGCGATCCAATGCGGCGTCTGCGCCTTGACCGAGGCCCAGCCCAGCCCGCCCATGCCCTGCACCTCGCCGCGCTCGATCGCGAGGTTGATCTGCGGCGTGCCCTGATAGCCGCGTACGACCTTGAACTTGAAGCCGAGCACGTCGTTCACCAACAACGGAAAATCGACCATGGTGGTGCCCGGCGTGGTGGCGCCCACCACCACCTCCTTCGTCGCCAACTCGGTGATGCGCTCGACCGGCGTCGTGTGCCAGACGAAGGCGACGTAGGCCTCCCGGTTGGTGCTGCCGATCCAGATCAGCCTGGTGGCGTCGAACTGGGTGCCCGACTGCAGCAGCGGCGCCGTCGGCAGGCCGTTGATCGGCACGCCGATCACGGTGCCGTCCTTGGGGCCTTGGCTGTAGAGCTGATTGGTCATCACCACGCCGCCGGCGGAGGGCTGGTTCTGCACGATCACCGTCGGCTGGCCGGGGATGTGATGGACGATGTGGCGCGCGACGATGCGCGCGAACAGGTCATAGCCGCCGCCGGCCGCCGAGCCGACGATCATGCGCATCTGCTTGCCCTTGTAGAAGGCGGCGACGTCGCCCTGCGCGCTCGCCGGCGCGGCGGCGCAAAGGGCGAGCGCGCCGACCAGCAGCAGCAGTCCGGCATTCATTCGCCTCGACCGCCGCGCGCGAGGACAACGAGTGCAAGTACCGGGCATCTCGAGCGTCATCCTGCACCCAGATAGTAGCGTGTCACCAGGGTGTCGATGACGACCACCGGACCGCTGAGCGCCAACACGACGAGCGCTCCGGCGGCCAACGGCAAGATCCGTCGCCCGAGCGTCGGCAGGCACGGGAATGCAAGCGCAAACGCCGCGGCGAATGGCAGGAAATAGCGCCCCTGCAGTCCAGCCACGATCGGGAAGCCGGGCGGGCTCTGCACGAAATAAAAGCTCACGCCCATGATCAAGACGCCGGCGAAAACCGCAGCCGCCGGCAGCCAAGGCCGGCGCGCAGGACCCGCCGTCGCGCTCAAAAATGTCAGAATCAGCACACCGGCGGCCACCAAGATAAAGAAAGTCGGCAGGCGCGTGTCGAGCCACCCGAGCTTCCCGACGAGCTGCTCGCCCAACGCCATCCATTCCCGGACCAACGTTCGCCAGAGCACCGCAACAATCAGGGTTGGATCGGCTTTCACCAGCTCCCATTGCGCCGGCGGGTCGGCCGGAGCCAACCGCGTCAGACTGAACATCGCCGTGTAGACCCACCAGGCGCAGGTTGCCGCCCCGACCGTGGCCGCGGCGGCCCATGGCCGCAACGACCGAATAGGCGCGGTCAGCAACAGTAGGGCCGAAAGCGCGGCGTAGGGCGGCCGCGCCATCGCCGGCAGGGCGAGCGCAGCCGCAATCAGCGCGGTCTCGAGGCCGGTCGCATCACGGTTCTCGTCGACCACCCGATCGATCATTGCAACCGCCAGGAAGACCAACGCGATCATCAGAGCGTCGTGGCTGGCCGAGACGTCGAGCGCAAGCATCATGGGCATAGCCGCCAGCGCGGCAAGCGCACAACGGGTGCGTCTGGCCGCGACGAGCGCCAGGAAAGTCACCAGGACCGCGGCAAGCGCATTGGCCACGCGGACAAGATGAAGGGTCCGAACGACCGTCAAATCCAACGCCCGGCCGACCCATACCGCCAGAACGCCGGGCGCGTACATCAACGGCGGAAAAATAGCGACGTTGGGAAATTCTTGAACCTGCGTCTTGCCGCTCCAACGGATGGAATTGGACACGGCATGCATCGCACTGGTGATCTTGACCTCGGGGTGAAAGAACGCCGGGAAGAAGGGGGCCAAGGCAGGGATGACCGCGGGATCCGCCGGACCGCCGGCGCTGCTTCCGACGCGGTACCCGAACAGGCTGCCGCCGGCGATCTGCACGGTGCGCAGAAAATGCGCGGGCTCGTCCGGCTGCTGCGCCGGAGGTATCAGCACCGACAACGCCAACAGCAGCGGCAATGCCCAAACGAGATAAAAAACCGGAATGGCCTGCACCAAGCGATCCACGCTACGCATGAACCCTCGACCGATTTTGCAGGGCGCCGGGAAGATCAAACCCTCTCATTCTCATTTTCAAATTCTGATCGATCAGAGCCCGGAACAGGGTGACATCGCCGCTAAATCTTAGCCTCATTGGATCGTCAGATTGGCGGCCCTGATCACATCGGCCCAGAGCGCGCTCTCATATTTGATGAGCTCGGCCAGGCGCTCCGGCGTCGAGCCGACAGCCTCAGCGCCGACCGCCTTCATCTGGGCGATGCCCTCGGCCGAGTGCAGATAGTCAGCCATCGCCCTGTTGAGCCTGTCGATGATCGGCTTCGGCGTGCCCGCCGGCGCCAGGATGCCGTGCCAGGAGAACACGCCGCCGAAGCTCGGGATCAGCTCCCTGACCGCCGGCAGGTCGGGCATGTCCGGATAGCGTTCCGCCGTCATCACGGCGATCGGGCGCACGTTGCCGCCCTTGACGTACGGCAAGGCCGCGGTGATGCCGAAGACCGCCGCGTCGACGTGCCCGCCGATCAGCGCGGTCGCCTGGTCGCCGCTGCTCTTGTAGGGGACATGGGTCATCTTGGTGGCGCTCTTGAGCAGCAGCAGCTCCATCTCGAGATGATTGAGCTGACCCGGCCCGGAGGACGCGTAATTGTACTTGGCCGGATTGTCCTTCAGCAGCCCAATGAACTCCGGCAAGGTCGAAACAGCCATCTTGCTCGGATTGACCAGCAGCAGGTGCGGCTGGGTCGACACGATGCCGACCGGCACGAGATCGCGCTCCACCACATACGGCACCTTGCGCACATGCGGAACGATCCCGAGCGGAGCGATCGCGGCGATCAGCAGCGTGTAGCCGTCCGGGGGCGCCTTGGCCGCCGCTGCCGTGCCGATGAGGCTCGCGCCGCCGGCAATATTTTCGAGAATGAACGGCTGGCCCAGGCGCTTCGCAAGCGCCTCCCCCATCAGCCGCGCCATGACGTCGGCGATCCCGCCCGCCGACGCCGGCACGATGAGCCGCACCGGCTTCGACGGCCAGCTCGACGGCTCCTGCGCCGACGCGGGAGCGAGCGCGAGGCCCGCCGCCGCGAGCGCAGTCACGAAGGTGCACCGCATGACCTCGCCTCCCCGGCGCCTGCGCGTCATTGTCGAGGAACGTCCTTCAACAGCGCCGCCCATTTCGGAATGTCCTTGACCATCATCGCGGTGAATTCCTCCGGCGTGCTGGCGACCGGAATGAACCCGACCTCGGCCATGCGTTGCTGGACCTCCCGCGACATCAGCGCCTCGGCAAAGTCCTTGTGGAGCTTGTCCACGACCTGCTTCGGCGTTCCCGCCGGCGCCAGCAGCCCGGTCCATTGGCTGTCGGCAGCATCGAAGCGCTCGAGGCCGGCGGCTTCGGCCACCGTCGGCACCTCCGGCAGCATCGGCGAACGCTGGTAAGAGCTGAGCGCCAGCGGCCGCAGCTGGCCGGCCTGGATCTGCCCGAGCATGGTCGCCATCACGCCGAAATAGGCCTGCGTGGTGCCGGCCAGCACCGACACGACGGCGTCGCCGCCGCCCTTGTACGGCACGTGATTCAGCTTGATCCCGGTCTGCTTCATCAGCATCTCCATTTCGAGAAACGGAGCGCCGCCGGTGCCCACGCTGGCGTAGTTGAGCTCGCCGGGCTTGGAGCGGGCGAGCGCGATGAACTCCCGCAGGGTCTTGGCCGGGAAGCCCGACGGGACGACCAGGACGTCCGGCGTCCGCGTCACCTGCGTGATCGGCGCGAAGCTCTTGATGGCGTCGTAACCGAGCTTGAGCAGGCTCGGCGTCGCGGTGTGGGCGTTCGAGACCCACGCCACGGTGTAGCCGTCGGGCGCCGCGCGCGAGACGAACTCGGCCGCGATGCTGCCATTGGCGCCGGCCCGGCTTTCGATGACGATCGTCTGGCCCCATTTCTTCTGCAGCACGTCGCCGACGATGCGCGCCTGGATGTCGACCCCGCCGCCGGGCGAGAAGCCGAGAATGAAGCGCACCGGCTTTTCCGGGAATTCCGCCCGCGCCGCGCCGGCGCCGAGCGCAACGCCGAGCGCCACCGCGAAGATCCACCGCCAGCGCATCGGATCCCTCACCGCTTCCTCCCTCCTTCGGCGCGTCACGTCAGCCGCGCGCCGGCGGCCAAATCCGCTCGGCCAGCACCGGTGACCTCGGCGCGTGGGTGAGCGCCGGGATGAAACGCTTGGTCCAGGCGATCCCGTCGGGGTAATGCTCCTCGACATGCTTCTGCACGCGCTCGCGCGAGTCGCGCGAGGGAAACTCGTACATAATGACGTGCTTCACCCATCCGGAGGTGGCGAGCAGCTTGCGCGCCCCGATGAACTCACGCGCGCTCTGCACCGCCGGCAGCCGGAAGTCGGAATACCAGGCCAGCAGTTGATCCTCCGACTCGCGCGGGCAATTGAAGCTGCCGAGCTGGATATAGGGGCCGGGCGGCATGGTGTCGCCGGCGGCCCCGCGCGCCGGCCCGTGCACGCGGATCTCCTCGGTCAGCACGCACTGGCGCTCGCCCATGCGCATCGCCAGCATGGTCCTGTCCTCATCGGAAAGGTCGCGATCGAGGCGGCTCGGGGCGTGCTTGCGGAAGGCATCGGCGCCCTTGGTGAAGGCCATGGTGCTTTCGCCGCCGAAGATCAGCACATAATCGCTGCCGGCCGGCACGCTGGGGTCGTTGGTCCGCAGCATGTGCGATCCGGGGGCGGTCAGCACGGTCTTGAAATGGCCGGCCCACAGCACGCCCGGCTTGCTCAAGACCTTCGGGATGTAGGAGTCGT